>NZ_JBEOPL010000011.1:0-160459 GCF_040310065.1 Shewanella sp. TB7-MNA-CIBAN-0143
TTAACCTTGGGGTTAACCTTGGGGTTAACCTTGGGGTTAACCTTGGGGTTAACCTTGGGGTTAACCTTGGGGTTAACTGGCTGTGGCGGTTCTGAAGACAGCACCGATGTAACAGATGCAACCAGTTCAACCGATACCGGCACCGATACGGGAACAGAAGATTTAGGCAGTGGCATTTTACATACTGCGTACTATGAGTTTGATGATAACAACGTCAATGTGGTGCTCAGTGGCACGAACATTGTTATTGAAACCAATGGTATGCCTAACCATACATCGCCTTATTGGTCTGCTAGTAATGAGCTGCATGTTGAACCTACTGTTACTTCTTACGCATAAATGCCCCCTGGCTACATTGATGACTTTGTGGGGACCTATACGTTAACGGTAGATAACAGCCCATCTAAAGCAACACCAACCTCTGCTACCGGCTTAGGTGCAATTGTATCTAAATTATTTTGACTCTTCGGTTGATAAAATCTTGGCTAGTTGCTTTCGATAAACATTATGCGTAACGCTGCTGCTTTACTCGTTTTTAGGTTTATTTTCTAGCTGACTTAAATGCTGCTTAATAAGCTTTATCATTGCTTGAGCCGCAAATGATAGATGTTTCTGCTTACGCCAAAACAATGATAACTCCCAGCGTAAATCTTCACTGGCTAAGGGGACATTCACAACCGCTTCGACCCGGTATCGTTCAGCAATAATTTTTGGCAGTATCATTACTCCAGAGCCAGCCGCGACTAGTGCAATGCCAAAATCAGCATGACTGACTCGAGTGATATTTTGGGGTTTAAATCCCGCTTTGGCACAAGCTTCAAGCACTAGCTCATATAAGGCGTATTCTGGCTCAAACATCACTTGGGCCAATTGATCAAGCTCACTTAACTGTAACGTTTCTTTACTCGCAAGTTTATGGCCTGCGGGTAATACAACCACCATTGACTCATTGCGAATACGAATACCACAAAACTCATCATCGAAATCAATAATCCCTGTCGCAAGTTCTATTTCATCTTTGTGTAAGGCTGCCGTTTGCTCTATACCGCCGCGCACCAATAATTGCAGCTCAATACTCGGATATTGTTGTCTAAATTGAGCTATCACAGGGGCAAATAACTCTGCACTGCCTAATGGAGCTAGCCCTAATTTTAGTGAACCACCACTTAAATTACGTAAACAATCCAGTTCAGCCATCATCAGTTGACGGGCTTCCATTAACTTTGAGGCATGGCGATAAACTACTTTCCCTGCTTCAGTTAGCCTGATTTGCGAGCCACGCTTTCCGCGTTCTAGCAATATCATATCAAGCTCTTCTTCCAGTAAGCGTATTGCTTTTGAGAGGGCAGGTTGAGTCACAAATGCTGTGTGACATGCTTTAGCGAAACCGCCAGCATTAACAACCTCAGTGAAATAGTGCAGTGCTTTAAGATCCAATGTCATAACCAAAAGTGATGTAATCAATCATTAATATTCATTTTTTTTATCAATTAAGCAAGGGTAAACTCCGCATATCAACTAAATAACCATTGCGTGAAACTAAATGTTATCTCTATTCACTGGTCATAGTGCCTTTTTAAAGTGCAAAACAACCTTAATCATCCAAGTCAGCGGCCTATGTTTCTTTGCTTGGTTGTGTCAATGGGTTGCTTATTCTGTTCATTCGATTATTCCAGGAAGCGTGATTGGCCTCGGCGTATTGTTGATATTATTGTCTTGCCGATGGATCCCTGAGAAAGTCGTCAAACAAGGTTCGAGCTGGTTAATTGGCGATTTATTGTTATTTTTTATTCCTCCAGTTGTTGCCATTACAAAATATGAGTCATTGCTAGAAAGTTATGGTGCAGAGTTGATTGTGTGCATGTTATTGGCGAGTACGAGTGTGTTATTGGGTACTGCGTTTATTGTCGATAAGCTATTTAAATTTGAACGTCAGCAACGTTTAAACAGCATTACATCTCAGCGCTTACGTGCTGTTTAAAATTGAATATAATGGGGTGTAACAATGAATAGTTCGTTATTAGGTGTATTGTGTTTATTACTCACGTTAGTCGGTTATTATTTTAGTAAGCGCTTGTATTTACGCCAGCAACGCATTTGGTTCGCCCCCATTATTTTAGCCCCTACTATTATTTTGTTGACTGTAGTGATATTTCAAATTCCATTGGTCGATTATTTTCAATTTACCCATTGGCTACCCGCGTTATTAGCGCCTGCGACTATTGCATTTGCAGTGCCAATTTATAGAGAAAGGGCTCTGATTAAACGTTATCCGTTAACCATAAGTGTTGGCGTATTAGTGGGGTTATGTTTAGGCGTTGGTTCATCATGGTTGATTCTCCATTTCACTCATATGCCGGCAGAACTATCTAAAAGCCTCATTGTAAGATCGGTTTCAACTCCCTTTGCTATCGAAGCTACAAGCGCATTTGGTGGCGTCCCTGAATTAACCGCAATGTTAGTGTTAGTGACAGGTATTATGGGTATGCTCATTTGCGATCCTCTTTTTAAAGCTGCCAACATAAAAAGCAGCTTGGCACGAGGTATATCATTAGGCGCGTCAGCCCATGGCGCAGGAGCCGCTAAAGCGAATCAAATTGGCCGAGAAGAAGGCGTCGTCGCAAGTTTAACCATGATTTTTACTGGCATAGCCATGGTGATAACCGCGCCTTTATTTGCGTTACTGTTTAATTAATCTCATATTTGTTTCGACAAATCGTTACGCGATAAAGACTTTCCCTTCGATGGAAATATAGAGTTCTTGCTCACTCGTCACCGCGCTGGAATGCAATTTTATGTACATTATGGCGCAATGTTGATGTTATTAGCATCTTCAAAATCGAATCAAATCGATAGATAAACCTACTCGGATTGATGCTTTCATCACCTATGTTGGTGAGTTAACTGCCCAGGTTAATCAGTCAATCAATATCGTCCGCAATAAGAGCAATAAAACCCACATATTTGGCATGATGATATGGCCTCAGATGTAAGGTTGCGCTTTATTCTTTGTAAGTGGTACTCATAACCGCAAACTCTCCATCACTCCATCACTCCATCACTCCATCTCACATCGGCCTGTATAGCCTCACTAGCACCTGTAACTCCTTCCAAGTGAGTTTTTCTGCCAACGTATCCGTTGGCAATCCTGTTCATCTATGCGCTCCCACTAGAATCTATATTGCGTTAGAAACATTGTTTGTTATGCAAACTAAAAGCCAACTAAATTCAAGAGTGTCTGAAAGAACAGTGGCAATTTTCAACATGAGATCACGCGCTCATAATCAACACATTCAGATTGGTATGTAAATTAATTACTGTATTCTCGTTTTGTAATTACTATTTTTTTTAAACAAAATAACGATTTTGCTACATCAAATAGTGCATTTATTTTTGACGATGCATTGCGCTTTCCAATTGACTAAAAGAAGTATTCAATGAAAAGTATAAATTCTCTCATAACAGCCTCAGTACTGTTACTTATTTGCAGTAGTTCAGTACAAGCCGAAAATTTCTCCGCGGATAACTATTTGTTCGGTGATATTGGTGGTATCCGAAGCCAGATGCATAATGCCGGTATCGACGTTAGCTTAGGTTATACCTTCGAAACCGGAGGCAACTTAACAGGTGGCCAACATCATGCCACTAGTTATGCAGATCAAACCGTTCTTGGTGTTAACTTCGACCTCGAAAAATTATTAGACTTGTCCGATGCCAACTTCCATTTGTCACTGACCAATAGAGGTGGGCAGAGCCAGAATATTAATGATCAAGCTGAAATCGGCCAGTTAATGCAATCTATAGAAGTGTTTGGCCGCGGCAGAGTGACCCGTATTTCTGAGTTTTATTATGAGCAAAAACTACTTAGTGGCGACCTCAATATTAAGTTAGGCCGTATGAATGTTGGCGCTGAATTTGGTGCTTTCCAATGTGAATTTGCCTATCTTGGATTCTGTGGATCCCAATTCGGTAATGTTAATTCCACGGTTTACAACTGGCCTATAAGCCAATGGGCGGGTGTCGTCAAGTATCAGCTAGCGCCAGAATGGTATGTAAAGACCGGGGTTTACCAAATGAACCCAAGCTGGCTTAAAAACAGTCAAAATCTTAATTTGGGCAGTCCTCATGGCACTTTGGGAGTGACGATTCCTGTAGAACTTGCTTGGATGCCCAACCTCAATGACTTACCAGGTACTTATAAACTGGGTTATTGGCATGATACCGTTGGAGGTGAAGATCTTTACTACAATCAAGATGGTAATCCCTTGATTATTGATGGTGGCAAAGCACGTCAACATGACAGTAAAGCTGGCGCTTATTTTGTCGCAGAGCAACAGGTTACTGCTGTAGATGGTGATTCTGTCCGCGGTCTTAGTGTGTTCCTTATGGGGACGTTGAACGATCAAGATATCACTACTGTGGATAAATCATTGGCATTAGGGGTGAATTATCAAGGTCCATTTGCTGCTCGTCCGACAGATAAATGGGGCTTAGCCGCTAAATACCTACATGTGAACGATAGCATAGCTGATAGCGCTCAGCTTTATAATGACAATCACGCACTTTATATGCCTATCCAGGAAACAGAGACGGTCATTGCTAGCTATTACAAATTTCAAGTGACTAAGTATTCTGCTATTCGTCCTGAAATTCAGTACATACATAATCCAGGTGGTATCAGTGAGAATAATGATGCTTGGGTTGTCACTCTCAAAGGTGATATTGCATTTTAACTAAAGCTGAAATACAACATGCACTCTAAAACAGCTTAAATTAACGCTAATATAAGTAACCGTTATTGTAGATGTTTTAGATTCGATTATAGATGAATAAACGCAAGGCTAAATACAGAGGTAACGTTTTCAATCTGCGCTGGGGGTTGTTAACGTTTTGGGATGTTGGTAACAATTAAGTAATTTTGTTACCAATGTCATATCTCGGAGATCTGGTTGGGACATCACATCTTACCTTTGGTAAATTAGTGCCAGATCACTAAGGTATTCACTGCGATTATCCGTGATATTTACCTAAAGAATATCGTCGTCCCTACACATTAAGGAGTGGCAATCGTTGGTCTCCTTAAAAACGTTCATTTAGTTGTGCTAATAGTCAGATTGATAAGGGAGTAGTGAGTAATCATGTAAGCAGCAGCTTTTCATTTTTACTATTTTCACTGCAAAAAATAAAAAACATTAATATTATGCAGTTAAGTGTTTAATTCGGAGTTCCAATGAATAAAAAAACTTCAACCACAATTCAGTTGCTGGCCCCTTTTACGGGGGTGTGCTGTCCACTGAGTCAGGTTCCTGATGCCGCATTTTCCCAAAAGATGGTGGGTGATGGATTAGCGATAGACCCTACAGAAAACATTCTTCACGCCCCATGTGACGCCACCGTTACTCAAATACATCCTTCTAAGCATGCCGTGACTTTATTAACGGCGACTGGCATCGAAATTCTGCTTCATATAGGTGTCGATACCGTTAAATTGAAAGGCGAAGGATTTAAGGCATTAGTGAAAGTGGGTGATGCTGTAAAAGCTAAAACGCCACTGATTGAGCTGGATTTAGATAAAGTGGGTTGCGGTGTAAAAAGTTTGCGTACCGTCATACTGCTCACGGATATGACCAGAATTATTACATTAACACCAACGACTGAACAATTTGTCAACGCGGGCGATCTGTTATTTAGTGCAGAGGTATCAGCGGCAGTTCGTGCTGTAACAAAGTCAGATGACATGGTCAGTTCTGCGCCAATAGTGGTTATTAATCCAACCGGTATTCATGCTCGGCCTGCTGCTGCCATTGTCACTGCGATTAAAGCATTTGACTGTGACGTGATGATTGATAAAGCAGGCAAGCAAGCAAATGCTCGAAGTGTGGTTGGTCTTATGGGGTTAGACATCGCTTTTGGTGAGCAGATTGTTATTCTCGCTAAAGGTAAAGATCAGCAAGCGGCAATAGCAGCATTATCTGAGGCGATAAGCACTGGTTTAGGTGAAGAGGGCGCCGATGCTTCACTTGTGACTAAGAACGTTAAAAGCGACTTCGATCCTTTTTCCGAACCATCACTACTACTACAAACGAGCCAAGATCCACGTCAGCTGATTGGTGTGGAGGCATCTCCCGGTCAAGTTAAAGGGCGTTTATACGTGATTAAAGCTGAAGTGCCTAAGTTTGACACTTTTGCCGACGATGCACAGGTTGAACAGCAAACTTTAGACGATGCAATGAAGGTGGCTAATCAAACCTTAGTCGAACTGGTTGAAGAGCTGCATAACAAGGATATGGGGCAAAAAGCCGATATTTTTGTGGCCCACCAAGAGCTAATGTCAGATCCTGATTTGTACGATGACTGTATTATTGAATTACAGCAAGGTAAGTCGGCCCCTTATGCCTGGAGTAAAAGTATTTGTCGCCAAGCGGACAAACTTGCTGGAATGGACAACCCATTACTCGCAGGACGAGCAACAGACCTTATCGACGTTGGTAATCGAGTTTCACGTATTATGGCGGGATTGTCTCAAGATACTATTCCGGCTGAACTCCCTGAAAATACCATTTTAGTCGCCAAAGATTTAACCCCTTCAGATACAGCCAAACTAAACCCCGCATTTGTTAAAGGAATTTGCACCACTTTAGGAGGGGCATCGAGCCACAGTGCTATTTTAGCTAGAGCAATGGGTATTGCTGCTATGGCTGGTGTTGAAGCTAAGATCATGACCTTGCACGGTACTGAGGTGTTACTCGATACAGCAAAAGGTTATCTATTATTGTCGCCAACAGAAGCTGAAATGGCGCAACTTGATGTGATTAAAAATGCCGCTGAGCAGCAGAAAGCCTTGGCTTTAGCGCACAAAGATGAGACAGCCGTTACCTTAGATGGAGTGCGATTTGAAATTGCCGGCAATATCGCTAAAGTCAGTGATGCCCAAAAATTAGTTGAAATGGGAGGCGAAGCGGTTGGTTTATTGCGTTCTGAATTCCTTTATCAAGACCAATCAGTTGCACCTTCAGAGGATGATCAGGAACAAGTCTATCGTGCGGTATTGCAAACGTTAGGACAGCGTCCTTTAGTTGTGCGTACGTTAGATGTAGGAGGAGATAAGCCGTTAGCCTATTTACCTTTGCCTAAAGAAGATAATCCATTTCTCGGTGAACGTGGTATCCGTGTTGGTTTAGATAAGCCTGCAGTATTACGACAACAAGTTCGCGCACTATTGAAAGCGGCTGGTGCAGGAAACTTACGCATTATGTTCCCGATGGTAGCATCTTTGTTTGAGCTTAAGTTAGCCAAACAAGTTGTAAAAGAAGAAGCCGAAAAATTGGCTATCGATATTAGTGGGATCCAAATTGGCATCATGATTGAAGTGCCATCGGCAGCCGTAATGGCAGATGTGTTGGCTGAACATGTCGACTTTTTCTCTATTGGTACTAATTATTTGACTCAATATACCTTAGCGATTGATCGTGGACACCCTAAGTTAGCCGCCATTGCTGATGGATTGCATCCTGCAGTATTACGCCTGATCGATATGACGGTTAAGGCCGCGCATGCCAAAGGTAAATGGGCTGGCATTTGTGGTGGATTGGCCGGCGAAAAAGATGCTGTGCCTATTTTGGTCGGCTTAGGTATTGATGAACTGTCTGTGAGTGTGCCTTCAATTCCAGAAGTGAAGCATCAAGTGCGTCATTTAAATCAGCAAGCGTGTCAGCTTATAGCTGCTAAAGCGATGAGCTGTGCAGATGCCAAAGATGTTCGAGCATTAATGCGAGATCCTAATACGTTACTTGCCGTTAAAGGCGATATTGAAAAACGTTGATCACTTGGTAATCTATTAAAATTTCTAAGGTTGTATTATGACATCTAAAACAATAACAGCAGCTAAACCGAAGAAGGCTATGATGAGTGGCGCATTTTCGGTTTTACAAAAAGTGGGCAAATCGGTCATGTTGCCGGTTTCCGTATTACCCGTGGCGGGTATCTTATTAGGCGTTGGGAGCGCAGGTTTTAGTGTGCTCCCCGATATCGTCAATGTGTTAATGGTACAAGCGGGCGAAGCCATTTTTAGCAATATGGGATTGCTATTCGCGATAGGTATCGCGTTAGGATTTGCTAAAAATGATGGTGTGGCTGCTATGGCGGCCTTAGTGGGATATGCCATCATGGTTAAAACCATCGGCGTACTTGAACCTGGTACTGATGTGGGCGTGTTTGGCGGTATGATTGCCGGTGCTATTGCTGCAGCGACCTTTAACCGTTTCTTTAAAATTCAATTACCTTCATATCTTGGATTCTTCTCAGGTAAACGAAGTGTGCCTATTATTACTGGTTTTGGAGCGATCTTTGCGGGAGTTATCTTATCGTTCATTTGGCCTCCGATAGGCAATGCTATTGCTGCATTTTCCCATTGGGCGGCATATCAAAATCCAACATTAGCTTTTGGTATTTATGGTGTGGTTGAGCGTTCGTTAATTCCAGCCGGTTTACACCATGTATGGAACGTACCTTTCTTCTTCGAAGCGGGCAATTGTGTTGACAGTTTAGGTAAACCTGCAACTGGCGTACTGACGTGTTATTTGCAAGCAGACGATGCGAGTCGAGCTGCTGGTAATGGCTTCGGTCAACTTGCGGGAGGTTATTTGTTTAAAATGTTTGGTTTACCTGCTGCTGCAATGGCGATTTGGCATACTGCGCGCCCAGAAAATCGTGTCATGGTCGGTAGTATCATGATTTCGGCAGCGTTAACCGCATTTTTAACCGGAATTACTGAACCCATTGAGTTTGCATTCTTATTTGCCGCACCATTACTTTATGTAGTACATGCGTTAATGGCTGGTCTTGCTTATGTGCTAGTAAATATGTTTGGTGTTGTTCATGGAACCTCTTTCTCACACGGTTTGATCGATTTTCTTGTTCTTTCAGGTCATTCGCAAAAAATCTGGTTGCTGGTGGTGTTAGGTCTCATTTATGCGGCTTTGTATTACGTGGTGTTTAGATTCTTAATTTTGAAGTTCGACTTGAAAACGCCAGGTCGAATGGATGTTGAATTAGAGATCGTTTCATCAGAAGGGACAGAAAGAGCGCGTAACTTTATCGAAGCCTTCGGCGGACCAGAGAACCTAGTCAATGTGGATTCTTGTATTACCCGCTTACGGATGGATGTGCGCGATACCAGTAAAGTGGATCAAGCTAGATTGAAGCAGTTAGGCGCCAGTGGCGTGTTGATTTCGGGAAATGCGGTACAAGCTATTGTGGGGACTATCGCCGAAGTGTCACGTACCGAAATTGATGAAATGCTCGCGTCAGGTGGCTATCTTGCTGCGACTCCCACGCCTGTAATAGCAACCGCAACGGTTAACATTTCAGCAAAGGATCGCGAGCAAGCTCAAGCCATCCTGCCACTATTGGGTGACGTGAGTTCATGTCGTGCTATTGCCGATAATCGCTTACGCTTAGAAGTGAAAGATGCCAGTCTATTAGACAGTACCGCCCTTCAAGCCCATGGCATTGAAGCTGTGTTGGTTTTAAATCCGAACTTGGTTCATTTAATTTTTAGTATGAATACAACAGGACTAGCCAGCGTGTTAAATGAGACTTTTGCCGACTGAAGCTGTTAAGAAGAGGTGATTCAGTCAGATATATGAGTATTAAAATATGATGACAGTATTGACCACATGTTGAATAGCCAACAATTGAATTTGAAAAGGCTTTTTAGGACAGTGTTCGATTAGCGTAGAACAGAAAAAGCCTCATCAGAAATGATGGGGCTTTTTAATAATTTTATACTCAAGGTTTATATGAGTAATATGTCGATGAACCCACCGAAGCGGGTGAGGGTAAGTTATTGAAAAATTGATTTAAATGGTTTGAAGACTTTGTAAGCTTGTTGGTAAGTTGCCGGGTGTCAGTAATAAAGACAACGTTCTAACATTAAATTATCGATACCTCACACCACTAGAACCCCCCAGTCTGAAGTTTTACAAACTACAATATTTATGCAGTGGTATTGTGACTCCGACAGGTTAAAAATGTATTTACATAAATAAGGCAGATTCATTTTTATAATATTAACACTTCGGTCAGCAAATTGTTATGTAACGGAATTTACAAAATAGAGCAATTTTTATAGGTAGTGACGATGATCAAATTTTTGGTTGCTCATGCTAGGAATTAATTTATGACAAAGATACTCAAAACAGGCATCGTTGGTTACGGCTATGCCGCAAAAACGTTTCATGCACCATTGATTAAGGCTGTATCGGGCCTACAACTCGCCGCAATATCCTCCAGCAATCCGGCAAAGGTGCATATAGACCAACCTGATTTGGCTGTGTTCTCATCCCCCGAAGAGTTATTTTCCTGCGCTGATATAGATTTGGTGGTTATTCCAACTCCCAATGATACGCATTTTCCTCTTGCGGCAGCGGCTCTAGCAGCCGGTAAGCACGTAGTTTTGGATAAGCCATTCACTCTCACTACTAGTGAAGGTAAGGAGCTTATTAAGCTCGCTCATCAATATGATCGGCTGCTATCAGTATTTCATAATCGCCGTTGGGATTCCGATTTTTTGACGTTAAAGAAGGTGTTGCGCGAAGGTTCACTAGGCCGTGTGACACATTTTGAATCACACTTTGACCGCTATAGGCCTGAAGTTCAAACGCGCTGGCGTGAGTCGGCTGCTCTAGGCGGAGGTTTGTGGTTTGACTTGGGATCGCATTTACTCGATCAGGCACTGCAGTTGTTTGGTACACCAAAAACAATGTGGTTAGACCTGGCTCAACAACGTGATGGAGCAGTCGCAGATGACTGGTTTCATGCCGTGCTGGGATATGACGAAATGCGGGTAATTCTTCATGGTAGTGCATTGGTTGCTAACCCTGGCCCACGTATGACAGTGCATGGCACTAGTGGCAGCTTTACTAAGTTTGGTCTTGATACGCAGGAGAATGCGCTTAAGTCAGGTCAGCAGCCTGGAACTCCGGGGTGGGGAAACGATCCACTTTCTTGCAAATTATCGCTGAAACACAAAGACGCGATTATCGAGCAAGACATCATAACGACACCAGGCAATTACCAAGCATATTATGAAGGCATTCGCGATGCGATTTGTCTTGGCAGCCCAAATCCAGTAACGGCAGAGCAGGCCCTTTTGGTCATGAGACTTATTGGACTCGGCATTGCCAGTGCTGAAGAAGGTCGTAAGTTGAAAGTGTTTGATCTCTGAGTATACGCACTAAATTTTTATATTATTTTCGAGCAAGAATACTTGCTCGATTATAAATTAACTTATGTTGTGTAGTGGATATAAAAATCGTTAACTTGTTGTTTACCTTTTCTGCTACACACTTTGTGAGATATATCTCACAAAGTGTGTGAGCCGAATCACCTTATTACGGGTTAATATTTCTCCTGAATATTTAAGTTATTGATTGTAAAGTTTATTTAATTTTGTGTTATCTGTGAGGTATTTTAATCATTTAGAGGTACCTGTTTACGTAGAGGTAAATGAATTATTATTTATCTCGTTCCTAGGACGGGAATATTACAAGGTAGTAAAGAGGTCTTGGAAGACCATGAGTATATGGAAATAACGGACGGTATTGAGTTTCAGGATGAAACGTTAAACTTGCTCAATGGACGCAATAGCGGATTAAGCGAGTTTTATAACATTATCAGGATGATAGTGTGCAATGGATGCAAGATTCTACGCAAATGATTTGCGACAGGATACGTTAAGAATTTCATGGATGATATAAGGACACGCTCAGGATGGAGCAGGCTCGGTAAAAGGATAATCGAGTAAGATGGAAAGTACTTAATTGTACAAGGAACATCAAGGATTGAACAAGGATAGAGCAGGAAGCAAGTGATACGCATGGATGGTGCAGGGAGCACATTTATAGCTGGAAAGCTTAACAAGAGATAAAGAGGCCGCGACAGTTACTGTCGCGGCCTTTCTTTTGGTTTTTTTCAGAGCAATGGAACTTTGTAGTGATATGTTGTCCAATTGTAAAGTGCCTATGTGTAGGGTTTGAGTACCTCATTTAAGTACACAACATCTAACTCACCATTGTATAAGGAGATAGCATGAAAGGGTTTAAAGTTGCACTATTGGTAGGTTTTTCATTCGTTTGCTATAACGCCAATGCAGCCGTGAGCGAAGAACAACAGCAATGGGTTGAGCAAGCGTTCAGCGATCTTAATAGTAATAATGACGGTACCAAGGTGCTTTGGCAGTATTCACAGCAAACAGTGATGCCAGACATGACACGTATTGAACAATTCAATGCATCTTTAACTGAAACTGAACGTTGGAGTTTGGTGTCTGAAAATGGTGATACTCCTGGTAAAAAGCGCTTAACTGAATACCGAGAACGTCAACAAGATCTGCATGAAGATAAAGACGAAACTAGCTATGAATTAGCGTTTTCTGATTTAATTGATTTGTCGACATTGGTTTTTGTCGGTGAGGATGACAATAATATGTCATTTACGTTTACACCCAATATTGATGAGCTAGACAATAACGTATTAGCAGGCGTGCTTTATTTGGATAAAACATCCAAGCATTTACGTAAAATTCTCATCAAAAATACTGACGAGTTAAATCCTGCGTTTTCAGTTACGTTAACTAAATTTGAATTAGAGTTAAGTTTTGATGTGTTTGAGGGATTAGTGATGCCAGCTCATACATCAACCACTATAATGGGTACAGCGGCAATTTTTAAGTCACTCGACAGTGTTCAAACTGTTACCTACAGCGATTATAAAATCCTCAACAATCCACAAACTTAATTGCATTTTATGGCAATAAAAAACGCTATTTTTTTGAAAAATAGCGTTTTTTTTGATTCAACATCGACTAATAAATAATGATATTAGTGGCATTTACCAGAATCACAGCTTTTACTGCTGCCACAACTGCCAAATTTACCGCTCGCCATTGGTGCATCCATCCATTCTGGTTCAGGGAAAATTGGCCATTCAATTTTTTTGGCTCGATTACCATGCATTAAAATATGGCCGCGATATTGGTTAATACCATCGGTGCTAAACTCGAACATGAATGTTGCTTTCCAACAAATGCCAGTACTGCCACCAATACTTGGACGGGCTGATTCCATTGCAATAGCCAGTAGTTGTACGTTTTGCTTTTTACAGGCTTGCTCTGTAATCGTTCGGCTTAATTCTGCCATTTGTCGAAGTTGCCAAAAAAAAGCAGCAACGACAACTAAAGCAACAATTAATAAAAAATCAGTCATCATAGGCTGGTAGCTCTAAATAATCCGCCAATTGCGGTTGCTAATTGAACGCTTCTGTCTGGATGCCTTAAGTCGGCTAATAATCCAGAACGTAAGCTGGGTATTGCCACGATATCAGCAAATACTTGATTAAAGAAGTGCTGAGGCTGTTTTGCTAGCGCTTCTAAATAGTGTTTACGAGTGGCATCATCTTTTAACGCTAACCAGTTACGTGCAGCAATTGTTATTAGCGTGTTGTCGTCTAAATGTTGTTGTTCATTGAGCTGGTTAATGGCTGTCGTACTGTATTGAACATCAGATGCTAATGCCGCTAAATACATTACTTTTATATGGTCTTCAGCTTGTTCTAATTGATTAAATAAGTACTCGGCAAGGCGTTTATCAATATTAATGTGTTCTAAGCATTGGCAAAGGGCGGCTTGCACTTCAATAGGTGCATTATCAAGTGCATTTATAATGTCATCAAGATGGTTGAATTGATGTGCGCGAACGCAAATATCGGCTAAACCTTGTAAACCCAGTAGTGGCCATGTGTTTTGCGCTGCTTGGCCAGACAAATACTGCGTAGCAAATTCATATTGGCTCGATGCGGGTTGACCAAGCTGAAGTCTGACCAATGCATTAAATAACGCCAGTTTGTGCTGATTAGGCTTAAAGCTGAAAGGATGATTGGCTAATTGTTCTTGCTGTACATCGGTTAATGCTTGGGTTGGATTACGACCTAGGGCTTCTAAAATCATTTTAATAAACTGAGTTCGAGGCGCAGGTGATAATAAACCTTGCTCATCTAGAGGTAACTTTACAAACCAAATATAAGGTAATTGTTCTTGTTGCCAAAATACGATAGCAAACTGTGCATGGCCTTGAATAGGATAAGGATACGGTGCCAGTAAAGAATCAATTTGCTGAAAAGCTAACATATCGATATGTTGCACTCGGCGACCTAAATCGTATATTTGGAATTGTGTATTTGCGGTCGTCAGAAACTGGCTTAAGGTGGTTATCTCGGTCATGGGGTCGTCACTAAATCAAAGAAGTTGGATGGGTATTCAATGGGCTAAATGATATCATACTCCGACTTAGCCTTTATGTTGTCGTTCATTTTTATGCTTTATTTAGCCAGTCAAAATTATTTAGTTAAATTAGAACAATTGCTTAAGGAATTTCAGCTATGGTCTGATATCTCACCTCCTGCATCTGTTATGGCGAGTACTGCACCTTTTTGCTGTGATGTAATGGCATTCGAGCAATGGTTGCAGTTTATTTTTATTCCAAAGATGACCGAGCTTATTGCGCAACGACAACCTTTACCGACCAATATGGCATTAGCGCCTATGGCCGAGCATGTGTGGCAAGGTATGCACTATGGTGATGTTCTGATTGCTCAATTACAACAATTTGATACTTTGCTCAGTCAGCGTTAAGCGAATGACAAACACCACCACATTCCAACAAAAAAATTAAGCCAATACTGAGTTGGCCAATACAAAATAAGTAAAGTGATAACAAATGATCTTAAAAGATAACGATGCTGAATACTCATTAGATAACGATGACTTATGTGAACCAATAGGCTCAGAATACATGGATGAGACCTCTACTGCAGATACTGAATTAGACAGTGATTTACAACCTCCCCATATCGACATTCTATTTGAAGACGAGCACCTAGTTGCTATCCATAAGCCTGCTGGTTTGTTGGTTCATCGTAGTTATTTAGCCCGTAGAGAGCGTTTTTTTGCGATGCAGATGACTCGTGATTTAGTGGGCTGCCATGTTTTTCCGGTGCACCGCCTGGATAGACCAACATCCGGAGTATTGCTGTTTGCCAAGTCTAGTGAGGTGGCTCGGGCATTATGTGAGCAATTTGCTGATCACAGTATCAAAAAACACTACTTAGCCATAGTCCGTGGCAATATGCATGAGTCTGGCACGCTAGATTATGCCCTAAAACAGGAATTTGATGATTTAGGCGATAAGCATGTTGATCCCAACAAAGCCGCACAAGAAGCCGTGACGGATTATCAACCATTATTGAATACCGAAATACCGTTTAGTTCTGGTCGTTATCCTTCCAGCCGTTACGGTTTGGTAAGATTAAGCCCTCATACAGGCCGCAAGCATCAATTACGTCGTCATATGGCACATTTACGTCATCCAATTGTTGGTGATACAACCCATGGTGATGGTAAACAAAATAAGTTCTTTCGCGAACACTTCGGTATTAACCGTTTGTGGTTGATTGCAAAAAGCCTGCAGTTTGTGCATCCGGTAACCCAGCAAGCAATGCATATTGAAACAGAGTTAGAAGCTGAATGGTTGAATGTTTTTAACGCATTTGGCTGGGATGATGATCAATTATCCTCAATGCCAAGTATATTATTAAGTTAATTCATTCGGTCTGCAAGCAAGGCTTTAAGCTTTTCAAATTCGGGGATATGCGGTATAGGTTCGTGCTGCTTTTGTTCGATGTGGAAATAATAGTTACGACGAATGTGGGCGAATTTATGTTGTAGTTTTAGTCTTCGCTTTCTGCTCACTTGTCGCATCGTCTTGATTCCGTTATTGCGCTATTTCATTTGGGGCAACTGATGTTGACCATATCGATTTAAATTACTTTATAAAGACACTTGCGAGAGACTCAAACAATACAGTAAGGTAAGTCACTAAGACTCAAGGTCTTTTATATCGTATTACATTTAAGGGGAAAGTATACCATGAAAAAGGTCAATGTTGTTTTTGGTACCGTTTATGGTAGCGCACAATTTACAGCCGAAACAGTGACTAAAGCGATTGCAAAATTAGGGTTTACAACTAAGCTTTGGCAACCCAATGAATTATCTGGTTTTATACCACCTCAAGATGAACTACTCATAGTAGTGTCATCAACCACAGGGCAAGGTGATATACCCGAGGATATGTCTCCTTGGTTTAATGAACTTAAATCCAGTGCACCGTATTTACCATTATTGCAATACAGCCTAATTGGGTTAGGCGATTCGAGCTATGACACTTTTTGTGGGGCGATAAAACAATTTGATGAGTTGTTAACCGAGTTGGGTGCCAAACCGCTGACTGAACGATTAGAAATTGATGCCTGTGAAACAATGGAACCCGAAATAGAAGCTAAAACATGGATAGCCACTTGGCACAACGCCGTCATATCGGTAAACGTAGCGTAAGTTTTTTTACGCAACAATGGTTTAAATTCGCACAGCGCCTGAGTCAAGCACTGCTCATACCTATTGCTATTTTACCTGCTGCGGGGGTGATGTTAGGGTTGACGGTTAACCCGTTGCCATTTATCCCTGCAGAATTAAATACAGTATTTTCTGCTGTAGGCAATCTGGTTTTTACCATGATGCCTTTGCTGTTTAGTGTTGCTGTAGCGATTGGTTTTTGTCGAGATCAAGGCATTGCAGCATTTTCAGCTGTATTTGGTTTCGGGGTGTTTTTGTCCACGATGGGTGCCCTAACAAATATTTATGGTCTGGTATCGCGACCGCTCTGGGGCATGCAAACG
Source organism: Shewanella sp. TB7-MNA-CIBAN-0143 (assembly GCF_040310065.1). Lineage (NCBI taxonomy): Bacteria > Pseudomonadati > Pseudomonadota > Gammaproteobacteria > Alteromonadales > Shewanellaceae > Shewanella > Shewanella sp. TB7-MNA-CIBAN-0143. The sequence continues at coordinate 16,789 of NZ_JBEOPL010000011.1, forward strand.
ATTGACACTGGTATCGCTGGCGGAATGTTAGTCGGTGCGATGACATGTTTAGCTGTCAATCTTAGTCAACATGTTAAATTGCCTGCTATTTTTTCATTTTTCGAAGGTCGTCGCAGTGCGCCAATAATTACTATACCCCTGTCTATGGCACTGGCTTATTTACTTATTCATGTTTGGCCACCCTTGTCGCATATTATTGAACTCCTTTCTGATTGGGCTGTATATCAAGACCCCGCTATTGCTTTTGGGGTTTACGGAACAGTTGAACGCTTATTAATTCCACTAGGGTTGCATCATATTTGGAATGCGCCATTTTATCTTGAAGTAGGGCAGTACATTAATCAAGGTACAGTCGTTAGGGGTGAGGTGGCGCGTTATTTGGCCGGCGATCCATTGGCGGGAAATCTTGCTGGTGGCTATTTGATTAAAATGTGGGGCTTACCCGCGGCAGCATTAGCGATTTGGCGTTGTGCTGATAAATCCGAGCGTAACAGAGTTGCGGGGATTATGTTATCAGCGGCGACAGCTAGTTGGTTAACCGGGGTGACAGAGCCGATAGAATTTGCCTTTATGTTTGTCGCGCCAATTTTGTTTATTGTGCATGCATTACTCACGGGCATAGCTTACAGCGTGTGTATTTTACTAGAAGTTCATCACAGCATCGTGTTCTCTCATGGGCTGGTAGATTTCACCTTATTGTTTTCTCGCTCTGCTAATACTCATTGGATTTGGATATTGGGCCCGCTTACCACAGTAATCTATTATGCCATTTTTAGGGCCAGTATTTTAGCGTTCAATTTAAAAACACCTGGCCGAATCGAGCAAAGTGATTTACCTGCAGAGCCTAAAGAGAGCTTGCGGGCTATGATTTCTGCATTGGGCGGACGCGAGAATATTGTTGAGATTAATGCCTGTTTAACCCGCTTACGTATAAGTGTTAATCAAGCCAATTTAATCGATAAAGCTAGACTAATGCGTTTAGGAGCTAAAGGCGTGGTTGTTATGGGCAAAGGTGTACAAGTTGTTTATGGCACTAAGGCTGAAACATTACGTAAATTGCTGCAAAAATATTTAGATTCTCGGCGTTAGTACGGACGGTTGTTTCATTAAGCCATAATAGTTGTTGCTTAACTTGTCATACATATTTGAGAGTTTTGTATCTAAAGCAAGAATATTTCTCTTTTATGAGCATTTATCATTAAAAACATCACCCAAAAATCTTTTTAAATGGCACACTGTAAAACAGTATTTTAAGAGGAGTTGTACGCGTGAGTCATCAAGATAAAACTATTTTTACCCCAGCTAATTTACAACGTAAAGTGCTAATAACCGATTGTGCTGATGCTCAGGGGTTGATAGCTAAAATCACCAACGTATGTTTTGCTCATCAATTAAACATTATTAAAAACACCGAATTTGTTGACCACACTCAAGGCCGCTTTTTTATGCGTGCGGAGCTTGAAGGGGTGTTTGATGATGAACGCCTACTGAATGAATTACGTGAAGTATTGCCAGCTAAAAATCATATGAAATTAGTGGATATGGGTAAAAAACGTATCGTGATCATGGTGACAAAAGAAGCCCATTGTTTAGGCGATATTTTGATGAAGTCTTATTATGGCGGTTTAGATGTTGAGATTGCCGCTGTGGTAGGCAATTATGATGTGTTGCAGCCATTAACTGAAAAGTTTGATATTCCATTTCATTATGTTAGTCATGAAGGTTTAAACCGTCAGGAGCATGAACAAGCCATGCTTAAAGTGATAAAACCCTATGATCCTGACTTTGTTGTACTCGCTAAATATATGCGAGTATTAACACCCGAGTTTGTAACAGCATTTGCAGATAAAATTATTAATATTCATCATTCTTTTTTACCTGCATTCATTGGCGCATCACCTTATAAACAAGCGTGGGATCGTGGTGTTAAAATTATTGGTGCAACAGCACACTTTGTGAACAATCACTTGGACGAAGGGCCGATTATTAAACAAGATGTCATTTCAGTTGATCACAGTTATAGCGCAGAAGAATTAGCCCATAATGGCCGTGACGTTGAAAAAAGCGTATTAAGTAAAGCACTGCAATTGGTATTAAATGAACAAGTTGTGGTGTACGGTAATAAAACGGTCGTGTTTTAAAGTTTGTAGATATACATCATTTGACGTTAAATCAAATGGTGTTATCTTTAAAGATAAATAAAGATGAGTGGTTCCTGTAAGTTACTGTATCAACTTATCTATTAGAAATTTGCTATGCTGTATTCCATTGGAATTGATATTTTTAGTCTGTATAAGTAAGAAACGGGAAACTGGATGTTACAAAAAGCTAATTTTTTCTTAAAACCTTCAGAATTACCTAAAACAGTTGGGCTATGTTGGGGCATTCTTAATGATAGGCTTGAATTAATTAAGCTAAGTGAACCGCTATACAAATTAGTCAATAAACCCATCTCGGCTATTCTAAAACAACCATTATCGAATGCTTTTTCAATGCTTACTCATGAGCAAATAGATATTACCAATCATCTTTCTTCACAACTGATCAATTTTGTTGATGATAAAGGGCATGCATTACAAGCGACTGTCACCCCGATAGAAGAAAGCAGTGAGCATTGGTGTATTACCTTCATAGAAATCGAACTCGATAAAGCTTGGTTATCTGATTTACATCCTGATTATCATCAAGCGATCCAGTCTAGTGATGATTGGCTAAATCAAATCGAAGAAGTGATTAATGCCAGCGGTGATATGGTGTTTGCTACGTCATTAAAACAGGCACTTTCACTGACTCAATCTAATGTGGGTTATCTGCATATGTTTGATGAGAAAAACAATCAAATAGTGCGAACCACATGGAGTGAAAACGTCAGTGAATACTTTACGATTACCAAACAACAAACCTATAAAGCAGATTCTGGTATTTGGGCTGAAACCATCCAAACCCGTAAATCGATGGTGCATAATGAATTAGCCAGTATTTCTGAGAATCGTTCGCAACAACAAGGTTTTTTTGCCTTTAGTAATCATCTTTGTGTGCCGATTCATTATCGCAAAAAACTCGTTGGCATTATCGGCGTTGGCAATCGAGATAAACCTTATACCCAAGTAGATGCCAAATCGTTAAGTATTTTTGCGACTATTTTGTGGCACAGCGTCGAATTACCTCGAACCATGAAAGCGGTATCGAGACAATCTAGCATTATTAAAATGCAAAAAGAAAAGATGACCCTCATTTTGGTGCAGTTGATTGGTGCCATTTCAGAAGCGCTAGAATTAAAAGATGCTTATACCGCGGGGCATCAAAAGTCGGTTGCGCAGTTAAGCTATCTTATTGGCGAGAAAATGGGCTTAACACCTGAAGTATTGGAAGGATTAAAACTGGGATCATTGATCCACGATATCGGTAAGTTGGCCATTCCAAGCCAGATTCTATCTAAACCCTCACGGTTAAGTGATGCTGAGTTTGGCTTGGTTAAACAACACCCTGAGCAAGGCGCTTTAATTGTTGATGAAGTGGAGTTTCCTTGGCCTATTAAGCAAATGATCCTTCAACATCATGAACGCTTAGATGGTTCAGGTTATCCAAAAGGGTTGAAAGCGGATGACATTATACTTGAAGCCAAGATCATTGCTGTAGCCGACGTTGCTGATTCGATTCTTAGCCATCGACCTTATCGGCCATCGCTCGGAATGGAGGTGTTAACCCAAGAGTTATTAAAAGGCAGAGGCATAATATTCGATGAGGTCGTTGTTGATACCTGTATTGATATTTTGGCTGTCGAAGACTTTAAACAAGAAGAATATGTTAGCACTTTGTCATTAGCCCCAGTTGTTTTTTTAGAGGAGTATCATACTCTTGAACATGCTGAGTCTATGATGAAAAAAGCTAAAATGGATGTGGCCGTGGTACTGTCAGAAAAAAATCGTAGCCCAATCGGCGTGGTTGATAATAACGTTTTAGCATTTTGGCACAGCCCATTTTTAAATACAGCAGCAGAACGTGCAGCGGATAGAAGCTTACTGAATAAACGTGTACATCAAGTGATGGAACATAAAATAAATATGATTAACGATCGTACCATTTTGAACGATGCTCAACGGACGATGGAAAAAAGTAATGTTAATTATTTGATTGTTCAAAATGACAAGCAGTTGGTGATTGGAATGTTAACCTGGCGAATATTAGCCAATGCATTATTGGTGAATGCACAAGCCAGATCTAATTAGTTATACTATTGATTTGATGAGTTAATGTTATTTTTTGGAACTTATATTTTTTATTTAATGGATGATTTAACAGTAACAAAAAAGGCTCCTAGGAGCCTTTTGTAGATTATCGTTGGATAATAAAATTAATCAACGATACGTAATAGTTCATTGATACCCACTTTACCGCGGGTTTTAGCATCAACTTTTTTGACAATAATCGCTGCATACAAGCTGTATGTGCCACAAGCCGATGGTAGGTTACCTGATACGACAACCGATCCAGCAGGAACACGACCGTAATGTACTTCACCAGTTTCACGATCAAAAATTCGCGTGCTTTGGCCAATGTAAACGCCCATTGAAATGACGCTGCCTTCTTCAACCACAACACCTTCAACGATTTCGCTGCGAGCACCAATAAAACAGTTGTCTTCAATAATGGTTGGACCTGCTTGTAATGGCTCTAAAACACCGCCAATACCAACACCGCCAGATAAGTGTACGTTTTTACCAATCTGCGCACACGAACCAACAGTAGCCCATGTATCAACCATAGTACCTTCATCAACATAGGCACCAAGGTTAACGTAAGATGGCATCAATACGGTATTTTTACCGATAAATGAGCCTTTGCGAACCGTTGCGGGTGGCACAACACGAATACCTTCTGCTTTAAAACGAGCTTCGTCATAATCGGCAAATTTTTGTGGGACTTTGTCGAAATACTTGGTGTCGCCACCTTCAATCACGCCGTTATCAAAAATGCGAAAAGACAGTAGTACCGCCTTTTTAAGCCATTGGTGAACATGCCATTCACCGTCAATTTTTTCAGCAACGCGCACTTGGCCTTTATCGAGCATATTGATCACGGTTTCAACATCAGCGCGAACACTCGGTTCTACGGTTGCAGGTGAGATGTCTTGACGTGTTTCGAATGCTGCTTCAATGCGTTGGCGTAAAGCCTCCATTGTTTTCTCCCGGTATTAAATGATTAGTTGCACAAATTTATGGTTTAAATTAGTTAGATGATTTTAGCGCCAGTGTTAGCGCATCAGCTAATTGTTGCTGTTGTGGCTCATCTAGGGCCGTTCCACTTTGGTTTTTTAATATGAAAAAGTCTTCTGCACGTTCACCAATAGTGGTAATTTTAGCTGCTAATAATGTCACATTACAACGGTAGAAGGTATCACCGACTTTGGCTAATAAGCCTGGGGTGTCGAGAGTGATTAATTCCATCATACTTGTACCATGGCGAGCACTGGGTAAGAAACTCACATGAGTCGCAACATTAAAAGGTTTCATGATCCGGGCTAGTTTTCTAAACTTCGGCAGTTTTGGATTTTCACTTGCCAAGGCTTTTTCAAGTGCTTTGCGGATACTTTGAATGCGTGATAATTGGATAATAGGCTCGCCATCTTGTTCTAAAATCACAAAGGTGTCGAGTGCATAGTTATCTTTTGATGTCATGATGTTAGCGTCATGCACATTGATATTTTTGTTATCTAAAACGGTCATAACGGTGGCGAACAGTTTTGGTTTATCTTTGCTATAGACAAACAGCTCCGTACCACCACGTGTTGTATGCTTAGACATTAATACTAATGGTTCGTCGTGATGATGTTTTAGAATGGCCTCAGCATGCCAGGCCACTTGGGTTGGCTGATGACGTAAAAAATAGTCAGATTTGAACCGAGACCAGAGTTCATCCATGTCTTTTTCTTTCAGGCCACGACGAATAAGTTCTTTTTTAGCTTTGGCTTGGACCTCTTTAACCCGCGCTTTAGCATCAATAGGTTTTTCTTTACCCCGAGCTAATACTCGTTGAGTTGAAAAATACAAATCACGTAATAACGAGCCTTTCCAGTTATTCCATGTTTTTTCATTGGTGGCACAAATATCTGCGACAGTGAGGCAATACAAATAACTTAAGTGTGCAGCATCGCGTACTTTTTCAGCAAATAGTGCAATCACTTCCGGGTCTGAAATATCTCTGCGCTGAGCGGTGATTGACATCACTAAGTGATTTTCAACTAACCAAGCCACTAAGCGACCGTCATGATCATTCATGCCATGCAATTTACAAAAGTCGATAGCGTCTTTTGAACCTAATTTGCTGTGATCGCCGCCACGGCCTTTAGCGATATCATGAAAAATGGCCCCGAGAACTAACAACCCTTTTTTCGGTAACTGATTAATTAAGATGGCACCCAGTGGAAATTCATCTTTTTGTTCAGCTTGTGAAAAACGATCAATATTGAGCAGTAATCTATGGGTGTGTTCGTCAACGGTATAAGCATGAAATAAATCAAACTGCATTTGGCCTTCAATCTTGCGCCAAGCCGGTAAGTAAGACGACAAAATACCGTGCTGGTGCATTAATGAAAATGCGGTAATACCTCGTGGATGTTTTAAGATCTCCATAAACACTTTACGACATGCGGGGTTTTCTTGTAAGGGTGATGTTAATGCTCTACGAGCATTGCGCAGTAATCGTAACGTTGGCGCGTAAATTTCTTGAATGTTTGAGTTTTTAGCCACCAGTAAAAATAAGCGTAATATTTCTTCGTTTTGGCGGCTAAATAAATCGTCATCTAATACTTCAATGTAACGTCCACGCCGTTGATAAACATCGCTTATCGGCTGAATTTCTAGTGCTTGAGTGTGACCTAATGTCGCGCGCTTAAACAATTGCAACAGCATTTGATTAAGCTCCATCACTCGGCGTACCGTGCGATAATAGCGCTTCATCATTTGTTCGACGGCTAATTGGGTAGCATCCTCGTAACCTAATAAACTGGCAACTTGTCTCTGTAAATCAAACAACAAGCGGTTTTCGTTGCGATTAGCGGTGGTGTGAAGTGCAAAACGGATTTCCCACAGAAAATTTTGGCATTCAATTAATTCTGCTAATTCGGCTGGCGCTAGAAAATCGTGCTCGACTAAATCTTCTAATTTAGCAGCATCAAAGTGGCGCATTGCAACCCAAGCGATGGTTTGAATATCACGCAATCCGCCGGGACAGGTTTTGATGTTAGGTTCTAAATCAAAAGCACTGGCTTTACTATGACGAGTCGTTTGTTCATCTTTCTTGGCATTATAAAAGTCATAAGAGGGCCAAAAGTCTTGTTGACGAATAGCATCGTATAACACGTCAAATAGATATTCATTACCAGTGAGCAATCTGGCTTCAATCAGATTTGTGGCAATGGTGATGTCTGATTTACCTTGTTCAATGGTTTGCGCAACTGTGCGTACACTGTGGCCTATTTCAAGCCCAGTATCCCAAAGGTAGGTAATGAGTTGCCCTAACTGAATTTCAGTTTCGGGCGATAATTGTTCATCGTTAACCAAAAAAAGTAAGTCAATGTCTGAATAGGGATGCAGTTCACCACGACCGTAGCCGCCAACGGCAACTAGGGCAAGCTGGCTATTATGTAAGCCAAAATCCCGCCAAGTTTGTGTTAGTAAAGCATCAACAAATTGACTACGGTGTTTAACAATATCAGCAATAGGGTGTTTTGCAGTGTACTGCTCAACTAAGCGCTGGTTTAAGTCAATTAATGCGTTTTTGGTGGCCAGCGCAGTATTCATTGATGTCCTTACTAATTTGAGTCTTTAGTGGTTAATGATACGGGGAAAGTCTTCTTCTTCACGCAAAGTTAACACTTCTACACCGGTTTGGGTCACTAAAAGTGTATGTTCCCATTGTGCTGAGTTTTTACTATCAGAAGTTGTCACTGTCCAATTATCACTTTTATCCAACACAGTAGTATGACGACCTGCATTGATCATTGGTTCAATCGTAAAGCACATACCGGGTCTTAACACGGTTTTATCATTATTTTTATAATGAACAACTTGTGGTTCTTCGTGGAAGCCAGTGCCAATACCATGACCACAATAATCTTGTACGATGGAGTACTTATCAAGCCCTGTTTTACTTGTTTTGATGAATTTTTCGATGGTTGTGCCAATTTCGCCTAATTTTAAACCAGGACGCACTTTACGAATGGCTAAATACAAGCTTTCTTGGGCAATGCGGCTTAAACGTTTGTCTTTTGCTGATACTTCGCCAATTAAAAACATTTTCGAGGTATCACCATGATAACCGTCTTTGATGACCGTAATATCAAGGTTAATCATATCGCCTTCTTTTAACACGTACTCTGAAGGAATACCGTGGCACACGACTTCATTTACCGACGTACAAATAGACTTCGGAAATCCGTGATAATTTAACGGGGCTGAAATAGCACCTTGCTCTTCGGTGTATTTAGCACAGATTTCATCTAATTCATTTGTGGTCACTCCAGCCTTAATGTGTGGAGCTACCATTTCTAATACTTGCGCCGCTAATTTACCCGCTGCACGCATTTTTTCTATCTCGTCTGCATTTTTGATCACAATACTCATGAAAAACTCTCTATCTTTTTGACGGTCAAAATAGGCTTGTTTTATCCAAGGATTTTACGGCAAAAATTTGTATTTACATGCCGTTTATGGTATAAAGCGCGCCGTTATGTGTAAGATCGTTGTTGTACGGTTCGAGTTAATACAATGTCAATCGCTGCTTTTTTTAGCAAGGTATACATTGTGTTCGGCAAATCGTAAAATATGGTGGTCATTATACATGGCAATTAACTTAAATACTAAATCACACACGTATCGACACATTTTTCGGGGTGCTTTCTCATTCTTAACGGAAGTTAGAAAGTCGAAACATGGGATGCGTGGAGGTCTAACCCCTTACATTAAGGTAAATACAATGACTACTGTTTCAATGCGCGACATGCTACAAGCTGGTGTTCACTTCGGTCACCAAACTCGTTACTGGAACCCTAAGATGAAGCCTTTCATCTTCGGCGCTCGTAATGGTGTACACATCATCAACCTTGAGCATACAGTACCAATGTTCAACGAAGCTTTAGCTTTCATTAGCAACATCGCTTCTAAGAAAGGTAAAGTATTATTCGTAGGTACTAAGCGCGCTGCTGGCGAAGCTATCAAAGCATCTGCACTTTCTTGTGATCAGTATTATGTTGATCATCGTTGGTTAGGCGGCATGTTAACTAACTGGAAAACTGTTCGTCAGTCAATCAAGCGTCTTAAAGAGCTAGAAAGCCAGTCTGTAGACGGTACTTTCGACAAGTTAACTAAGAAAGAAGCGTTAATGCGTTCACGCGAATTAGACAAGTTAGAAAAGTCTTTAGGCGGAATCAAGAACATGGGCGGTTTACCTGACGTATTATTCGTTATCGGTGCTGACCATGAGCATATCGCTATTAAAGAAGCAAACAACCTAGGTATTCCAGTTGTTGCAGTTGTTGATACCAACTCTGCACCAGACGGTGTTAACTACATCGTTCCTGGTAACGACGACGCGATGCGTGCTATCCGTTTGTACACTTCTTCTGTTGCTGCAGCTGCTAACGCTGGCCGTGGTCAAGATTTAGCTGTTCAAGCTGAGCAAGACGGTTTCGTAGAAGCTGTTTAATAAGGCGTGATGATTATCATCCCCCTTATTTGCCAATAAGATAATTGGTGAACAGGGGCCTTTTGGCCCCTGTTTTATAAATGCAATATTAGACGAATTAAATTAGAGGATTTAACAATGGCAATTACTGCTGCCCAAGTTAAAGAACTTCGTGACCGCACTGGCGCTGGCATGATGGACTGTAAGAATGCACTGACTGAAACTGACGGTGACATCGAACTAGCGATTGATAACATGCGTAAAAGCGGCGCCGCGAAGGCTGCTAAAAAAGCAGGTAACATCGCTGCTGACGGTACAATTCTAATCAAGAATGGCGAAGGTTTCGCTGCACTTTTAGAAGTTAACTGTCAAACTGATTTCGTTGCAAAAGACTCAAACTTCCTAGCATTTGCTAACGCAGTGCTTGATGTTGCTGCTGCATCTAAAGTGTCTATCGAAGACTTAAAAGCACAGTTTGAAGAAACTCGTGTTGCGCTTGTAACTAAAATCGGTGAAAACATCAACGTTCGTCGCGTTGAGTATATCGATGGTGCAAACCTTGCGTCTTACCGTCACGGTGATCGTATTGGTGTTGTGGTTGCGGGTGAAGCTGATGAAGAAACACTAAAGCATATCGCAATGCACGTAGCTGCTTCTAAGCCAGATTTCGTAAACCCTGAAGATGTGCCTGCTGAACTTGTAGAAAGAGAGCAAACGCTTCAAATCGAAATCGCGATGAATGAAGGCAAGCCTGCTGAAATCGCTGAGAAGATGGTTGTTGGTCGTATGAAGAAGTTCACTGGTGAGATCTCTCTTACTGGTCAAGCTTTCATCATGGAACCAAAGAAAACTGTTGGCGAAGTGCTTAAATCGAAAGGCGCTACAGTAACCAGCTTTATTCGTTTAGAAGTTGGTGAAGGTATCGAGAAGAAAGCAGAAGATTTCGCTGCTGAAGTAGCTGCGCAAATCGCTGCTACTAAAAAAGCGTAATCGCTTTAATCTAAATACCCTAAGACCGCAGCAACCGCTGCGGTTTTGTTATGATCAGGATGAAAATTATGAGCACCAATCCAAAACCAGCGTTTAGACGTATTCTGCTTAAATTAAGCGGTGAAGCATTAATGGGTGAAGAAGGCTTCGGCATTGACCCTAAAGTACTTGATCGTATGGCACAAGAAGTGAAAGAGCTTGTTGAACTTGGTATTCAAGTTGGCGTGGTTATTGGTGGTGGTAATCTATTTCGTGGTGAAGGCTTAGCAAAAGCTGGTATGAACCGCGTGGTGGGCGATCACATGGGTATGTTAGCAACCGTAATGAATGGCTTAGCCATGCGTGATGCCTTGCACCGTGCATATGTTAATGCCCGCCTTATGTCTGCTATCCCACTTAAAGGTGTGTGCGATGATTACACTTGGACAGAAGCAATTAGCCTATTAAAGTCTGGTCGTGTGGTTATTTTTGCTGCGGGTACGGGCAATCCTTTTTGTACAACAGACTCAGCAGCATGTTTACGTGGTATTGAGATTGAAGCTGAAGTGGTACTAAAAGGCACTAAAGTAGATGGTGTATACTCAGCAGACCCAATGAAAAACCCTGAAGCGGTTAAATATGACACGCTTAGTTTTGCCGAAGTCCTTGAATCAGAATTAAAAGTAATGGATCTCGCTGCATTTACTATGGCACGTGATCATAATATGCCGATTCTTGTATTCAATATGAACAAGCCAGGTGCACTTCGCCGCGTTATTATGGGTGAGAAAGAAGGTACGATTATTAGCAGTAAACAACCTGCTTAATCACAGACACAGAAAATATTTATATTATATAATTTAACTGTTTGAGCGGTTTTATTGCATGTGTCATTCTTAGGCTAATGCTCAAACACACATGAATTTGTGACAAAAAGGAAATTATTGTGATTGATACTATTATGTTAGATGCGCAAGAGCGCATGGGTAAATGCGTAGATGCAACTAAAAACCAAATGGCGAAAGTTCGTACTGGTCGTGCACACCCAAGTTTATTAGATTCTATTCAAGTGTCTTGCTACGGTTCTATGTCACCGCTTAATCAAGTGGCTAATGTCGGAGTTGAAGACTCTCGTACACTAACAGTGAACGTATTTGATAGATCGATAGTTCAAGCGGTAGAAAAGGCGATTATGAGTTCAGATTTAGGCTTAAACCCTATGTCTGCAGGTGCAACTTTGCGTATTCCGTTGCCTTCGTTAACTGAAGAACGTCGTAAAGACTTTATCAAAGTGGTACGTAACGAAGCGGAAAATGGTCGTATTGCCATTCGTAACGTTCGTCGCGACGCAATCAGTGAAGTCAAGAAGCTTGAAAAAGCAAAAGCATGTACTGAAGATGATGTTCGCCGTAGTGAAGATGAAGTGCAGAAGCACACTGATTCATCAATCAAAAACATTGATCAAATACTAGCAGCGAAAGAAAAAGAGTTGATGGAAGTATAATCTGTCAATTTAGACGCTAGAGTTAACACGCCGTGTAAGGGTATACTACACGGCGTTTGTTTTTATAAAGGATTGTCGTAGATGTCGTCTACAGTTGAGTTTGAATCAGACCCTAAAGCCGATTCGGAGCAAATGACTTCGCAATTGTTGCCGGGACAATTATCTGATGTAGTAAAACAATCTCTGCCCAAACATGTTGCGATTATTATGGATGGTAATGGCCGTTGGGCACAACTGCAGGGTAAAGCCCGGGTTTTCGGTCATAAAGCCGGTGTTAAAGCTGTGCGCCGAGCGGTAAGTACTGCAAGTCAACTTGGTATTGAATCATTAACCCTATTTGCATTTTCGAGCGAAAATTGGCGCCGACCAGATAAAGAAGTCAGTTTGTTGATGGAATTGTTTTTTACGGTGTTACAACGTGAATTGAAACTGCTCGATAAAAACCAAGTTAAGCTCAATATTATTGGTGATACCAGCCGATTTTCTAATCGTTTACAGAAACAAATTGCCGGTGCTCAAGAGAAAACAGCAAGCAATACTGGTCTGATATTAAATGTGGCGGCGAACTATGGCGGACGTTGGGATATCTTACAGGCTGCACAAAAATTAGCCGAAAAAGTAGAAAGTGGCGAAATCACCAGCAGTCAGATGACCGAAGAAGCATTAAATGAACATTTGTGCATGCAAAACCAGAGCGAAGTTGATTTAATGATCCGTACTGGCGGTGACTACCGCATTAGTAATTTTGTTTTATGGCAGGCCGCTTATGCCGAGTTGGTGTTTACTGACACCCTATGGCCTGACTTTGATGAGCTAGCATTCCGTGATGCTATTGCCATTTTTGCCAGTCGGCAGCGCCGTTTTGGTTTGACGGGTAGTCAAATTGAAGAGATACGCGCAATATAAATATTAAGAGGATTAGTTTTTGCTAAAACAACGAATAATAACAGCATTGTGGTTAATCCCAATTGTACTCGGGGCAATATTTTTACTTCCAGCAAACTGGTTTGCTTGGGTGTTAGTGCCAGTGTTTTTAATTGCAGCAAAAGAGTGGGGCAGTTTCATTGACCCAAGCTGTAATGTCACCCAGTGGTCTTTTACTGCTACCCTGGGGCTGTTAATGATAGCGCTTAACTTATCAGTACCCTTAGATGTGTTGTGGTTTAAAGGCCAATTACACCCTATTTATTTGGCCATCATCACTATTGGTGTATTTTGGTGGATAGTCAGTAGCGCATTGGTGTTCAGTTTTCCTAAAAGTGCCAAAATATGGAAAGACAGCCCTATGCTGAAATCCATGTTTGGTCAGTTAACACTCATCCCGTGTTTTGCTTCTTTAATCGCTCTCAAATCGTTAAGCAGTAACGTTCATCCCTATTATGGTGGTGCATTAGTGTTTATCGTTATGTTAGTGGTTTGGGCGACTGACACCGGTGCTTATTTTGCTGGACGTAAGTTAGGCAAGCATAAATTGATGCCGAGTGTGAGTCCTGCTAAAACGCTTGAGGGTTTAGCCGGTGGTTTAATTACTACTATGGTCGTAGTTGCGGGCATTATGTATGTTGCGCCAGAACAAGAGTTAGGCTTACTCATTGTGGTGACACTCGTTACTGCTCTGGCCTCTGCTTTTGGTGACTTGTCTGAAAGTATGTTCAAACGTGCTGCAAATATTAAAGACTCTGGCACCATTTTACCTGGTCATGGTGGTATTTTAGACCGTATCGACAGTCTAACGGCTGCATTGCCAGTGTTTACCTTTATCTACATAGCCATGTGGATGTGATGCCAATGCAAAATATGGTGATTTTAGGGGCTACAGGCTCAATTGGCGCTAGCACCTTAAGTGTGATGGTAAATAACCCTGCCGATTTTCATGTCTATGGATTAGTGGCCAATGCCAGTGTTCAAAAAATGCTGGCCTTGTGTATCACTCATCAGCCTGAGTATGCTCATATGGTGGATGAGAGCGCCGCCATGGAGCTTAAATCGTTATTGCCTAGTGGATGTATCACTCAAGTGACTACAGGTGCTGAGGCGTTAAATGCGTTAGTGACCGACAGTCGCACTGATACCGTTATGGCGGCTATTGTTGGTGCAGCGGGTTTAGTACCGACATTTGATGCTGTTAAAGCAGGTAAGCGGGTGTTGCTAGCCAACAAAGAAGCTCTGGTTATGTCGGGTGAGTTATTTATGCATACGGCTAGAGCATCAGGTGCGACAGTGCTACCTGTCGACAGCGAGCACAATGCCATATTTCAATGTTTACCAACCAATGTCCAAGCGCAGCTCGGTTATTGTGACTTAAGTGCCAATGGCATATCACATATTTTATTAACCGGTTCAGGTGGACCGTTTTTAAACACTGATTTAGCCACTCTGAGTGCGATGACACCTGTTCAAGCTTGCAATCACCCTAATTGGTCCATGGGGCCTAAAATCTCTGTCGATTCAGCCACCATGATGAATAAAGGCTTAGAGTTTATCGAAGCTCGCTGGTTGTTTAATACGCAAGCTGAACAGCTCAAAGTAGTGATACATCCTCAAAGCGTGATTCACTCAATGGTGCAATACCGCGATGGTTCTGTTATTGCACAAATGGGCAACCCCGATATGCGTACGCCGATTGCTCATTGTATGAGCTATCCGCAAAGAATTGGCGCTGGCGTTGAACCTTTAGATTTTTTCAAAGTCGGACAGTTAAGCTTTTGTGAACCTGACTTTGACCGTTTTCCATGTTTACGCTTAGCGATGCAAGCCTGTGAGCAAGGTCAGGAAGCGACCACAGTGTTGAATGCGGCCAATGAAATTGCTGTCGATTCATTTTTAAAAGGTCACATTCGTTTTACTGATATTGCTAACGTTAATTATCGCTGTTTAGACTCGGTGCAACAAACACGTTTAGACAGTATTGAAGATATAATACAGCTTGATGAGCAAGCACGTGCCACGGCAGTGTCCGTTATCAGCACACTAAATTAATTCAGGGAAATAATGATAGATTTTTTTTGGAGCTTAGGTTCTTTTATCGTCGCGTTGGGTATTTTAATTACCGCTCATGAGTATGGCCACTTTTGGGTTGCCCGTCGTTGTGGTGTTAAAGTCGAGCGTTTCTCTATCGGATTTGGCAAAGCGATTTGGCGTAAAGTGGGTAAAGATGGCACTGAATATGTCGTCGCTATGATCCCACTAGGTGGCTATGTCAAAATGCTTGATGAGCGCGTTGAAGATGTGCCGGAGCATTTACTTGGCCAGGCCTTTAACCGTAAAACGGTATGGCAACGTATTGCGATTGTATCAGCCGGCCCGATAGCTAACTTTATTTTTGCAATTGTAGCGTTATATGTCATGTACCTTATTGGTACTCCGTCGATTAAGCCGGTAATAGACAGTACTAAGTTAAATAGCCCTGCCAGTGTTATTCAGTTGGTTGAACCACAACAAATTATAGCGGTATCAGGACAGCCAGTACGTACTTGGGAAGAAGTTAATTTAGCCTTAGTGGGTCATATTGGTGATGACAGTATTGAGTTATCCCTAGCACCATTACCAGCGTTGTCGGGCATGGATATGCCCGTTCGCACCGTCAAACTCGATACGCGAAATTGGGTTTTCGATCCAGAAAAAGAGTCGCCGATTACCGCACTCGGTTTAGGTATATTTCGCCCAGGGATAGATCCAACGATTGCGGCAGTGAGTAAAGACAGTGCGGCAGAGCAAGCGGGCATTAAGATTGGCGATAAACTCGTCAACATCAATGGCACTCAATACAGCGATTGGAATGCGTTTGTTGATGTGGTACAAAGCTCTGCTAACAAAAATATTAATATGACATTGATACGTCAAGGCGAACAAATCAATGTTGATGTTGTGCCAAAAGCACAACAAAATTCTGATGGTAAAACTATCGGAATTGTCGGAATTAGCCCAACCCAAGCACAGTGGCCTGATAATATGCGCTTTGAGCTTGAGTATGGCATAGTAGATTCTGTTATCGCTGCAGCTGATAAAACATGGCAACTCGTTGTCGTCAGCTTTAAGATGATTGGAAAATTATTTACCGGCGATGTGTCGGTGAAAAACCTTAGTGGTCCTATTTCGATTGCACAAGGCGCAGGCGCCAGTGCAAGTTACGGTCTAGTGTACTTTCTAGGGTTTATCGCGCTCATCAGCGTTAACTTAGGTATTATTAATTTAATGCCTCTGCCAGTGCTCGATGGGGGACACTTGCTGTATTACTTTATAGAAGTGATTACTGGTAAGCCTGTACCCGAAAAGGTACAGGAAATAGGATTCAGGTTTGGCGCAGCTTTGCTGCTAATGTTGATGGGCGTAGCCTTATTCAACGATTTTGCCCGACTCTGAGCAAGGACAGACTAATAATTAGAAGTGCTCTATGAGATTTAATAAAATTTTTGCCTCGATGTTATTCGTCGGCGCGTCTTTTTCAGGGAATGGTTGGGCAGAGTCTTTCCAACCTTTTGAAGTGACCGACATCCAAGTAGAAGGTTTGCAACGAGTTGCTCTCGGTGCAGCACTATTGAGTTTACCTGTGAAAGTAGGTGACACGGTAGATGAAGTTAAATTACAGCAAGCGATTAAGAGCCTTTACGGTTCAACCAATTTTGAAAACATCAGTGTCAGTCATGAAGACGGTATACTCTATGTAACGGTTAAAGAACGTCCAACTATCAGTATTATCTCGTTTGACGGTAATAAAGATATCAAAGACGAGCAGTTACAAGAAAGCCTTGACGGTTCTGGTGTTAAAGCTGGCGAATCACTTGATAGAACAATGTTGTCTGGTATTGAAAAAGGCCTGCAAGATTTCTATTACGGTGTGGGTAAATACGGTGCCAAAGTTGAAGCGCAAATCATCAACTTGCCGCGTAACCGTGTTGAGCTTAAATTTAAGTTTACCGAAGGTTTAGCGGCTGAAATCCGTCAAATCAACGTAGTAGGTAATACTGTGTTCTCAGACTCTGAGCTCATCAGTATGCTTGAGCTTAAAGACTATGTGGCATGGTGGGATTTATTTGGTGAACGTCGCTACCAAAAGCAAAAGCTACAAGCTGACTTAGAAACCATTAAAACTTATTACCATAATCAAGGCTATATTCGCTTTGAAGTGACTTCAACGCAAGTGGCGATGACACCAGACCGTAAAGGTTTGTACATCACTATTAACGTGAATGAAGGTGAAAAGTACAAGGTGAAAGAAGTTAACTTAATTGGTGACCTAATGGGTCGCGAAGAGTTAATGAGATCTATTTTGCCAATTAAAGCGGGTAACATGTACAACGGTGCCGATGTGACATTCACCGAAGAAATGTACAGCAAATACCTTGGCCGCTTTGGTTATGCTTATCCTGAAGTTAAAACCTATCCTGAAATTGATGATGAAACCAAAGAAGTGGTACTCAATATCAATGTTAAGCCGGGTAAGCGCGTGTATGTTCGCTCAATTAACTTCACTGGTAACACAGTTACCAAAGATGAGGTAATGCGCCGCGAATTACGCCAAATGGAAGGTGCATGGTTAAATTCTGCTCAAATTGAACAGTCTAAACTACGTCTTAACCGTTTAGGTTATTTCGAAACTGTTGATGCAGAAACCATTCAAGTACCGGGCAGTGACGATTTAGTTGATGTCGCAGTGACTGTGAAAGAGCAACCGTCAGGTTCGTTCAACGCAGGTGTCGGTTATGGTACTGAATCAGGTGTGAGTTTGCAGTTTGGCGTTGAGCAAAATAACTTCCTTGGTACTGGTAACCAAGCTGGTTTTAGCGTCAACACTAACAAATATTCTAAAAGTGCCAACTTGTCTTATACCGACCCATACTTTACTAAGGATGGTGTCAGTTTAGGTGGTAGCGTTTACTGGAACGAGTTTGATGCCAACGAGGCTAACCTTGAGCGCTATAAGAATAAATCTTATGGTGTAGCGTTAAACTCTGGATTCCCGATTAACGAATCTAACCGTTTGAACGGTGGTATTGGTTATCGTCATAATACTATTTCAGAAATCTCTGCTTATGAACAAGCGTTGCGTTTCTATAATGTGTATCGTGAAACTGATGATCCTAATTCAGACTTAAGTTTTGATAACTTTGAATTGAATGCCGGTTGGTACCGCAGCACACTTAACCGTGGTACGTTCCCGACAGATGGTTCGTCGCAACGTTTAAGCGGTAAAATGACCGTGCCAGGTTCTGACTTACAGTACTTTAAAACGGATTTCGATACCAACTTCTACTTCCCTCTGACACCTCAGCATGGGTTTGTATTATTGGCTCGCGCCCGTTTAGGTTATTCAAACGGTTATGGTCAGTTCAACGACAACGATCAAATCTTACCGTTCTGGGAAAACTATTATTCTGGTGGTAGTAGTTCGTTACGTGGCTTTAAGTCTAACTCAGTAGGCCCACGTTCGTTCTATTTATACCGTGGTAGTGAGCAATGTGCGCCTGATGTTTCTGGTGATGGTTGTAGTTTGCCTGGTGACCCAAATACCATTCAGGTGAGTTCTGGCCGTTCAATTGGTGGTAACGCCATTGCAACAGCAAGCTTTGAAATGATTGTTCCGACACCATTCCTTGATGAAGCTTACACTAACTCAGTGCGAACCAGTTTCTTCGTTGATGCGGGTAACGTATGGGATACTGAGTTTGATTATGACTCATATCGGACTTTACCAGCGGATCAGTTCTCTAAGTTAGAAGACTATAGCGATCCAGAACGCTTACGTGCCTCATGGGGTATGAGCGTGCAGTGGTTATCGCCAATGGGGCCTATGGTATTCAGTTTAGCTTGGCCACTGAAAGAATATGAAGATGATGAGACAGAGATTTTCTCATTCAATATTGGCAAAACGTTCTAAAACAAATACACTCGGCAGGTTTTGCTGATAACAACAAGTTTAACAAGGAGTCTACTTTGAAAAAGATGGTAAATCGCGCATTAATTACATTGGCATTGTTTGCTACCCCTATGCTAGCCCAAGCGGAAAAACTCGCTGTGGTTGATATGGGTGAAGTGTTCGAGCAGTTGCCACAGCGCGAACAAATTTCTAAATCATTAAAAGCTGAGTTTGGTGACCGTGTTGCTGAAGTCCAAAAAATGCAAGAAGAAATGCGTTCTTTGGTTGAGAAACAACAACGTGACGGCGCCTTAATGAGCGATTCACAAAAGACTGAATTAGTACGTAAAATGGAATCATTAAAGTCTGAATTCCAGTTGAAAGGCAAAGCATTAGATGAAGACATGCGTCGTCGTCAAGGTGAAGAGCAAAACAAACTATTAGTTCAAGTTCAAAAAGCGATTAATACCATTGCTGGTAAAGAAAAATACGACATGGTGCTACAACGTGGCGCAGTTATTTTTGTTAAGCCAGAAGCTGACATCAGCAGCAAAGTGGTAGAAGCCTTAAGCAAAGGCAAATAATAAGTATGCAAAAAGTGACTTTAAAAGAGCTTAGCCAACTATTAGGGGCAACGATTAAAGGCGACGCCACGCTGGAAATAACCAGTGTCGCTACCCTTGAAAGTGCAACTAAAGGCCAACTCTCTTTTTTAGCCAATAGTAAGTACCGTGCTCAGCTTGAGGCAACTCAAGCTAGTGCGGTATTGCTGAGCGAAAAAGAAGCAAGTGGTTATCATGGTAACGCCCTGATTGTTAGCGATCCTTACGTAGGGTTTGCTCGAGTAGCGCAATTACTTGATACCACCCCAAAAGAAACGCCTGGTATTCATCCTTCGGCTCAAATAGATGCATCAGCCATTTTAGGTGACGGTGTGGCTATTGGTGCAAATGCAGTGATAGGTGCCAATGTTATTTTGGGTGAAAATGTTCAGATTGGTCCAGGTTGTGTGGTGGGTGAAACCAGTATTATTGGTTCAAATACGCGTCTTTGGGCGAACGTGAGCGTTTATCATAATGTCCATATTGGCCATCATTGCATCGTCCACTCAGGGACTGTTATTGGCTCTGATGGCTTTGGTTATGCCAATGAGCGCGGTAACTGGATTAAAATTCCACAAACCGGCGGCGTTCGGATTGGCAATCATGTCGAAATTGGCGCATGTACTTCCATTGACCGTGGTGCGTTGTCGCATACCGAGATCCACGATGGCGTGATTATCGACAACCAAGTTCAAATTGCTCATAATGTCATTATCGGCCAAAATACTGCAATGGCTGGCGGCTCTATTATTGCTGGCAGTTCTACCATTGGTAAATATTGTATCCTCGGTGGCGGTAGTGCTGTTGCTGGACACCTGAGTGTCGCTGATGGTGTACACATATCAGGCGGAACAAACGTGACCAGCATTATCCGTGAAAAAGGTGTGTATTCGTCTGCTACCATCGCAATGGAAAATAAATTATGGCGTCGAAACACTGTTCGTTTCCGTCAATTAGATGAATTATTTAGCCGAGTGAAAACCCTCGAGAAAAGTGCTAAGGGCACAGAATAATTGTAATTCTGCCTTATTTAAGGAATGTAGTGTGTCAAACCAATTAAACACCATGGATATTAAAGAGATACTTAAATATCTGCCTCATAGATATCCATTTTTGTTGATCGATCGTGTATTGGACTTTACTGTAGGTGAGCACTTACATGCGATTAAAAATGTCACCATAAATGAGCCTTTTTTTCAGGGACATTTTCCTATACAGCCTGTGATGCCTGGCGTGCTCATTTTAGAAGCCATGGCACAAGCAACGGGTTTACTTGCATTTAAAACCATGAGTACAGAGCCGTCTCCAGAGGTACTGTATTATTTTGCTGGTATTGATAAAGCGCGTTTCAAACGTGTTGTTGAGCCAGGCGACCAAATACATTTTCACGTTAAAATGATTAAAGAGCGTCGCGGTATTGGTGTATTTGTTGGTGAAGCCTTGGTTGATGGTGAACTGGTTTGTTCTGCTGAAATCATGTGTGCACGTAGAGAGATTAAGAAGTGATAGATAAATTAGCGTTTGTTCACCCAACAGCCAAAATTGGTAATAACGTCACTATTGGTCCTTGGACCTACATTGGTGAAAACGTTGAAATCGGCGACGACACATGGATAAGTTCTCATGTTGTGGTTAAAGGTCCAACGGTTATCGGTAAAGGTAATCGTATTTTTCAATTCTCTTCAGTTGGTGAAGAGTGTCAAGATAAAAAGTACGCAGGCGAACAAACTCGCTTAATTATCGGCGACAATAACATCATTCGTGAGTCGGTTACCATTCACCGTGGTACGACCCAAGATAAAGGTGAAACTCGCATCGGTTCTAACTGTCTGTTTATGGCGTATGTTCATATTGCCCACGACTGTTTTGTCGGTGATAACGTTATTATGGCCAATAATGCTTCAATTGCGGGTCATGTACATGTTGGCGATTGGGTTATTTTGGGCGGCATGACTGGTGTGCATCAGTTTGTACATATTGGCGCGCATGCCTTTACCGCGGGTGCTTCACTTATTTTGCAAGATGTTCCTCCATTTGTGATGGCTGCTGGTTCTCCTGCAGTACCGCGTGGATTAAACTTAGAAGGCTTAAAACGCCGTGGTTTTACCAAAGAAAACCAACGAGCAATCTTGAGTGCGTACAAAGCGGTTTTCCGTAAGAGTTTAACCATTGAAGAAGCTAACGCTGAATTAATCGAGGCCGCTGAAAAAGACATCAATGTGAAAGCATTTATGGAATTTATCAACCACTCTGCTCGTGGCATTATTCGATAGACGGAAACGATGACCAACTCTCCTTCAAAAGTATTCGCCATTGTCGCCGGAGAAATCTCCGGCGATATTTTAGGTGCCGGTTTAGTTAATTCACTCAAAAAACGCTACCCTGATGCACGCTTTATTGGCATTGGTGGCCCTCGAATGCAAGCTCTAGGGTTTGAGAGTTTATTCCCAATGGAAGAACTGTCGATCATGGGCTTAGTCGAAGTGTTATCACATTTACCTCGACTGCTTCATATTCGTTCAAGTCTCGTGAAACAAATTACTGAATTAGCGCCAGACTGTTTTATTGGTATTGATGCGCCCGATTTTAATATTGGCGTAGAGCTTAAATTAAAAGCCAAAGGGATTAAAACAGTCCATTATGTCAGCCCGTCAGTATGGGCTTGGCGTCCAAAACGTATATTTAAAATTGCTAAAGCCACTAATATGGTGTTGTCGTTATTGCCGTTTGAGAAAGCGTTTTACGACCAACATCAAGTACCTTGTACCTTTGTGGGGCACACACTTGCGGACGATATTCCGATGCACAGTGATAAGCTGGCTGCTCGGCAGTTATTAGGATTAGATCCTAATGCTGAATACTTGGCAGTATTGCCAGGGTCCAGAGGTGGAGAGCTAAAGCAATTAGCTGAACCATTTATAAAAGCTGCTCAGTTAGTTAAGCAAACCTTTCCAGACATCAAATTTGTCACCCCAGTGGTTAATGATGCTCGTCGACAACAGTTTCTTGCTGCACTGGAGGAGTTTGCTCCCGATCTAGAAGTCACTATTGTTGAAGGTCAATCTCGCGAAGTCATGGCTGCTGCAGATTGTATTTTATTAGCATCTGGCACCGCGACATTAGAGGCCATGCTGGTTAAACGTCCTATGGTTGTGTCGTATCGGGTTAGCCCAATTACATACGCCATCGCGATTAAAATGATGAAAATCAAAAATTATTCGTTGCCTAATTTACTCGCAAACGACACCATCGTGCCAGAACTGATGCAAGCTAATTGCCAACCACAGTTAATTGCCGATGCGATAATCAACCAGCTTAATCAAGATTTTGTACCGCTAAATACCCGCTTTGAAGAATTACATCAATTGCTAAAGTGTAATGCCAGCGAGCGAGCTGCAGATGCTGTAGTAGCATTATTACCAGCGCCGTAACCTGACTAGGATAAGCTAATATGTCGACATTATCGGTTGTGATAAAAGATATTACCCCTGAACAAGTAGCCATTATTTCACAAGGGCTTGTTGCTGGTGTTGACGAAGTCGGACGTGGTCCATTGGTTGGCGATGTGGTCACTGCCGCGGTGATATTAGACCCAAATAAACCGATTGTTGGCCTTAATGATTCTAAGAAGCTTAGCGAGAAACGTCGTAATTCCTTATATCAACAGATAATGGATAATGCGCTAAGTGTCAGTATTGGCCGTGCCAGCCCTGCTGAAATCGATGAGCTGAACATTTTGCATGCCACCATGTTGGCCATGCAGCGCGCAGTAGCCGGGTTATCCATTTTACCTGAACGAGTGCTGGTTGATGGTAATCGGGTACCGGATTTTGGTATTGCCAGTCATGCGATAATTAAAGGCGACGGCTTAGTGGCTGCTATTAGTGCGGCATCCATTATTGCCAAAGTCACTCGTGATGCCGAGATGGACGCGTTAGACAATCTGCACCCGCAGTATGGCTTTGCTAAGCATAAAGGGTACCCAACCAAAGCGCACTTCGAAGCGTTAGCCTTGTATGGCGTATTACCTGAACATCGTAGAAGTTTTAAACCTGTCGCTGAACGTATATTGCTTCAGGATACATTTTGATAATAGCCAAATTAAGCGAGTTTATCGTTGGATAACATCGCGTAGTTTGGTAGTCTAAATCCCGCATTTTCGTGTTGTTTCATTCATCTTTTTCGAAGAAAAAATATTCTATGTCCGATCCTCGTTTTGTTCATTTGCGCGTCCACAGTGATTATTCAATGTCAGATGGCGTTGCTAAAGTTAAACCTATTATTGCTGCTGCTGAGAATCAGGGGATGGCAGCAATAGCGTTAACTGATCAAAACAACTTTTGTGGTTTGGTTAAGTTTTATGGTGCTTGTAATGGTGCGGGGATCAAACCGGTCATTGGCGCAGATTTTTGGGTGCAAACACCTGGTTTTGAAAAAGAATTTTGCGCCTTAACCATTATTGCGATGAACAATGAAGGTTACCAAAATCTGACTCAGTTGATCAGTGAAGCTTATCTTCGTGGTCATGTCGATAACCGTGTGGTGATCGACCAAGATTGGTTAGTCAAATATAACAGCGGCTTGATCATTATCTCGGGTGCCAAAGATGGCGATGTCGGTAAGGCATTATTAAAAGGTAATCAAAACCAAGTAGAGTCGCTGATTGCCTTTTATCAACAACACTTTGAAGATCGCTATTACCTCGAGCTTATCCGCACTGGTCGTGCACATGAAGAACGCTATTTACACATGGCGGTTGAGCTAGCATCAACCAAAGGTTTACCTGTAGTTGCCACTAACCAAGTGGTGTTTTTAAAACAAGATGACTTTGAAGCACATGAAATCCGGGTGGCAATTCATGATGGTTTTACCTTAGTCGATCCGCGTCGCCCTAAAACATACAGCGATCAACAATATCTGCGCACCGAAGATGAAATGATCGCATTGTTTGCCGATATTCCGTCGGCAATTCAAAACAGTGTTGAAATCGCGAAACGCTGTAATGTCACCATTCGCCTAAATGAATACTTTTTGCCTAATTTCCCTACTGGCGACTTATCCATTGAAGATTTCTTGGTTAATGTGTCCGTTAAAGGCTTAGAAGAACGTCTTGAGTTTTTATTTCCAAACCCACAAGTTCGCGCCGAAAAACGTGTCGAATATGACGAACGCCTCGAGATTGAACTGAAAGTCATTAACCAGATGGGTTTCCCTGGTTACTTCCTTATCGTGATGGAGTTTATTCAGTGGGGCAAAGACAACGGCATTCCAGTTGGTCCCGGCCGTGGTTCTGGTGCGGGTTCATTAGTCGCATACGCGCTTAAAATTACCGACTTAGATCCACTAGAATACGATTTACTGTTCGAACGATTCTTGAACCCTGAACGTGTATCCATGCCCGATTTCGACGTCGACTTTTGTATGGACCGACGCGATGAGGTGATTGACCACGTAGCTGAGCTATACGGCCGAGAAGCGGTATCACAGATTATTACCTTTGGTACTATGGCGGCCAAAGCCGTTGTGCGCGATGTTGGCCGCGTATTAGGTCATCCTTACGGCTTTGTTGAACGGTTAACTAAATTAATCCCCGCAGAACCAGGGATGACATTGGCGAAAGCCTTTGAAGTTGAACCCGCGCTTCCTGAAGCCTATGACGGCGATGAAGACGTTAAAGAGCTTATCGATATGTGTCGCCGCTTAGAAGGGGTAACACGTAACGCGGGTAAGCATGCCGGTGGTGTGGTTATCGCACCGACTCGAATTACCGATTTTGCACCGCTATATTGCGATGCCGAAGGCTTAAACCCAGTAACACAATTTGATAAAAATGACGTTGAAACTGCTGGTCTGGTTAAGTTCGATTTCTTGGGCTTACGTACCTTAACCATTATTGATTGGGCATTGCAGATGATTAATCCGCGCCTGATTAAAGAAGGTAAAGAACCCGTTAGTATCGAAGCCATTCCGCTTGCCGATCCTGCCTGTTTTAGATTACTGCAACGCTACGAAACAACCGCGGTATTCCAGCTGGAATCTCGCGGTATGAAAGACCTGATTAAACGTCTGCAGCCCGACTGTTTTGAAGACATGATTGCACTCGTGGCTCTTTTCCGCCCAGGTCCTTTGCAGTCAGGCATGGTTGACAACTTTATTGAACGTAAGCACGGCCGTGAGGAAGTGTCATACCCAGATGCTGAATATCAGCATGAGTCACTAAGAGAGTTATTGTCACCGACCTACGGCATCATTTTGTACCAAGAGCAGGTCATGCAGATTGCTCAGGTATTGTCGGGTTACACCCTAGGCGGCGCGGATATGCTCCGTCGTGCAATGGGTAAGAAAAAACCTGAAGAAATGGCCAAGCAGCGCGGCACGTTTAAAGAAGGGGCGATTAATAACGGCGTCGACGGCGACTTGTCGATGAAGATCTTCGACTTAGTGGAAAAGTTCGCCGGTTACGGTTTTAACAAATCGCATTCTGCCGCTTATGCACTGGTGTCGTATCAAACCTTGTGGTTAAAAACCCATTTTCCATCGCAATTTATGGCCGCGGTAATGTCTGCCGACATGGACAACACCGACAAAATCGTCACCTTGGTTGACGAATGTGAACGCATGGGCTTGCCGCTAATTCCGCCCGATGTCAACAAAGGCTTATTCAAGTTTACTGTCGATGACGACCTTAATATTGTTTATGGTATCGGCGCGATTAAAGGTGTCGGTGAAGGCCCGGTAGATTCTATTTTAACAGCCCGTAAAAATGGACCGTTTACCGACCTGTTCGATTTTTGTGCTCGAATTGATTTGAAAAAACTCAATAAGCGAGTAATTGAAAAGCTTATCCTTGCAGGCGCCTTAGACACATTAGGCCCGCATCGAGCATCAATGATGGCGACCTTGCCTCAAGCGATTAGTGCTGCGGCGCAACATGCTAAAGCAGAAGCGACTGGCCAAAATGACATGTTTGGTTTACTCAATAGTGAACCTGAAGACAGTAAGCAAAACTTTGTCCATTGTACTCCGTGGCCAGACAAAATCTGGTTGGAAGGTGAGCGCGAAACATTAGGACTTTACCTTACTGGTCACCCTATTAATCAGTATTTAAAAGAACTTAAGCAATACACTAATGGCCGCTTAAAAGACATTCACCCAACCGAGCGCGGTAAAACGGTTAAAGCAGCTGGTCTAGTGGTGGCAACACGGGTGATGATCACTAAGCGTGGCTCTAAAATGGGCTTAGTCACATTAGATGATAAAAGTGCCCGTTTAGAAGTCATGCTATTTACCGAGCCGTTTGAGAAGTTTGGTCATATGCTTGAAAAAGATCGCATTCTTATTTGTGAAGGTGATGTCAGCTTTGATGATTTCTCTGGCGGCAATCGCATGAACGCCCGTAATATCATTGAAATTGGCGAAGCGCGCAGTCACTTTGCCAAAGCGGTTGAAATCAATGTTCATGGCGATGATGTCACGCCTGAGTGGTTACAAACCTTTGAGCAAACATTAACACCGTGGCGTAAGGGCGCTGTGCCTGTGGTGATTAACTACACCAAACAGCAAGCCAGCGGCAAAATCGTGTTAGGTGAAGAGTGGCGAGTTAATCCCAGTGATGAGTTAATGTTAGCCCTCGAAAGCATGCTTGGTTCAACTAACGTCAAAATCGTGTTTAATTAGGCGCGCATCATGATTGAAAAGTCTTCGTTAACAGAGCAAATGAGTGCACCACAACTGCTAAGTTTGCTCGAACAAGCGATATTACCCCTTTATCAAATGAATGTAGTTAAAGGTGAATCATCGCCTAAGTTAGTACTGGCTTACAGTGGCGGCGTTGACTCAGAGGTGCTCGCGTGTGGATTAAGTGCCTTGGCACACAAACATCCGCATATTGCTTGCCTGCTTATTCATGTTCATCATGGGCTAAGTGCCAATGCTGACATTTGGGTACAGCACTGTATCACTCGGGCTAATCATTATCAGCTGCCAGTGCAGATTGAGCGAGTTAAGGTTGAAAAGGGCCCTCGGCAGAGTTTAGAGGCGCAAGCCCGCGATGCTCGTTACCAAGCATTTGACCGTTATCTTAATCCCGGTGACATTTTACTGACCGCCCATCATCAAGATGATCAACTTGAAACCTTATTACTCGCGTTAAAACGTGGTCAAGGCCCAAAAGGGTTGGCGGCAATGGGGGCGATACAAGCTTACAAACAAGCTTGGCTAGTTAGACCGTTATTGGATATCAGCCGCGATCAAATCGAGCAATTTGCGGCGCAAAAACAACTATCCCATATTGAAGATGAAAGTAACCAAGACGACAGCTTTGATAGAAATTTTTTACGCCTGGATATCATTCCAAGATTAAAACAGCGTTGGCCAAGTATTGCGACCACCGCAGGGCGTAGCGCCGCATTATGTGCCGAGCAGCAACAGGTTATTGACGACGAAGTGAGTCATCGCTTACCCGAGTGGTTAATAGTGCCCGGCGATACAAATGCATTAATGACCGAATCAACCGGGTTTAAACTCACCGGGTTTGGTCAATTGAGTGCCGCTTGGCAAGCATTACTGTTTCGCGGTTATTTAATTCATTGTGGCGTTAGTTTACCTTCGCAAGCGCAATTACAGCAGATCCTGTCACAACTGTTAGCGGCTAAAGACGACGCTAACATGTCGATTCAGTGGGGCGATTATCAAGTTAAACGTTTTGCTGGTATCGCTTATGTGGTTAGCCATAAAGAGCTCGACGCTATTGATGCAAGTACAGTTCAACAACCATTTGAGCAACTGCTTAAAGGCGAGCTGCAACAGATAGTGTGCCGAGTTGGGCACAAGCAATGCCAGCTGGGCCTGCAAATCGCCACAGACAATACGCCGCTACTTGCTTTACCCAATAATACCGCCGTGAGCATACGCTTTGGCGCGGCAGGTTCAATTAAATGTCAGCCACAATTTGCCACATCACAACGGCAAAAACCGCGCGAATTAAAGAAACTGTGGCAAGAATGCAATATCCCGCCATGGCGTAGACCACAAATCCCGTTAGTTTTTTATGGTGACACCTTAGTCGCCGCCGTTGGTTTATGGGTCGACAAACGCTATTTAGCGCAAACGGGTGATCAAGGGATTTGTATACCGCTTTTTGACGCACGATGAAGAGTGATAACAGCAGGTTAAGACGATAACAAGCGATAAAAACAGCTTAAAGCGATAACAAGCTACAGCCGATAATGCCCATGACTAAGTGCTAGAAAGCTTCACTGCTATATGCGATAAAAGCGTTAGGTTTAGGGTGATGAAGGCATAGCAGTAAAGCCTAACACTGCACGAAGTTACTATCTAAAATAGGTAGTATTAAATTGTTTCAGTTAGGCCACAGATGTTTAGCTTTCCTGTTAATTGACGGCTTGACAGATCCTTTCTGGCTGGAGCAATTTCTCCGCCTGACTTTCAATATGTTCTCCAGATCCTGTTTGACCGTAATTAAATTCAGTTGCAAAAAATGAAGCATCCATTTCTGTTTTATTTTTTAATGCTATCGGTAATACAGAGCAAAGTTTTTTAACCGCTAAGTCTATTTTGTTTGACTCAATCAATTGTAATGTCGTTGTCGACATTTGGATCTCTGCCGCGGCAACACTTTGCCCGCCATAAGCGAAAAACTTCAATGCAACAAAACCTGCACCTACAACACCAAGTGTAAAGCTGATTAAAGCCACCATAATAAATTTCATGTATTTTCCTTTTCACATTAATTAGCGTTAAGAGATAGAGTGAGTAGTGCGAAATAACAACGGTACGCATATTCCATGTCAAACTTACCTACAGACATATTATCTTTGATATACAGCTTTTGACATAATATGTCTCACTATGTTTGCTAAGACATATTATGTCAACTGATTTTTGATATAGGCAAAATTAACTCAATATTATTATGTGAAACTGAGCAGAGTTTTATTTCCAACTTTTACGAATAATAATGTTTACTCTAATCCTTTTTTCAATGTGGCGATCTTGTTGCTACAATGGTTTTTCTTAATACTCAACAGAGGATGTTGTCTGTGAATACCTTTCGTTTATTAGCCGTGTTTGGTGCGTTTTTGCTGCCAAGCGTAAATGCTACGCCGTTTCAATTTGATCAAAAAACCTATCGTCAAGATGTGCAAACCTTAGCAAGTGATGAATTTGAAGGTCGTGGACCATTGTCCCATGGTGAAAAACTGACGGTTGAGTATTTAGAAAACGCCTACAAAGCAATGGGACTCGCTCCAGGTTTTGGTGACAGTTATCGTCAAGCTGTGCCAATGGCTAAAATTACTGCCGATCAAACAATGCAGCTGAGTATGGGGGATTTAGTGTTTAACAACGGCACTGACTTCACCGCACGTACTGAACAAGTTCAGCCTCAAGTGAATGTAGATAACAGCGATGTAGTGTTTGTTGGCTATGGTATTAATGCGCCAGAATATCAATGGAATGATTACGCCAACATTGACGTTAAAGGCAAAACCGTGATTATGCTGGTCAATGACCCAGGCTTTGCGACTCAAGATCCTGCCATCTTTAAAGGCAATGCCATGACCTATTATGGCCGCTGGACTTATAAGTATGAAGAAGCAGCAAGGCAGGGCGCCAAAGCGGTGTTTATTGTCCACGAAACTGCACCCGCAGCCTACGGCTGGAACGTCGTTGAAAACAGCAACACTAATACTAAATACACCTTAGTTGATGATCAAAATAATCAATCACACATTGGCGTCATGGGTTGGATCCAGCACCAAACCGCGCAAAAAGTGTTTCAAGCAGCAGGCTTAGACTTTGATAAAGTCAAACTCACCGCAGCAAAAGCGGGTTTTAAGTCTATACCACTTAAACTCAAAGCCAATTTAGCAGTAAAAAATACCATTGAATTAGCCACCTCATATAACGTAGCAGGGCTGATACCAGGTACCAGCCAAGCCGACGAATGGTTAGTCATGCATGCCCATTGGGATCATTTAGGTAAAACCGTGCAAGATGGTAAAACGGTTATTTTAAACGGCGCCGTCGACAATGCCTCTGGCGTTGCTGGTGTATTGCAATTAGCGCGTCATTTTAAAGCGCAAAACAAAGCACCTAAACGCTCTATTCTGTTTACTGCATTTACCGCAGAAGAAACAGGACTCATTGGCGCGCAATACTTTGCTGCCAATCCTCCGGTACCGACTAAACAACTGGTATCGTTTTTAAACATAGACGGCATGAATGTAGGCAATGGTGTTAATTACATCCTGCGTTATGGTCAAGGCGTGTCAGAACTTGAAACCTATTTAGACGATGCCGCCAAAGCACAAGGCCGCACTGTAAAGGCTGATCCCCGTCCACAAAATGGCTTAATGTTCCGTTCAGACCACTTTGCCTTAGCCCAACAAGGCGTCCCCGGGTTAATGTTCATGAGCTTAGGCGACACTGATCCAGACTACATTGCCCATAAGTACCATCAAGGTGCAGACGACTACGATGCCAGCTGGAATTTAGGCGGGGTAGAGCAAGACTTAGCTTTAATCAGCGACATCATTGAAAAGCTTGCCAACAACAAAGACTGGCCAAAATGGATTGAAGATTCAGACTTTAAAAAGCGCAGAGCACAAGACGGTAAGTAGTGTTAGTTGAGGAGGCGAAAGCCTCCTTTTTATTAGATATGGCCTGCGGCCACTAACGTCGTGGCGCTTCACCCACACCAGACTATTTCAAACTTCGTTTGAAGTAAGATCGCAAGGTTCCACCCTACATGGGCTGATACATATGGCCTGCGGCCACCAACGTCGTGGCGCTTCACCCACACCAGACCAAGAGGAAACCAACGGCTGTTCCCTCTTGGAACTCCCAGCCGCCCCGCAACATTTTCAAACAGCGAAAAGGTCGCCATGGGGATTGATCCAGCTTTGGGCTTTATTTGGAATCGGCCTCGGACTTATTCGAAAATGCTAACGCTTCCGATGGTACATCCTGTACCGCGAAAGCTAGCCTGACATCCATGTCATGCTCACGCTATTTTCTTCAACGTCCTCAAGTTCAAAGTTGAATCAAACCTATTGACAAGAAGGTGTTTAAGTTAAACTAAAACAGTTGGTTAGGTTTGCTTCGTTACACATTAAAACCAACAATTTTAGTCCGCTTAACGCGGCGTTGAACGAAGCCGCAGCACGGAGCCAAATGAAGTTTCAATTGGACGTATAATCCTCATTGAAATCGTTGGGCTTAAAGATGTAAGATAGAAATACAATGAAAAGGAATTTCAATGAAAAACTTATCTACTACTCGATATCAATTGACTCTAAACTGCTCTGTAGCCCATAGCCAGCATCAAAAAAAGCAAATTCCTATAGCATAAGCGTACCAATTAACCTGGACTCGGCATCGGCCAAGTCCAACAAGCGATTTGTGCCATGTAAACGGCGCAACTCACAAATACTAAAACGTTAGGCTTCTCAGCGTTCAATCTACAAATGGAGGTGATCATGACAGAATCTAAAAAACATCATTATGTCCCTCAATCTCTACTTAGAAATTTCAAATACGATAAAAATAAAATATTTGTTTTTGATAAAAAAAGAAAAGTTAGCTATCCCTCCTCAATAATAGATGCAGGTAGTGAGAATCATTTTAATACTGTTGTGCGAAATGGAGAAAGATTAAACTTTGAAGCATTGTTTCAAAAAAACGATGATGACCTAGCATGTTTAGTTGAAAAAATAATAGACAATAGAAACACTCATTGCTTGACAGTTCTAGACAAGGAAAAATTACTTAGCGTTGTAGTCGTTCAAATAATAAGAACGAAAATGTATAGAACTTCAATGAAGTCTGTTTCTGAACAGTTAATGCGACAATTTTCAGAGAAAGAATGGGATTTAGATTTAGAAATACCAACGGAAAATGATGTTAGAGAATCATCACTTTCATCATATAAATATTTTAAATCTCAAATGGAGGCAATTAGCGGAAAGGTAGGGTTCCTCATTCGAAGCAATACTAATGAAGATTTCATAATTTCAGACAATCCAATTACCCGTCATAATACATTCCCATATGGAGGGGTTGGATTATCATGTCATGGTATTGAGGTATACTTTCCTATTTCACCTAATCTAACTTTCGCATTGTATTGTCCTACCATTATAAAGAAAATGAATTCCTACGTAGTATATCAACCTGAAAGTCGAACTAAAACATTATATCAAAGCATACTAAAAGGAATCGACACAGGGGTTCCCGTAACATTAGGTAAAACCACATCTAAATTTTTAAACTCACTACAAGTGAGTAATTCGTCCAGATTTTTATATTCTAATTCTAAAGATTTATTTTGTAATGCTAATGAAATAATTAATAAAAACCCAGACCTTGCTGAAGTCAAAACACAAATTACTGTAGGTGAAATGGGGAAAGCACCTATAAATAATAAAATGCCAGATGGTGAGTGGGTGGTAATTCATAGTACACATGATCATCATATGTTCCTTGTTTTTAATGTTTCTAATGAAATTGGTGATTTTAAATTTAGTATTAAAAGAAACAACGATATTGAAGGGGTTTTAAGCTCTATGAATATCAAAGAGATTTCATTATTCAAAAATGGCTCTGAAGTTTCTCATATGAAGGATGTGCGGTTAGAATTTAGTATAAAAAACACGTCAGAATTAATGATTAAGGTTTTACATAAACTAGACTTTTTAAATAAGATTATAGCTAGTAAAAAAGAAGCCTAACACATACTGTAGTGGTCAAGTAATATTGGCCACGGTTTTAGAGTCATTCCAATATAAACGTTCTGACTCATTTGGCGTTAACCCACCATTATATTGATGGGGTCTAGTTTCACTGTAATATCCAGTGATGTAATTTGTGATCGCTTTGTCTGCTTCTGTAAAATTCCCATAGCCACTTGCGGGTACCCATTCAGATTTCAAACTTCTAAAGAAACGCTCCATTGGTGCATTATCCCAACAATTCCCGCGACGACTTATGCTTTGCTCAATCTGAAGACGCCATAATAACTGTCTGAATTTCAAGCTTGTGTAATGTGAACCTTGGTCGCTGTGATATATCACATTCTCAGGTTTCCCCCTTAACTCAAATGCCATTTTCAAGGCTTTAGAGGTCAGCTCGCTGTCAGGCGATAATGACAAAGCCCACCCAACAGGTTTGCGGGAAAATAAGTCTAAAACAACGGCTAAATATGCCCAACGATTACCGACCCAAACATACGTCACATCACCACACCACACTTGATCTGGTTGAGTTACTGCAAACTGTCGATTAAGCGTGTTTGGGATCGCTACATGCTCTTGTGCAGCTTTCCTATAAGAATGCTTAGGCTGCTGACAGCTTAATAATCCAAGCTTTCTCATTAGATTACGGGCTCGATAACGACTGAGATTAATCCCTTTGTTAGTCACTAATTGCGCTATCGTTCGAGCACCGGCAGAGCCATTACTAATACGATGCGCGGCCTTCACTTCACTGCATAAAATTGTAAAATCAGCATCGATATGCTCTTTTCTTTTTAGCCAATATTTATAGCTACTTCGATGCACTTTGAATGCATTACAAATTGTGAGAATAGAGTGGCTCTGCTTGAGTGCGCTGATCAGCGTAAATTGTTCATCGAGTCTGACATCAAGAGAGCGGTAGCCTTTTTTAGAATAAGATTATGCTCCTCAAGACGGGCTACCTGTTTCTTCAGTTCACGGATTTCAATTTGTTCAGGGGTAATGGGAGAGGCTTTTGGCGTGCCACCCTGGCGTTCTAGTTTTAACTGTCTCACCCATTTATCCATGGTTGATTTACCCACGTTCATCGCCTTTGCAGCTTCGATGATGCTATGGTTTTTATCGAGGACTAATTGGGCTGCTTCAAGTTTGAATTCAGCACTAAATGTTTTTCTGGTTATCGAGCTCATGTGTTCACCTAAAGTCATGTACGAGGTAATAATATCACCTCTATTTAGGTGGCCAAAATAACTATGCCACTACATGCCAAAGTAAATTCATTCCCATCAATTTTTCAGAGCAAATTCTGCCTGGTACATTTGAGTATGCCCTTTGTTATATTATCGAAAATAAACTCGATTTATCGGAGTTTGATGCCTGGTATCATAATGATAAAACGGGTGCTGCAGCATATTCACCGGCAGTGATGCTCAAAATTATTTTACTCGGGTATGCGCATGGTTTAATTAGCAGTCGGCGTATTGCTAAGGTGTGTGAAAACAATATTTTGTTCATGAGCGTATCGGGTGACGTTCAACCCCATTACACATCGATAGCAAGTTTTGTGGCTAAAATGCACGAGCAAATAGAGCCACTGTTTACCCAAGTGCTGATGATTTGTGACGAAGAGGGTTTGATAGGTCGTAATATGTTTGCCATTGATGGTTGTAAGTTAAAGTCAAATGCGAGCAAAGAATGGAGTGGTACATTCGATGAGCTCAGTCGTAAAAAAGCGAAATTAGTGCGGGCAAGCAAACGCATTATAGAGCGTCATCAAGCCCAAGATGGGTTGAGTGAAGAGCTCGTCACACAAGACTTAAACCAAAAAACAAAGTTAGATAAAAGTGCGGATAAAATCACGGCATTCCTCGCGGCACACCAAGAAAAAATAGGCAGCCAAGGCAAGCCTGTTAAAAGTAATATCACCGACCCTGACAGCGCAAAGATGACGACATCAAAAGGCACCATTCAAGGTTACAATGGTATTGCGATAAACGATGATAAACATCAAATTATCTTACAAGCACAAACGTGGGGTTCGGTCGGTGAACAACAAACGCTTCAGCCGGCAGTCACTCAATTAAAACAACAACTCGATAAGCTCAATCCTGTTAACCCCTCAATCGAGCACACCATAAAATTCACCGCAGACAGTGGGTTCAACAGCGAAGCTAATTTGGCATTTATGGCACAAAGTGGCTTTGATACCTACATAGCAGATAATCAATTTAGAAAACGAGACCCGTTGTTTAAAGACAGTGAAACGTACGAAACCGAGCAAGAAAAGCGCAGATTAAAACGACGTAACGGCAAGCCACGATTGTTTACCTGTGATGACTTTCATTATGATGAATCAACACAAACCTGCCGATGTCCCGCAGGCAATGAGATGTGGCGAAGCGGCATCAATGTCAAAAGCTATAACCAAGAATACACTCGATTCTGTGGTTATTTAAAAGATTGCAAAACTTGTCCGTTGCAACAACAATGCATGCGAAAACCGCCGATAAAAACGGGTCGGCAAGTGCAGTTTAAAAATGATGCCTCACGGAAAAAACTGAGTTACTCCGACAAGATGAAAGTGAAAATAGACAGCCCAATGGGGCGGCGGCAATATAGCAAACGACTGGGTTGTATCGAACCTGTATTTGGCAATATTACGGTCAACAAAGGGATGAATAAATTGACCTTACGCGGCCAAGTCAAAGTTAATGCCCAGTGGCAACTGTACTGTCTTGTTCATAATATAGAAAAGCTGCAACACGCGATGCACTAAGAAGGGGTAAGCCCTTTTCACCTCAAAAACTCACCAAACCCGCCTTATACTCCCTCTAAAAACAACAATACATCAGCATGTTAAATAATAATCTAAACGCCACTAAATAATTGAATCAAAATAGAAACTCAGATATTGTTTAATAATTAATTAAAATGAATTTTAAAACGAGTAATTCTACAGGCTCGTTATAAAGCCAAAGGTATCGGATGAACCTCGAAGCACTTTACCTAGAATATATTGAGGCAAAATCGCTAAAAGATAAGAATGAAAGTCATCATCTTGTCCGCAAGCTTGTAGGTCGAATTGCTTCTAATTTTCCAAAAGATAACCCTGACTCTTTAGTATGGTTTACTGCTGCTTTAATTCACACTGAGAAAAAGTGGTTTGTGGTAAAGCTTTTGGAAAAGGTTAATCCTGTGCCTAAAGCTCTTTTCGATGATTTAGTTCTAGCCTCATTAATCGAGTATGATCCTAGTTTTAATAAATGGTTTATTACTCCATGTGTTAAGTCATTTGGCGTAGAGGCAGTTAAATCAAAAATAATGGCGTTAGCTTCTCACCCTCAAGTAGTTGAAAATGAAGGTGTAAATAAAGTAATGTATTGGGTTAGGTGACTGGCTTTATAACACATATGAGCCTTCCGCCAGTCAATAGGCGAGCCTAACTTATTTGACTGCTTTTGCAGTCAAATTAAAATCAATCAACAAATTCATCTACTTCGTCTGTCATTTAGCTGTCAAATCATCGTTTACAGCAAACACATATAGAGGCTCTCTTAGTGCGATCTTATCGCTGCCTGACGCTTTTCATTCCTTTGAAATATCAGGGGCACTAGACATTTATCGGTTAACCCTAAGATGGCACTATTCAAGTCAGAGGTGCTTTTTGCACAGTTAGTTTCAGGCTCATTTAGGGTGTAAACGACTTTGTTGATTGTATTTATTAATGCGCGCCAATAAGGTGTCTAATCAAGGCAATGTAGCTTAAATAGCATTTGGCATAGTGATGATGGTGAGAAGTCATTGCTTCATTAGCCACATCATTCACGTTCATGCTCGCTTCTCTTTGTAAGAGTATCTAGTTAGACGTTCAGCTCACCTTATTGCGCGACTTATCCTTTTAAGAATCGTTGTTCATCAAACACCGTTTTGTTCTTCAGCATGAAATAGACGCAGCGACCAAGCTTATGTGCCAGTGCAGACAACGCCTTTGCTTTACTCATTCTTTTTTGTAATCGATTAAGGTAGTTACGTGCTTTGTCATTGCCTCGTAGGTAAAGCACCGCTGCTTCTGAGAATGCCCATTTCAAATGAGCATTACCGATTTTATTGCCATTGGTGCCATAGGTTTTACCCGCTGATTCTGCTTTGCATTTGACCAATCGAGAGTATGAAGCAAACTTTTGTACTGACTCAAATCGACTGATATCACTGATTTCATAGAGGATTGTCAGTGACAAAATCTTGCCAATGCCAGGTACTGTTTTAAGTAGTTCTAAATAGACGGGGTTATGGTTTTTGGCTTGTTTTTCGATGAACCATTCAACCTGTGCGAGTTCCTTTGCATAACAATCAAGTAGTGCCATGTCTAAATCAATGTTGCGCTGCACGATAGGGTCTTGATATTGCTCGCGTAGTTTTTGTCTTGCTGAAATATTTTTTAGATTTAACTCAGTGGCAGGTAAGTTGTATTGGCTATTAGTGTTAACCACATGACCTTTGAGCATAGCGCCGTGACGGACAATCTTCATTCTACGACGTAGTAGGTCACGTGCTGCGCGCATTTCACTTGGATAATCATAAGCTATTGGAAAGTTACCACCACGCAGTAGTGTGGCAATTTTAAAGGAATCGACTTTATCATTTTTGGTTTTACCACCGTGAATCGCCTTCATATAAAGCGCATGACCTAAGATAAAATCAATCCCAAGTTCAGCACACCAGTCGGACACCCAATACCAGCAATGCATGCACTCAACTCCGACAATTACATTGCCGATATAAGGTTCTAGAATGAGTAATAAGTCATCTTTACTGGCACCTATCTTTTTATGAGCTACAACTTCCCCTTTAGAATCAATGATACAGACATAAAGTAAACGTGCATGTAAATCGATACCACAGTAGTATGGATGTGAGTTATTATAAAATCTCATTGAGTTTTCTCCTGTTGGTTTAGTCACCTTAAGCATACCGCTGATGCGGCTTGCTAGGGAGGGGGCTCAATGAGTATCAAACAAATTAATCAGGACTAAAAACAGTTGGCTTTTGCTCCTGCGTCGCCTATTTTAGCCAACAATTTTTAGCCCATTATTTGGGAGTTACCCATAGAAATTTAACCTGAAACTCACGAATTAGAATTAATGTTCTAACTCGGAAATGTCCAAAAACGAGTTAGTTTTTTATGAAAATGCATAGATTCAACTCTGAACTTGAGGCCGTTGAAGAAAATAGCGTGAAGCTCACATGGATGTGAGCTTAGCTTTCGCGGTACAGGATGTACCATCGGAAGCGTTAGCATTTTCGAATAAGGCCGAAGCAGATTCCGAATGCAGGTCAAAGTTAAATCAATCCCCATGGCGACCTTTTCGTTTTTTGAAAATGTTGCGGGGCGGCTGGGAGTTCCAAGAGGGAATAGCCGTTAATTTCCTCTTGGTCTGGTGTGGGCGAAGCGCCACGACGTTAGTGGCCGCAGGCCATAAGCACAAACAACAAAAGAAACAGCTGGATTCCAGTTCAACAACACTACCGGAATGACAGTAGATTTGGCTCATGCAGGATGGAACCTTGCGATCTCAATTCAAACGAAGTTTGCAAAGCCAGTTGTGGCTGCTTGCCATAAAAAAGCTTAACCATCATTAAGCCAAAGATGATTTAACCACTAAACAAGAAACCTGTTTCTGCTTCCCATACTGCATCACTTGCGCCAGCTCTGACTGACTAATCGGTACATACGCTGCATTAATCGCATCTTTTTGTGCTTCAACAAATGGGTCGTGAATAAACATGAACTGCTCGTTGTAACCGCTTAATACCACCCAATGTGGGCCTTTCTCGCCATTAAAGCGATAAGTACTTATCATCAGCAAAACGGCATAACCGCTGTCAATCCAATGTTTAATTTGAACCAGTGTAGGTGCCGCGTTGTGTATCTCAACACCTTGCGAAATCAACTGTTGGCAAAAATCGTCATGCACTATGGTAATGACGGCTTTTTTATTGCTGTCACGGACGCTATCAATAAAAGGAACCGAGGTTGATTGGCTGTACATTTCAATTTTTAAGCCACGCTTAATCGCTGCTAAGGCTAAGCCATGAACACTGCAACCGCCGTGGCCGCTGGTCATAAAAATAGTGGTGGCTTCGCGCCAAATGCTCAGCTCATCAACTCGACTTGGATTATATTGCGGCTTTACCGCACTCATGGCCATCATTAAGCAGGCCGCGCCACAGGTAAATGGGGTGGTTTGTACATACAAAGGCATCTTGATGACTTTGCTTGGCCCTGGTGGGTCTAGGCGTTTGTGCATGCGCACGCCATCAGCCAAGTCGTCATAATAATGCACTAAGGTTTTTAGGACTTTATAACCCATTTTTAAATAAAGATTTTTGGCAGCGATATTGTCGTTTCGCACTTCTAGGCGTAATGTAATGAAACCACGTTCGACTACTGTGTGCTCACATTGTGTGACCAGTTCGAAGGCAATGTTGCGACCTCTAAATTCGCTTGCAACGGCAATAGAGTAAAGCCTAGCTAGCCGAGTGCCTCGATGAAATAGCACCAGAGCATAGCCTGCAAGTGTGCCGTCTATTTCGGCCACTAATAAGCTGTCCAGAGGTGAATTGAGAAAGCGTTTCATCTGCCGAGAACTGATTTTATCGCCACTAAATGCATTGTTTTCGATGTGGTTTAGTTGCGGTAAATCGCTGGGGGTCGCTTGACGAATAAGCATGAGTCGGCTCGAGTTGGCAAAACATGATAGTGGCTTAATTTACGCGCTAAACCGCACAAGAGGCAACAGATATTTATGGCTCATTTTTTAATTGTCACCGACGATGTTAATGATTGGCGTCCCTATTTGCCCAGTGACCATATGGTCACGGTTCATGATTATTTAGAAATGGGTGCATTTGCAGATCAAAGCGCCATGCAAGTGATTAACTTGTGTCGCAGTTATGACTATTTAAGCACAGGTTATTACTGCTCGTTAATGGCGGAAGCTCGCGGGCATCGCGTGATCCCTCGGGTAATGACCATTAATGATTTATCTCAGGACCGTTTTTTTAGTTTGCCGCAATCAGGCTTAGATAAGCTGCCAGAGACGGTGAATGAAATCAGCATGAAGCTGTATTTTGGCTATTGTGATAATCCGTTGTTAGACAAGCTTGCGCGTAAAATATTTGAACGTTTTACTGTGCCTGTATTGCAGGTGAATTTGTTAAAAATGTCAGGTAAATGGCAAGTTAACACCATTGAGCCTGCTGCGTTTCAAGATTTAACCGAGCCTGAACAAGATTTATTTGCCAAGTATCTTGAAGTGTTTTCACAAAAAGTATGGCGTTTACCGAAACCGTCGAAACGTTATCGTTACGAAATTGCCATGCTGGTGGATGAGCATGAGAAAATGCCACCATCAGATAAAGCCGCGTTAAAGTTATTTACTAAGTCGGCTAATCGTATTGGCATGGATTTAGTCCAAATTGGTTCTCATGATCTGGCTCGACTAAGTGAATTTGATGGTTTGTTTATTCGCTCAACCACTAATATCAGCAACTTTACCTATCGGTTTGCTAAAGCGGCTGAGCAACTTGGGCTAGTGGTAATGGATGATCCTGAATCCATTATGAAGTGCACTAATAAGGTGTTTTTAACCGAACTATTAAACAAGCATAAAGTGCCCGTACCCAAGAGTTTAATCTTTAAAGCCTCAGATAAAAACTGGGCCGATAATGTTATTAACACCATAGGGTTACCGATTGTACTTAAAGTACCCGACGGCGCATTTTCGCTCGGGGTTGTTAAAGTTAAAGACCGTGAAACTTTACTTGAACAAGCAGCGATAATCTTTGAGCACAGCGCGCTAATTTTAGCGCAGGCGTTTATGCCAACCGATTATGATTGGCGTATCGGCGTGCTAAATCGTCAACCGATTTATGCCTGTCGTTACTTTATGAGTCGCGGTCATTGGCAGATTTACCAACATCATCAAAGTGGCCGTGTTAGCAGTGGTGATTTTGACTGTATTGACTTGAAAATGGTGCCACAAAATATTGTCGATGCTGCGGTTAAAGCGTCTAATTTAATTGGTGCAGGCTTGTATGGCGTCGACTTAAAAGAAATCGACGGTAAGGCTTATGTGATTGAAGTGAATGACAATCCGAGTATCGACCATGGCGTCGAGGATTTGTTTTTAGGTGATTTAGTCTATGACCGAGTGATGACTGAGTTTTTAAGGCGTATTCAGCTTCGCGGTATGTAATTACCAGGCAATAATCAACCAATAAAAAAGACCTGTTAAGGTCTTTTTTTATTAATTAGTTGTTACTACATAAGTATAAGGTTGTGCTAATTAGCGCAAATTCGGTAGCAATTACGTCCGGCAGCTTTCGCGGAATACATGGCTTTATCGGCACGCTCATATATATTTTCTGCTTGTTGCTGCGGTTTTGACTCCGCAATACCTAAACTGCACTGAATGTTATATTCGGTAAGCTCTGAATGTTTTGGCATCATATCAATGATACGTTGGCATACTATTGCAGCGGCCTGGGCATCCCCTTGGGTAACGATCACAAACTCATCACCGCCAATTCTAAAGGCTTGGTCTGTATTACGAATGGCTTCATTAATTAATGCGGCAAAGCCTACTAATACAAAATCACCTACTTTATGGCCATGCGCATCGTTAAGTTGTTTAAATTTATCTAAATCTAATACAATTAAAGACACTTGGCCTTGCTGGCGATTAGCTCGTGCTAATGCGATGTCGATTGCCTGGCGGTAATAATAACGATTACCTAGTTGGGTTAGTGCATCAAACATGGCTTGATTAGACATATTTTGATACTTCAACGCATTATTCAACGGTTGAATTAATATGCCTTCAAGTTGCTCTAAAGTGTGTTTTTGCGCCGAACTAAGTGCTACAGACAACTGATAGGTTATGATAAACGTATCTTGGTTATCGTTAATAGTACGTTGCAGTTCAATACCGTAGTGACGTCCCCAAACAAACTTTTGTTTGTCTAGGTTCAATTGTAGTCCTTTAATCGGCAAATGTTGTCCTAGGATCTTGCCGAAGCAGGCAAAAACTGTCCGAGGATCTA
Source organism: Shewanella sp. TB7-MNA-CIBAN-0143 (assembly GCF_040310065.1). Lineage (NCBI taxonomy): Bacteria > Pseudomonadati > Pseudomonadota > Gammaproteobacteria > Alteromonadales > Shewanellaceae > Shewanella > Shewanella sp. TB7-MNA-CIBAN-0143. The sequence continues at coordinate 59,263 of NZ_JBEOPL010000011.1, forward strand.
AACTTCCATGTAGTTGTTGAATCACTTGAATAAGGTCCAGTTCGGGTTCCATATTCAAGTAAGCGTCTGAACGGTACCAGTAATCTTCAGGATATAATTCTGTCGCTATTGAAAAATCCATAATATTGGTTCCAGTACGTTACAACTAATTACCATATTGTTAGCAATAATCGTGCCTATGAAAAATTTTCTATAGTTATTAATTGGTTGTTGTTTTACTGTAGTGCTAACAAAACGTTTTATTTCCCTTTCGACAGTTTTTTGACAAGGAGCCAAAGCCACAATGGAACACAGTATTTTTATCCATATTTTGTTGATGCTTGTGATTGCTATTGTGGCGATTGCATTGTTACGTCGACTCGGCTTACCGGCCATTTTAGCTTATTTACTCACCGGGGTTGTTAGCGGCCCCAGCGGTTTTCATTGGTTTACCCAATTACAAATGCAATCTGTGGCTGAGTTAGGCGTAGTGCTACTGATGTTTACCTTAGGACTTGAGTTTTCGGTACCGAGGTTGTGGGCAATGCGCCGAACGGTTTTTGGCCTGGGTAGCGCCCAAATGCTGGTAACAGCCTTTGTGGCTGGCGGCATTGCTATGTTGGTTGGGCAAAACTTAGTGGCTGCGGTGGTGATTGGTTCGGCTATTGCGCTGTCGTCAACGGCCATAGTGTTAAAGCTGCTTAATGAACAAAACTGGTTAAGGCGCAGACACGGCGAGCTGTCGGTCAGTGTATTGTTATTTCAAGATTTAGCGGTGGTGCCGCTATTGATTTTAATGCCGCTATTAGCCAAAGGCGGTGCTGAAATGAGCTTCAATAGTATCGCGTGGGGATTACTCACCGGTATTTTGGCCTTTTTAGGATTAATGTCATTTGGTAAATGGATATTGCCACGTATTTTTGACGAAGTAGCTCGCTCACGTTCAAATGAATTATTTGTATTATCTACCTTAGTTGTTGCTTTAGTGACGGGCGCGTTTACTCAATGGCTTGGATTATCGATGGCGTTAGGGGCATTTATTGCTGGGATGTTACTTGGCGAAAGCCAGTATCGGCGCCAGTTAGAGGCTGACATAAGGCCATTTCGTGATTTATTAATGGGTTTGTTTTTTATTTCCATCGGCATGCTACTGAATTTCGATTTAGTGATGCAATATTGGTGGCAAGTGTTATTGATTTTGGCAGGTGTGGTGCTCACCAAAATATTAATCGTGCACGGTTTGCTCAAACTTGTGGGTGAAAATACTAAGGTATCACTCAGTACCGCAATTAGTTTAGGTCAAGTCGGTGAGTTTAGTTTTGTGTTACTGGCATTAGCAGTAAATTATCAATTACTCGATACCGAAGTAAGCACTGTGTTAGTCGCCGTGGCGGTGATATCTATGTCAATGGCGCCTTGGCTGATCCGTCACAGTGTTGATATTGCCAAAAAGGTTAGCGGCAATAAGCTGCCACCTAAAAATGAACCGATAGAAATTGTATTGCCTCATTCTGACGAAAGTGATGTGGTACTGATTTTAGGTTACGGCCGCGTAGGGCAAACGATTGCACGCTTTTTGAAAACAGAAGCGGTGCCTTATATGGTGCTTGATTTAGATCCCACCAGAGTGACAGAAGCGAGAGCCGCAGGCGAAAATATTCATTTTGGTGATGCTTGCAGAATGGCGCTATTGAAGAAGATGGGCATTCGTCAAGCGAGCTTAGTGGTGGTGACATTTTGCGAACCAAGGCAATCTGAAGAGTGTTTAGCCGTGGCGCGTAAACTGGCTCCCGATGTAAAAATATTGGTGCGCACTCGCGATGATGCGAATCTACATGAGCTTAAAGAAGCGGGGGCGACCCAAGTTATCCCTGAATCACTTGAGGGCAGCTTAATGCTGGTGTCGCAAGTGTTGTTTAAATGTGGCGTCCCCTTAGCGCGGATTATTAAACGCTTGGAATCTGAACGTCGTAATCATTATCAATATTTACACGGTTTCTTTTCCGGCACAGAAACTGATTTTACCTTAGATTTACTCCATGCTGTGTCACTGGCTTCAGGTGCTAGTGCGGTGGGTAAAACCGTTGCAGATATTCCATGGCAAGCTTTGGATGTTGAGCTTAGAGCGGTGCGGCGTAAAGGCGAGGAGATCGATCCCCCCCCCCCTGAGTGGATATTAAGGCGTAACGATATTTTAATGCTGGTGGGTAAACCGCGCAGTATCGAGAAAGCTGAAGAGTATTTACTGCAAGGTTAAATATAGCTTCATATTATTGCTACCAAGCACCATGCTGAAAAGTGATGGTGCTTTTTTATTTTATTTTATTTTATTTTATTTATTTTGCATCCAATATTAACTTTGGTTCGTATACACGCTATTGGGGCTTTTTTATCAATATATGCGCAATTAGCCTGTATCAACTATATCGAACCATCATAGGGAAACGTGGCAGATTATGGATCAAGACACCTTACTTAACTTATTAAGTGCTAGTGCAGATGGAGATAAACAAGCATTTGCTGATTTATACCAATCTACCAGTGGCCAGTTATTCGCAGTTAGCTTAAAAATGCTCGGTCGACGTGAGTTAGCCGAAGAGGCATTACAAGAAGCCTACGTAAAAATTTGGCATAACGCGACAGAATATCAACACGGAAAAGGATCGGTTCTCACGTGGATGATCAGTATTGTTCGTTACCGAGCCTTAGACATGTTGCGTTATCAAAAGGTCAGAAAGGAAGATCCACTTGAAGATGGCCAAGAAGCCATTTTTGAAGAGCATATCAATGATGACGGGCCTCAAGTTCATAAAAATAAACTCGACCAGTGTATGGGAGAACTCGAGCCTCAGCAGAAACAAGCAATTCATCTCGCTTATTATAATGGTTTATCGCATCACGAAGTTGTGGGGCACTTAGATTTACCATTAGGCACTATTAAGAGTTGGATCCGTCGTGGTTTACAACAATTACAGAGGTGTTTATCGTTATGAATTATCGTGATCCTCAATTAAAAGACGCATTAGCAGCAGAATATGTGCTGGGTACATTGCGTGGCCAAGCTAGACGTCGGTTTCAAAAATTAATGATGCAAATTCCCAGTCTGCGTGAAAGCACTTGGTTATGGGAGCAACATTTACATGGCATGAATCAATTGTTAACGCCGATAACCCCAGATGAACGGGTTTGGCAACAAATCAGTATGTCGCTAGGGTTTGTTGATAATGTGGCCCAAGCACCATCGCCAGAAACCTCAAATGTGGTGCCTATGGCAACACGTAACCGTTTATGGAAGGGATTGGCTTCAATGGCAAGCGCAGCAGCCATTGTTATGGCTGTTTTAGTTGTGAATAATCAGCCTGTACCAGTTGCTACATCGCAGCAAGTTGCGGTAGTGCAAAGTGCACAATCTAAAGCATTATGGCTGATTGAAGTCACCTCCAATACGATTGAAGTGCGCTCTACTAGTAACCTTAAGCCACTGGCGAATAAAGACTATGAGTTATGGATGGTGGCTAAAGGTGTCGAAAATCCAATTTCATTAGGCTTACTGCCTAAGTCAGGCAAGTTAACATTGGTGAAAAACAGTCAATTTGATGACATGGATATTGTGGCTCTGGCGGTGAGTTTAGAGCCTTTGAACGGCTCACCAAATGGCTTACCAACAGAGGTATTGTATACCGCAGAGCTAGCAATTTTATAAAGCCTTGATGATAGGGTGATGCTTCAAAGCATTGATGTGTTACCACGCTAACATTTAAGCGGCCAATAGTGAGACTATTGGCCGCTTTTTTATGGTTGCAACTATCTATTGGCGATCGATGAATCACCGGTTAACGGGAAATTGTTAACGACTCATTTCTGAGCATTCACATACTAAAGGATTGTATTGAAGAAATTGTATAGAGGGGGCTGTATTGAAAGGACCATATTGATAGTTCATTATGCGAAAATTAACATTTTCATTAAATTAGTAAAAATAGTTTTTTTATAAATTCATTTAAATTCAGTGTGTTAATTTTTTATTTAATTTATTTCAACAATAATTGCTAAAACCTGCATCCAAAATGGAACCTGAGCCGTTTACTGATATGACTCTACTACATAACAAGGAAATGGTCATGAAAGTACTAAAAATATCCCTAATCGCCAGTATCGTATGCAGCACTTTATTAGGCGCTAATGCATTTGCGTCAAGTCACCGAGAAGCACCCAATATCACTCGTTTTCCAACATTAGACTCTACCGACTTCTACGCTTTTAATAGCTACGAAGCTGGACGTGAAGATTACGTCACTCTTATCGCCAACTATATTCCACTGCAAGATGCCTACGGCGGACCTAACTATTATGCGATGGATCCTGCTGCGGTATACAGCATTCATATCGATAATGATGGTGATGCTATAGAAGATTTAACCTTCCAATTTAACTTTACCAATGAGCTTGCCAATAATAATCAAGGTATTGCGTTAACGGTTGGTCCTGCTGACAATCAACGTAGTGTGTCAGTACCGCTTAAAAATATTGGTGGCATTACTGCTGCGGATCAAAGTGCGGCAAACTTTAGCGAGTCGTATGAGTTAACACTTGTTAAAGGACCACAAAATAGTGGTAGCGCAACAGCGTTAACCAATACTTCAGGGGCGATGTTCCATAAGCCACTGGATTACATTGGTAATAAGAGTTTCGGTGATAGCAGCGCGTATGCAAGTTATGCGGGTCAATTCATCTACGAATTTAATCTCGATGGTTGTGCAAGTCCTGGCAAAGTGTTTGTTGGCCAACGTAAAGACCCTTTCGTGGTTAACTTAGGCAAAACCTTTGATTTGGTCAACTATGTGCCTGTAGAAGGTGATAGTGCACCGGGCGCTGGCGACCAAGGTGGATTTCCAGGTGGCATCACTCAATCTGTTGATAATGATGATTTGATGGATAAAAATGTCACAGCCATTTCAATTGAAGTGCCAAAGTCTTGTTTAACGACTCAAGGCAACGGCACCATTGGTGCATGGACTACCGCCAGTTTACCGCAAGCGCGTATATTAAATCCAAATGCCAAAGTGGGTAAAACTGAAGTCAACGGCGGCGCATTAACTCAGGTATCTCGTCTGGGTAATCCACTAGTTAACGAGTTAGTGATTGGCTTAAAGGATAAAGACACCTTTTCGACTTCACATCCTAAAGATGACACTCAGTTTGCTGACTATGTGACGCACCCGAGCTTACCAGAGTTGCTTAACATTCTGTTCAAAGACGCGGTTAATCAAACGTTGGGAACAAACATTGAAACGTTAGCGCCAACTAACTTCCCTCGTACCGATCTTGTTACTGCATTTCTCACTGGTTTTGCTGGTGTTAACCAACTTGAGATGGTGACGCCTTCAGAAATGTTGCGTCTTAATACCGGCATTCCGGCAAAATCACGTGATATGCAGTCAGCTTTTGGTGTGGCTGGTGATGATTTAGCCGGTTTCCCAAATGGTCGTCGTCCGGGTGATGATGTGGTTGATATTGCACTGCGCGTGGTAATGGGACGTTTATGTTACCCCATCCCAGTCAATGGTACTGACACGGATTTAGGCCTTTGTACCAGTGATGATGCCAGTGTTGGTAACGTGCCATTTACTGATGGGGCACCCGTTGACGCGACCATGATGATGGATCACTTCCCTTACTTAGCGACGCCGCTTTCGGGCTCAAAATAAGGAACATAAGATGAATATTTCTATTCGATATGCGACGCGTCAAGCGCTTAATAATCTCGCTAAACCAGTGGTATTAATCAGTGTGCTCAGTGGCGGTTTTTTAGCTGGTTGTAACTCAGATGATGATGCGATGACCATGGTTAAAAACAGTGCGCCAATGGTGAACAGTGTCATGCTATCCACCGTGACTGAAACACCGGTGACAGATCAAGTGATAGCCACCGATAAAGACGGTGATGCATTAACGTTTACAGTGGTGAGTGAACCGACGCTTGGTACGGTTAGTTTAATGCCAAACGGCGAGTTTACTTATACTCCTGCCAATGAAGTGACTGGCATGGACAGTTTTACTGTTGCTGTGAGTGATGGCGTAAACGACCCTGTAGCGGCAATGGTGAACATTACCATTGATGCTGAGCAAGTGATGTTTTCAAGCTTAAGTCGTCAGGCATTTTTACAACCAAGCCAAGCTGCACCTTTACGTGTTAATGGCCGCATGGTTGAGAACGATGTTTCAACGGCTGATTTTTACGACGACTTATTACTGGATTAATAGTGCGAGTTCTATTCGCTAGCTTAAGTTTATAACACAGGACCAAATATCTATCTTATTCATCCAATGAATGATTATCTCAGCTGAGAAGTAATGATTAATTAGATCGATATTCATAGCCAAGGATGGCATTAAGGAGGCGTTATGCAAGTGATATCAGGGCGATTAACACCAATGATTAAGTACCCTCAATTTAGCCTCAATATTCAATTTTACATCAATATTGTAATGGTTGTCAGTGCATGTTTTTTGATGGTAGGCAACAGTACTGCGGCGCCATATACACCAAAAGATACCAGTGAAGTTATTGCGACCTGGAAAGTGTTTAATGATACCGACAAGCAAATGAGCTTAGACGACATCAGTGATTTTATTGAACAAGGACAATATCCCGGTGAAGCTGACTATCGCTACGGTCGTGCAAAAGCTTGGTTACAAGCCAAAATGGCCAATGCCAGTCCCGATGCGCAGACCTATTATTTATATGCTCGAGTATTACAGCATCAACACCAATTTGATCGGGCGATAAAGGCGTTAGAGCGCTCCATTGAATTAAAACCGACTGCGATAAATAGTTGGTTATTAAAAGCCAATATTCATCTGGTACAGGGGGATATTGTCGGTGCAAGGCAAGCGTGTTTAACCCTAATAGGAAAAGCCGATATTTTGTTGATTTCTACCTGTGCTTTAGAAGTGACCAGTCAAAATGGCAAACTGGCCGAAAGTTATCAAGAGTTAGCTCGGTTGTACCAGTTGTATCAACCTAATAATGAACCAGAAAAACGTTGGATAGTGCAAATTCTTGCTGACATGGCATTTAAGCAAGGTATGGCAGAAGAAGCATTGAGTTATTTAAATCAGTTAGATATGGACAATGCTCCGGTTAGTTTATTAGCGCTATGGTCTGATATTGAGTTGGCATTAAATCAACATCAACAGGTGTACGATATGCTCTCCAGTGTCGTCAATAATAACGCGGTTCAAGACGACGCACTATTATTGCGCTTAGCAATAGCGGAAAAATCCCTTGGCAATACTGTTAAATGGCAATGGACTTTTGCCCAAAGAGTTAAACTGCGCGAGCAAAGACAAGACAGCTTGCATGCATCCGATCTGGCAAAATATTATTTAACTATTGATATTCAGCCCCAAAAAGCACTTTACTGGGCCAAAATCAACTGGCAGGTAGCACGTCAAGACAATGATCGGATACTTTTAGAACAGGCTAAAGCATTGTTGAGGAAGACTAAAAATGATAAAAAGTCAGTACAAGTCAGTCAGAACCTCGTTGTCGATCATGTAGCAAGTTAAGGATAAACCAGTGAAGGCATTTACACGTTTTTTTTCGGTGATGAAAGGTGGATTATTACTGCTAATGTTACTGTTTAGTCATGGCAGTTTAGCCCATCAAATGAGCACCAGTTATTTGTCTGTTCACCTCGATAAGCACGGGCAAATTCAAGGTGATTGGCAAGTGCGTTTTTTTGACATAAACCAAGTTGTCCCTATTGATGATAACCAAGATGGTGAGCTTACTTGGGGAGAGTTGCAAGCTCATCAAATTGCGATAGTAGATTATTTACGTTCATCTTTGGCAATCAGCCGAGAGCAAGATTGCCCACTGAGTTTTAACCCAACGCAGCAAGTTGACCAACACTTTAGTGAAGGTTATCTAGTCAGTTCATTTCAGGCTGAATGTGATAGCCCTGGAGTGTTGACCATTAATTATCAAGCTTTCTTCAATATAGACACTGATCATAAAGTGATTACCACCATTGCAACGCCCGATCATCAATACGCTCGAGTGATCAGTAACGATAACCCGATAATATTGATCAACTTAGCTGAAAGTCAGCTCAGCGATACATTTACAGAATATGTTTACCAAGGGATTATTCATATTTGGAAGGGCACTGATCATATCTTATTTTTATTGGCGTTGTTATTAACCTGTGTGTTGGTGCGTGAACAACAAAAATGGCACCCGATAGATAAGCCTAAGCAAATATTTAAAGACACAGCATGGATTATTACTGCATTTACATTAGCGCATTCGGTAACGTTAACAGCCACCGCATTGGGGCTGATTAATTTTAGTAGTCACTGGGTTGAACTGGGGATTGCATTGTCGGTGTTGTTTGCGGCGCTTAATAATGTCTGGCCGATTGTATTACGTTTAAGCTGGATAACGTTTGCGTTTGGCCTGTTACACGGCATGGGATTTGCTGGAGTATTAGGCGAGCTTGGTTTGCCTGAAAATCAAAAACTATTAGCGATTCTTGCGTTTAATGTTGGCGTTGAAATCGGCCAGTTGGCGATTTTAGCGCTAGTGCTGCCTGTATTGATGTTTCTACGCCATAGACTTTGGTATCGACATTGGGGCATGCAGCTCGGTTCAATTGCGATTGGGCTCATGGCGATTCAGTGGTCTGTAGAACGTTTTTAGTGTTTGCCAATGAATAACTAGTCAGCTTTGGATAGTGGCTAGTTATTCATTGAGATTGTATTGCTTAAGTAACCTTGTATTCGACCGTCGCTAACTTATGCTCGGTTTACATTTGCCATATGTTCGACTTATGTTTGAGACGGTGTACAAATAACCGATGTCAGTAGCCATTAGTCAGACATTCGCCTACCTTAAATTCCTCTTGGTAATATCTCCCAACGACTCAAGGTTAAAATTGGCTTTAGTGGTAAGCAAACTTTTGTGTATGTTAATTCGTATGATGATACAGATTATTGCTGTATCTGAGCTTTAGCGACCACCCAATATGTGTAATCGCAATAATATAGCGTGTTTGAACGAGTTTTTTGTTCGAAAGATCAGCAAAGCCTAGATATTGCCTGCTTTCTTCCATAGAATGGCAAGTTAACTTTTTTATCAGCAGCCATTGTTTATTTTGCTGCGGTTTTATTAGGTATATTGATGTCGGCGAAACTGTTTAATCTCCCCATTAAGCTTTCATTAGAGATGATTGCGAAACTGTTTTCGGCCACCCAAATTCAAAAAGCGCAAAACTATTTGATCCAAGGTCGAGTTCTAGAAGTTACTGCCAGCAGTAATAATCATGATATTGAGGCCTATGTTGAAGGATCTGCTGCTGAACCCTATCGTCAAGAAATCACCCTAGTTAATGTGAATCACAAAATTGTGATGCGTTCACATTGTACTTGCCCTGTGAGAACAAATTGTAAGCACGTTGCCGCAGCAATGCTGGCACTGGTCGATAAAAAGCCGGTTGAAGAGCAGCGTATCCACCAATGGTTACGCCAACTTGACGAGCAAAAAACGGTTGCCGAGTTTGAAGAAGAGGACGAAGAAAAAGACCGCATTATTTATGTGTTATCTAACGATCCTCATGGCATTTTTGTCGAATTTAAACGCAGTAAATTTAATAAAAAAGGTCAATACAATAAAGGCAGCAAGCTAGCATTAGCCGATATTCGCTATAGCATGCCATGGTGGATTGACCCTGAAGATAAACAGATTATCAGCTTGTTATTGTCATCAAATAATCATGGTTCTAAAATTTATATTGAAGGTGAGATTTCATTTTTAGCACTGACTAAAATGCTCACCGCCGAAGTGTGTTTTTGGGAAGAAAATCGCATCCCCCTAACATGGGCTAAAGCCGTTGTGCCTGAGTTTGTCTGGTGTGAAATTGATAAAAAACATACCCAAATGCAAATGCGCATGCCTGGGCTGGATAATTGGGAGTTTATTGCTACCGAGCCACCTTTGTATGTTGAATTAGACTATTTGCATTTAGGTAGAATAGATACTGACTTGCCAGTTAAAAAGTTAAGTTTATTGCAACACATGCCACCAGTGCCCTTGGCTCAAGTGGATGCCATTAGTCATAAAATGCTCCAGCATTTTTCGCCTAAAACCGTGCCTGTGCCGAGTGAAATTGATTTTTGCGAGATAACAGATTCATTGTTAACACGCTTAACCTTTACGCGTGAGCTCATTGCCAACAACCCGATTCTGCAACCGGTTATTCGAGTTGATCATTGTTACGGTGAAATTACCTTTAATGCATCGACTAAACCCGAACGCATAAGCTTAGTCAAAAAAAATCAAGTTCAGTATCAAGTGCATAGACATGTCGAGCAAGAACTCGCGGCATTACAGTCATTAGCGGATATAGGCTTAGTGACGCTTGAGCCAGACGCTACGCTGGCCAGTTCACAACAACCCTACTATGTCAGTGTCGGCTTATTACCCGAGTCGATTTTTGAATGGTCTGAATTGACCGACAATGGTCTTGATGCGTTAACTGCGCTGGGTATGGATATTCATTTTGATGATGACTTCGACTTACAAATTACCGATGCACAGTTAGATGTCGACTTAGTTGACGATGATGAGTCTGGCTGGTTTTCGTTATCGCTCAGTGCCGACATCGATGGTCAAAGTGTACCGTTATTAGCCTTAGTTGCCCGTTGGTTACAACAAAATGGTGAACCAGCAGACGATGATGAATTGCTATTACCTGGCCCTAACGGTGGTTTTATTAAAATCAAAGCCAAAACCATTAAGCCGCTGATTAGTATTATCCAAGAATTATTTAATCGTCATTCTGGCGATGTCATTTCGATACCACGCAACCGTGCGCATATTTTGAATGATTTATCTGCCAGTGACGTGCGTTTACTCAATGGCGAACGTGTGCGCAATTTAGCCACCAAACTCGCAGAGTTTAAAGGGGTGGTTCCGGTTGAGTTACCCGATGGCTTAAATGCGACATTACGTGATTATCAAAAACAAGGTTTTGACTGGTTGTGTTTTCTTAAAGAATATCAACTAGGTGGTATTTTAGCCGATGACATGGGCCTGGGTAAAACCGTTCAAGCGTTGGCATTTTTACTCAAAGCCAAGCAAGACGCGACCGAGCGTCGTACCAGTTTAATTGTTTGTCCCACTAGCTTAGTGGGTAACTGGTTAAAAGAAGCCAATAAGTTTGCTCCGTCGCTGAATGTAGTGGTGATCCACGGTAATAAACGCCAGCCGTTATTAGATCAAATTAACCAGTTTGATGTGGTCGTGACAACCTATCCATTAATGTTACGTGATGAAGCCATTTATTGTGAATATGTGTTTGAGCATATTATTTTGGATGAAGCACAACAGATTAAAAATGCCCAAGCAAAAGTCACCCAAGTGATTAAAACCCTTAGAGGTAGATTTCGCTTATGTTTATCGGGTACGCCGCTTGAAAACCATTTAGGCGAATTAAAATCATTGATGGATTTTTGCTTGCCAGGTTTATTAGGTCAGCATACTTACTTTAATAAACAGTTCCGAGGTCCGATTGAGAAGCAAGCTGATGTTGAAAAGTCGCAGTTACTGAGTCAGCGTATTGCTCCTTTTATGCTGCGCCGCACTAAAAAAGAAGTGGTATCAGAATTACCTGAAAAAACCGTGATTATTCAAACTCTGGAACTTGAAAGAGATCAACGTAATTTGTACGAGTCTATCCGTTTAGTGATGGAGAAAAAATTGCGTGAACTGTTTGCCAAGAAAGGAGTATCGAGTAGTCATATTGAGTTTTTAGATGCATTGTTGAAGTTGCGTCAAGCCTGTTGCGACCCGCGTTTAGTTAAGCTTGAACAAGCTCAACAGGTAAAAGACAACGCTAAAATGACTTGGTTAATCCAAAACCTGCCTGAAATGATTGAAGAAGGTCGTAAGATCCTTATCTTCAGCCAATTTACCGGCATGCTGGCACTCATTGAAGATGAACTGAAACGCTTAGCTATCAGTTATAGCAAGTTGACAGGCCAAACTCGTGACCGTCAGACCCAAATTGATTCGTTTCAAGAGGGTGATAACTCGGTGTTTTTGATCAGTTTAAAAGCCGGTGGAACCGGACTTAACCTTACTGCTGCGGACACGGTTATTCATTTTGACCCGTGGTGGAACCCTGCCGCGGAGCGCCAAGCGACCGATCGCGCTCATCGTATTGGCCAGTTAAATCCAGTGTTTGTTTATAAACTCATTGCCCAGGGCACCGTTGAAGAGAAAATTCAAGAAATGCAGCAGCACAAACAAGGTTTGGCAGACAGTATTTTATCCGATGGTACTCAAGGTCCATGGCAGGGCAGTGCGAACGATTTATTAGCATTGTTGAGTTAATCGTTGAGTTAATAGTTGAGTTAATCGTTGCGTTAATGACACTAAAATCACTTGAACTAGCGTGTAGATTCGCGAAACTCAAGTGATTTAGCGGTTATCAATTACCCTAGATGAACTCGATAACATTGGCTTAAAAACGTTGACTCGACACATTTTGGCTCAATAAGCTTTGGCTCGATAAATATGGACTCGATACACGTTGACTCGATACACTTTGACTCGACACATTTTGGCTCAATAAGCTTTGGCTCGATAAATATGGACTCGATACACGTTGACTCGATAAACGTTGGCTCGATACACTTTGACTCGATACACTTTGGCTCGATACACTTTGGCTCGATACACTTTGGCTCGATACACTTTGGCTCGATACACTTTGGCTCGATACACTTTGACTCAATAAGCTTTGGCTCGATAAATATGGGCTCGATACACTTTGGCTCGATAAATATGGGCTCGATACACTTTGGCTCGATAAATATGGGCTCGATAAACATTAACTCGAAAATGGAGATGAACCTTGGTTGCAATGTACTTTAAACGTGGTTCATCAGCGCCAAGACAACGGCGTTCGTCTCGTGCGACGCCTGCTGAGCACACAGCTTATTTTGAACAGGTGTTTACCGTTCTTCGGCTTCATCCTGAGAAAATTGCCATAGTTAGACGTAATATTGCTGAGTTCCAAGCTCAACCTTATTTGAAAAAAGGCCTGCACACGGCAATTGATCGGTTACTGTTGGTGTTTGAAGACGATAACGACATTGAACTGCTATATAGGCAAGTGATGAGTGATGATATTGGCCAACGGGTAAGACGCTACCCGCTGATATTTAAAGGCATAATTTCAATAGATTCAGATGCTGTGTAATTTCATTCAGCGAGTGCCTTATCAAATATAAGCACTCATCGTTATGGGCGTTCAATCACGCTAACCGTCATACGTTCCACAAGTGGATATGCCAAACCGTTTAGCGCTATTCCCATTAACTTGGCCATCATCAATATCGATGTTGTGTACTGCGCCAAATTAAACAACAATCATGTTGCTGCCACTCAATACTTAAACCGATTACCTATATTCGGCCATAACCTTATTGTCATGTATCTTTTAGCTTGAGTCCTTTGACCGCTTGTAGTGGTTCCCTCCAATACCGTGGTTATCTCAAATGGTCGTTAGATTAATTCACCAAATGGCACGCCTTGCTTATTCGCCCTTATTTATTTGCCCTTATTTAGTCGTATTTATTACTAATAGTCATTATTGGGTTAGATATTGGCCATATATTTCAGCGAAATAGGATTGAGCGTTAAACAATATTCATATTGTGGATAAAATACTCAAAATGTTTACGTTTAATGGTAATACTAGTTAAGTCGTAATGCTCAAGATGATTGGGGTTCATTTTTTTAAATAATTGAAGCTATGCTGATAGTGATCAATATTATCTAAACGAGGTCGTTTAAATGATCTTTGACTAAAATTATCTTCGGTCAACACCAGCCTCGATTAATACCAACCTCGATTAACAGTACAGGGGCAGAACCGTTAGTGAGTACGATGTTGTGGAGCTATTTTGTGAATTTTCAATAAGGAGTTTCAATATGTTAAGGACTGTTAATATGTTTTACGATTCACCGCTAAAAAATATGCTTGATGAGCGCTTTTCTGTGCAAGCTTGGGTTCATCTCGTGGTATCACTCTTTTTAGTTTCATCGGTAAGTATTGCTTATGCAGAAACGCCAGTATCCAAAACTGATGGCAAGCCATTCTCCCATGACACAGTCGTAGAAGTTGCTCAAAAACTGTCCCAGACCCCTTTTATTGAACCCAAACAAGCCCCCGAAGCCCTGACTAAAATAGATTACTCAACCTATCGTCAAATTAATTTCCAACAACATGCTGCTATTTGGGGCAATGCGCCCACACCTTTCTCGATACAACTATTTGCTCCTGGGTATATCTATAAACAGTTGATTGATATCGACGTGGTCGAGAATGGTAAATCATTTCCGGTAGCAGTATCTGAATCATCCTTCAGAGTGCCAGATGAATCAATTGGCAAATTACTGGAGCAAGTCGGTAAATATGCAGGGTTTCGTTTGCATTACCCGATCAATCGCGATGATTATAAAGATGAATTTCTTGTGTTTCAGGGCGCCAGTTATTTTCGTGGGGTCTCTAAAGGGCAAGCGTATGGGTTATCTACCCGCGGACTTGCCATCAATGTTGCCGATCCTAAAGGTGAAGAATATCCTTTATTTAAAAAGTTTTGGATTGAACGTCCATCCAGTCATCAAGAGGCGATTGTGGTCCATGCGTTACTAGACAGTGTGAGTGTAACAGGAGCCTATCGTTTTGCTATTTACCCTGGCGATCCGACCCGAATGGGTGTCGATGTTAAGCTTTTCCCAAGGCAGGATGTTAAGAATGTGGGTCTGGCTCCGTTAACGTCAATGTTTATGCATGGCGGCATCGATCGCGCTGATACTGCTGATTACCGTCCTGCGGTGCATGACTCTGAAGGCCTGCTAATGGAAAAAGGTAATAATGAGAAAATCTGGCGTCCGCTGAATAATCCTCGTGGATTACAGGTGAGTTCTTTTATGGATGAGAATCCTAAAGGATTTGGTTTGATCCAGCCACATCGAAAATTAGATTATTATCAGGACCTTGAAGCAAATTATCATCTTCGTCCATCGGCGTGGGTTGAACCAACGGGTGATTGGGGTAAAGGTAGAGTTGAACTGGTTGAAATTCCATCTGATTCTGAAGCCAATGACAATATTGTTGCCTATTGGAAGCCAGAACAAGGTTTGAAAAAAGGCCAGCCATTCGCCTATTCATATCAATTGACCTGGGTGGATCAGATCCCTAAAACCGAAGGCAAAGTAAAAGTGGTTCGAACTGCTGGTGGTCGCAAGTTATCGACGGATAAAAATGAGATTGTTATCGATTACAGTCACATTAATGCCAACGATGTCAGTCATATTCGTGTCGATGCCAGTATCAGCAGTGGCGCTATTTTAGAATCACGTATTGAGTCTAATCCCAGTGTTGATGGTGCCAGAGTTTTTATCACGTTCGATCCGCAAGATGCTGAGGTTGCAGAGTTACGTGTACAGCTAAGTAACAAAGATAAACCGCTTGGTATGACATGGCTGTATCGCTTTACTGCAGAGGACTGGCCTTTATGATAGCAAATGATGCTAAAATTACTGATCATGGTGAACGTGCATTGCCTGACGAATCGCCACTGTTAATGCATCGTCATGAGGTTTCTGAACCGGGTCATAGATTAACTCAGAGTCAACAAACCGTGTGGTTTACGCTGCGCACATTTGTTGCACAGTTATTTGTGTTTATGGTTACAGCAGGCTTATCGACTTATGGCATAAGAGAAATGTATTTGGTGCTTAACACCAATGCCATTACCAGTTTGCAAATGGTTTTTTTGCTGTTGTTTAGCATTAACTTTCTGTGGGTTACTTTTGCTTTTTCACAGGCACTATTGGGTTTTCTGTTGCATCTAAAACCGCGCCTAATTAAAGAGAATGAGACAGAACCAGAGTTCAAAACGGCGGTATTGCTGCCTATTTATAATGAAGATCCGCTGCGTATTCGGGCCACAATAGAGGCGATGAGTGCAGATTTAATCGCTACCGCACCGGGTAAATATGCTTTCTTTATTCTCAGTGACACTAATCGAGCTGATGCATGGATTGCTGAGGAACAGACTTTTGTGGATCTTATCAATAACAGCCAACCACAGTGTCCGGTTTATTACCGTCGTCGTCACCAAAACAGTGAACGTAAAGCCGGTAATATCGGCGACTGGGTTCAGCGTTGGGGTGGTGATTATGAGGCAATGATAGTGCTTGATGCTGACAGTATCATGAGCGCAAAGTCGATGGTGACATTATCACGTCGTTTAGCTGGCGCACCTGGCGTCGGTCTTATTCAAACCTTACCGACACTGGTGTTTGCCAATACGCTTTACAGCCGTTTGCAACAGTTTGCCAATCAATGCTTCGGTCCTATTTATGCCGAGGGTTTGTCGGCTTGGCATGGTTTGTCCTCAAATTTTTGGGGCCACAATGCCATTATTCGTACCAAAGCATTTGCTGAGTCCTGTCATCTGCCTATTCTGTCCGGTAAAGCACCTTTTGGCGGCCATGTATTAAGTCATGACTTTATCGAAGCGGCGTTGCTGCGTCGTGCAGGCTGGGGAGTTCGTTTTGATACCGATATTGAGGCTTCATTTGAAGAAGCTCCACCGTCGTTAATTGATGTGATGATCCGTGACCGACGCTGGTGTCAGGGTAATTTACAGCATTCAGCATTTATGTTTGCTCGCGGTTTCTCATTGCCGACGCGGTTGCATCTTTTGTCTGGGGTGATGTCTTACCTGAGCGCCATTTTTTGGTTAGCCCTGATTATGGTCGGGCTTGCGATTGCGGTTCAGGCGGCATTTATACGTCCAGAGTACTTTGCCAATCCATCGCTGTTTCCAACCTGGCCAGTGTTTGATTCTGAGCGCGCATTAAGCCTGTTTGTGGTGTCAATGGCCATTGTGCTGGCACCTAAAGCATTTGGCTGGTTTGCTGCCTTGATTAATATTCCGCGGTGTTTACGATTTGGCGGGCCAATATTGTTAACCTTGAGTACCTTGTTGGAAATGATCATGTCTGCTCTGTACGCACCTATTCTGATGGTGTCGCAGTTTGGCGTGGTGTTGTCTATATTTCGAGGCAAAGACAGTGGTTGGATGCCGCAATCTCGAGACGATGGTGCATTGAGCTGGATGTCAGTGATGCGGGCTCATCTTGGTCATACCGTGTTTGGGGTTGCGCTGGCTTTGACCGCACTATCGCTCAGTACAGAACTCTTTTACTGGTTATTACCGATTACAATAGGGTTGATGCTATCGATCCCTTTGTCTTGGTTAAGCGGCGGCGCGAGGCGAACTAAATGGATTAAAACAGTCGGATTACTGCGAGCGCCTGAAGAAAAAAAACCAGTTAACATTTTGGTTAAAGTGAAGGAAAACGAGGCTAATTTGCCCCATCTACGACACATGCATCCGTTCAGTCGGTTGGTTAATAATCCTTTATTATTTAAATGGCACCTTGCTCAGTTACCAGACGTAGGTGAACAAAAACCGACGTTTTATGCCCCGAGAATTATTGCGGAATGGAAATTAAACCATGCTGAAAGCTTATCGCAATTAGAATCATGGTTGGAACCCACAGAGGTGATAGCATTATTAAGCAATGCGGATTATCTACATAAATTGAAAACAATCGGTAACTAATTTCTATCACTCGTCTTTGTAACAAGTACTAAAAAAGCCGCTCAATAATGCGTTATTGAGCGGCTTTTTTAGTACTTAATACTCAGCAATTAAGATTAGATTTAGGCTCTAGATCATTATTTAGGCTGAGCCATTGCTGACGTTACAGCATTATTTATGTTGAGCCATCACTCGGGTTGCAAACTCACTTGGTCCGGCCAAAATAGCCCGGCCCACAGCCACTAAATCAACCTGTTCAGTGGCTAAAATGGTTTCGATGTAATCAATACTTTCAATGCCGCCGACACCAATCACGGCCGCTTTCGTTGTACCTGTCAGCGGCGCTGCATCTTCAACTAAAAAGCCCTCGCCGCGTTTGTCTTTAGGGCGATTCCAGCCCCCAATGCCTGATGAAACATTAAGTATTTCAACGCCCGCATCAACTAGCCATTGGCTAACGTGGCCCATATCGTCATGAGACAAACCACCAGGGTAACCGTCTTGCCCAGGAATGCGGGTCATTACTGCTAATCTTGGCGCCGCTTGTTTTATTTTACTGACTATTTCGATCAATATTCTGGCGCGATTTTCAAGGCTGCCACCGTATTGGTCTTGGCGTTGATTCGTCAGCGGAGATAACCATTGATTAATACCGTAACCGTGGGCACAGTGCAGCTCGACTAAATCAAATCCGGCTTTGTCAGCACGAATGGCAGCACTAACAAAATCCTGCTGCCATTGATTGATATCATCCAATGTCATGGCTCTAGGGGTTGGTAATACACGATCATATGCTGGCACGGTAATGCCTGACGGCCCCATAATATCAGCGCTAATACCTGCACTGTCTTTGCCGCCGCAATGGGTAATTTGTAAGCCTGTTTTTACCCCTGCATTATGTAACGTCGCGGCAATTTGGCTTAAGCCGGGTAAGCAAGCATCATCATGCGCCCCAAGCTGATTAGACTCACTTCGTCCTGCTAAATTTACATGGCTGTATTCTACCATCACCAACCCTGCACCCGACTGGGCTAAATGATGGTAATGATTGATGGTCGTTTCAGTTGCTAAGCCATTTAGGTCTGCGGTTTGTGACGCCATTGGCGGCACCACTAAACGGTTTTTAAAGGTCAGTCCGTTCGTGAGTGTGAGTGGGGTAAAGCGTAACGCGGTCATTGCAACATCCTATATATTTATGGCTATCAATATGCCAGCAATCAACATAATACTGCCTGCAGTACGATTCATTATCGTTGCCGCTTTAGGGGAGGTAAATACCTGTTTTGCACTTGATGCCAAATATGCATAAGTGAGGTTAACTGAACCAAAAGCCAAGGTTGCAGTGGCGAGTATAATTATCACATCGATAAGGTCAACATGGACCATAGGCACAAAAGCAGGAAAAAAGCTGACGTAAAATATCAATGCTTTAGGGTTGCCAAGGGCAATAAGCAGGCCTGTGATTAAATTTTTAAATTGGCTCACTTTAGGTATGGTTGCTAATTGAACGCCTTTGGCGGTTGCACGCAACATACTGAAACCTAACCAGCATAAATAAAGCGCACTGGCGTACTTTATTATTTCAAACGCTGGCCCCATCGCATTGGCAATGGCAGCTAAACCAAACAAGGCTAATAGGATGTAAACAAAGTCGCCCATCAGCACGCCAAGGGTAATAAAAGCGCCATGCTTGAACCCATTTGAAAATGCTCTTGATACCACGGCAAACACTGCCGGTCCCGGTAGTATCGCCAAAATTAACATAGTGAAAAATAATGCAATAACTTGCTGTAGTATCATTAAATAACCTGAACTTGGGTTTATGGGTAGAATACGGTGGTTATAATCGATTAGGTCGCGACACTAAATCGATTTTTCGAGAGTATATCGTATTTTCATAGCGTTAATGTATTGGTCTATCGTAAGCAGTCGTTTCAGGTTATTGAATTGTGTTTATCGACGTTATGTTTTTATTACTTTGGTATTGCGGTATGTCATTACGGCGTTAAGCGGTTCATTTTATAGGTGTTATTTTTAAAATTATGTTGAAAATTATTTTACTAACGCATTCACGAGAAATGGATCGTGCTAATAATACCGGCCAATTAGTCAAACACGTTTTAGGCGATAGCGCGCGGGTGGTTGAGTGGCACCGCAAACAGCCCGATGCTGAATTATTGGCTGCGATTGAAGCGGGTAAAGTAGGCTTAGTGTTTCCAAGTGATGACACTACGCAAGAGGCTGGTTTGTCATTAGCGTCGCCTGAATATTTAGTGATTATCGATGCCACTTGGCAAGAAGCGCGCAAAATTTTTAATCAGAGCCCTTATCTAAAGGAATTGCCTAAAGTGTCTTTAGTGAATCCACCTAAATCGATATACCCACTTAGGCGCAATCAAATTGAAGGTGGTTTATGCACAGCAGAATGTGTGGCATTACTGCTTAATCATGCGGGTGAAAGCGCATTATCGACAAGGTTAACCGAGCAACTGATGACATTTATTGAGCGTTAACGTTTGGAGCTGCCTGCGCCAACAGAATAATGTGGCGCAGGCAGTTGTTGGGTTATAAGAGACTAAGTTGAACCGCTAAGGTTTGGCTTTATGTTGATAGTCAAAGCGTTTACGCAAACGAATGTCGGCAACCGATGCGCCAATCATCACTTCAAACTGGCCTGATTCGGCTAACCAATTATTAGTGTTAACGTCCCAAAACGATAAGTCGCGTTGGGTTAGCGTAAAGCTAGCTGTTTTGCTTTCACCTGCCTTTAACCATAACTTATCAAAGCCTTTTAGCTCTTTTGCGGGACGCGGTACGCTGGCTTTAACGTCGTGCAAATACAATTGCACTACCTCGGCACCATCGACTTTACTGGTGTTAGTGACATCGACAGTAACTGTGATAGTGTCATCATTTGCAATGTCAGCGCTTGAAAGACGGATGTTGCTGTAATCAAATTGGCTGTAAGACAAGCCATGGCCAAAGGCAAATAACGGCGCAATATTTTGCTGTTCAAACCAGCGATAACCAATAAATACCCCTTCGCTATAAAGTGATTCAGTGGCGTTGTAATCGTTTAACGCTATTGGCGCAGTGTCGGTGAGCTTTTTCGGTAAGGTAATTGGCATTTTACCGCTAGGGTTTTGATTGCCCAATAACATATCCGCGTAAGCATTACCGGCTTCCATACCGCCATACCAGCCCCACACAACCGCTTTAGCGTTATCTGCCCACGGCATTTCTACCGCAGAACCGCCAATCATAAACACCACAGTATTTGGATTCACTTTGAGCAGTTTGGCGATGACCTCATCTTGTTGGCCAGGCAATACCATGTCAGGTCTGTCGATAGACTCGCGGTCATCAGCATGACTTAAGCCGCCAAAGTAGATCACCGCATCGGCTTTTTTAGCTGCCGCTAAATACTCTTGTTCGGTATTGTACAAACTGTTGGGTGTTTCCCAGCCTAAGGTGGCTTGCTTGTCGCCTTGGTAACGTAAGCTCACCGCGTAAGTTTCACCAGCAGTTAAGGTCATGGCTTTACTGATAACATGTCCTTGGTTTGCTTGGGTGCTGGCGATCAGCAGTGTATCGTTAATGTACAATGCCACTTGGCCGTCAGCTTTTATGTTAAAACTGTGGCTGCCCGTTTCGATAGGTTTGATGTTGGCTTTAATATCGACAAACTGTTTTTGGCCTTTGGCATTAAATTGCGGATCGGCTATCCATGATTCACTGGCGAGCTGGGTCATTTTGTTGTCATTGTAATAATTAATTTGCCACGATGGCGTGCCTGTCCAATGACGAGTGGTGAGATAGTCATTGGGTATCGGCATAAACTGGCTGCTGGCTGGACGCATTAGTTGAATGTCGACCTTGTCACCCAGTTTGGCTTTTAAACCCGCTAATGGGCTGATTTCGTAGAGTGCTTTAACTTCTGATGAGCCGCCACCAAATCCATGGCGTTTATCGGCATTGGGACCAAGTACCAAGACATGTTTAAGTTTGTCAGCGTGAAGCGGTAATACCTTGTTATCGTTTTTAAGTAATACAATGCCATTGGTGGCAAGTGTGCGAGCATCATCACGGTGAGCTTGAGTGTTACGCTCGCCGGATAAACGGTGTTTATCCATCATGCCGATGCTGAGTTGCACCCGTAAAATACGGCGGACTTTATCATCAAGTACCGATACTGGTACTTTACCAGCGTTAAGCATCTCGAGTAGCGGTTTTGCCATAAAGTAATCGTCAAAATCAGCGACATCTGTGCCCATTTCGATATCAAGGCCGTTCATGGCGGCATCATAAGTGTTGATGTCGACGTTCCAGTCGGTAAGTAACACCCCTTGAAAGCCCCATTCGCCTTTTAAGATAGTATTGACTAAGTGCTCGCTCTGATTGGCGTTAGTGCCTCTAAATTCGTTATAGGCGCCCATAATGGCATGTACGTTGGCTTGTTTTACCGCCGCTTCAAACGCTGGTAAATACACTTCACGCAAGGTGCGCTCATCAGGTTTGGCATTTACTTTTGTGCGGTTTAGCTCTTGGGTATTAAGGGCATAATGCTTTACGGTGGCGCCGACATCATTGGCCTGAATCGCTTTAATTTCGGGCACTACTAAGCTAGCTGCTAAAAATGGGTCTTCACCCATGTATTCAAAGTTACGCCCATATAACGGTAGGCGCGCGAGGTTTACACCAGGGCCCAAAATAAGATCTTTATTGCGATGACGTGCTTCGGCGCCAAGCACATTGCCGTGCAGCGTGGCCATGTTGAGATCCCAACTGGCGGCGATGGCAGTTAATGGCGGTAAATAAGTTGAGTAATCGTTAGTCCATCCTGCGGGTGCCCATGAGTTGCGATCGATCTCATAGCGCACACCGTGTGGGCCGTCTGACATCCACATTTCATGTATGCCTACGCGCTCAATAGCAGGTATGTGAAACTTGCCCGCAGCATGCACTAATGACACTTTTTCCTCTAAGGTTAATTGAGGCAATAAGCGGTTAATGTCATCTTCGACTTGGCTGATACGCTCGCCAATACGCAGCTTTTCATTATCTGGTAACACCGTTAATGCATGTAAGGTTTGTGGGGTAATCGTTGGGTGTGCCGCCAGTGCAGCGTGGCTGACACCTAAGCATATAAGTGATGAAACACATGCTGTAAGCGCTTTCTTTTTATTATTTGACGAGATGTTGCCGTGCTGTGGCTTAGCCATAACGAGGTCCCTGTGTTATTTGAAATTGATAAAGATATTCGCGGTTAGTCGTCCTGTTTTAGGACTGCTGTCGATGTCGGTTGCTGGGTTGACTAACGTCGAGTGGAGTAGGTTACCGGGATATATGACTAAACGATTTGGCCGATATTGAACCTGATGATAAAGGGTGTAGTGATCATTACTATCGACCACATAATCAGGCGTCAGCGCTTGTTGTGCATCGACAACCGGCTGTGCCTGATTAAAGTAATGGTCAATGTTGTGTGGTGTTATCTGTTCATATTGCGTGGCGTTATGGCGAAAAAATCCAGTATCCCCATGAGCACCATCATTGAGATAGTGCAAAATCGCAAAATAGTGCGGGTCTGGGGTGTCAAAGTGTGGCATGCATTGCAGCGGCAATAAACGTTTTGCAGGCTTGTCGATAACCGAAAACACGCATTGTTGGGGCTTTAAGCGTAACGAGTGTGACACCTTGTAGGTATCGTATATTAACTGGTATACCGCATTAATCACGTCGATTACATATTGCTTGGGCAGCGATGCGCGCTGCCCTGGATAGTATGAACCTTGGTCTTGATTAAATTGACTATCATCTATCGCAATATCGATTAGCGGCGAAAGATCAGCTCCAAAGTCATCAATGATAATCACCGGCGTTTGCTGTAGGCCAATAAACTCAATGTGGGGCGTAAATGGCCCCACCTTGATAATACTCTTGCTTGATAGAGTATTCTTGCTTGATATCGTTTGGTTGTTCGATGAGTCGGTTGTCATGTTACAACCTTACATGCTGGCTGATTTACAGTAATGCTGCACAAAATCATGGTGCGCTGGCAAGGTATCAACTTTACGTTTTACCGTTGCTTTAATGCTGTTTAAAAAGCTGGTTAATTCCGCTTCGTCCATCATGTCGACAATAGGATGATATTCTTTTGGCATTAAGCCTTGGCCCATCATCACTTGTATCCACGAGCTTTCACCAAACAATTCATTGCCGTATTTATAGACTTTGCCTGATTGGCTGAACATGTCGATACGATGTTGTAATGAAGCTGGAATTGGCATGTTTTTACAGTAACGCCAAAAGCGACTGTCTTCGCGATCAGTGACCTTGTAATGCAAAATAATAAAGTCGCGAATGTTATCCATTTCAACTTTAGTTTGTTGATTGAATTCAGCAATATCGGTATCTATAATGCCTTGCGACGGGAACAGCTGTAATAGGCGCACTATGCTGCGTTGGATCATATGAATGCTGGTGGACTCTAATGGCTCTAAAAAGCCGGCAGCTAACCCTATTGCTATACAGTTTTTGTTCCAATGTTGACGACGAGTACCCGTTTTAAACTTAATCA
Source organism: Shewanella sp. TB7-MNA-CIBAN-0143 (assembly GCF_040310065.1). Taxonomy (NCBI): domain Bacteria; kingdom Pseudomonadati; phylum Pseudomonadota; class Gammaproteobacteria; order Alteromonadales; family Shewanellaceae; genus Shewanella; species Shewanella sp. TB7-MNA-CIBAN-0143. The sequence goes on from NZ_JBEOPL010000011.1 coordinate 83,516, forward strand.
CCCGAGGTTGATTGATCGGCGCGCCTTCAATGTTATTGAGCAATAATTCAGTCGCATCAGCATCAGAAATGTATTTACTGCAAAACACTAAACCATTGCCGGTGCGGGTTTGCAACGGAATACGCCATTGCCAACCAGACTCACGGGCAATCGAGCGAGTATATGGAATTGGTTTTTGAACCGCTTCAGTTTGTACTGCTATCGCACTGTCGCACGGTAACCAGTGGCTCCAATCTTCAAAGCCAGTGTTTAAGGTTTGCTCAATAAGCAACGCTTTAAATCCGGTGCAGTCGATAAATAAATCGCCTTCAATTAACGCGCCATTTTCAAGCTTTAACGCGCGGATATTACCCGTGTCGTCGTGTTGTAATACGTCGGCGATTTTACCTTCGATGCGGGTCATGCCATGGTGTTCGGCAAATTTACGTAAAAATTTAGCGTAAAGGCTCGCATCCATATGGTAAGCATGGTTGTAATCTTGATTGGGTAGCACGGCAAATCGCCCTTGGCGAGCGGCTAAATGCTCGGTGCAATAGTCGCCAATGTCACTTACTAGGCCTTGTTGTTTGCCCTTAAGCCAAAAGTGTTGAAAGCCACAAGCCCAGCAGTCTTTACCTAAAAAGCCAAATGAATGCAGGTAGTCTTTGTTGACGTCATGCCAGTTTTCAAACTGGATACCGAGCTTGAAGGTAGCATTAGTGGCCGCCATAACATCTTGTTCTTTTAAGCCCAGTAAACGATGGAAAATATGCAAAGTTGGAATGGTTGCTTCACCGACACCAACAGTGCCAATTTCGTCAGATTCTACTAATACAATTTCAAGATTTTTGCCCAACAGTTTGCTAAAGGCGGCTGCGGCCATCCAACCTGCGGTTCCACCACCGGCAATGACAACTTTTTTGATTGATTTATTCATCTTGGGCATCCTGTTTGGCTTGATATCTTGCTGTGTTCAGCATTATCGTTTTAATTTATTGATTAAGTCTGCGCGTATTTTGCGGGCCGTTAATTCGTCCAATGGCTTAGTTTGCATGCCTTTCACATTGTCGGGAATATGACTGTCATCGACATCATCATGATCGAAAATGTAGTGTTCGAATATCGATTTCCATGCTTGGCGCTGAGCTTTAGGCAGAGAGCGTAAGCTTAATATGCTGTGCAATAAGGCATTGTTAGGGCGGCCTAAAAAGCCTGGAGTATCGCGCCACCAGTGGGTAATGAGTACGTTAAAATCATCGACGCCGCGAACATGGTGCCACCACATGCTGGGAATAAATAACACATCACCAGGGCTTAGCTCTGCTGTTAGGCTGGCGTCTAATGCCTGCTGAAAACGCGGGAAACGTTCAAAGTCGGGGTTCGCCATATCAACGAGACTGATGTCTTGGCCACCGGGTGCCAGTTCCATTGGGCCAACATACAAATTACTAATTTGTTCGGGTGGGAATAGGGTAAAGGTACGTTTTCCGACCACGTTACACGCTAGGTTTAGCGGAAAGTCATAATGAGCAGCGACCTTGGTTTGATTGCCCAACCAAATACTGGTTAAGGGTTGCATGGGCGCTAAATCTAAACTGTTTTGTGCCCCTAAACCGGGTAAACATTGGTGAATGTCGGTCGAGCCCATGTACATTCCCGCAGGCATGTCTTTAATCATTTCTTGGCTTAATCGGTCAAGCAGTTGATTAAAGTCCAATCGGCCAGCTTGATAATTAAAACCATCAAGTTGTTCATTGTAAAACACTCTACCGTGTTGTTCTGGCGGGACATAATACGCTGTTACTGGCATACCTTGATAAAACTGGCGCAGGTAAGTCATTGCGCTTTCTGTAGACTCTAATCCTGCTTGGACTAACGGCCAATGGCGACACAATCCCTTAAATACCATAGGTTTGTCGGCATCACGGATTAAATCAATGACACTCTCTAATGTACATTCATTGATGTGTTCGACGTGCTGAGTCTGGGCCGTTGTCATCACTATTAACCTTGAGCATTCTTGAGATTAAGTAAGTCTCGTACATTGCTTTGCGAGGCTAATGTCATGTAAATGGCTTGCAAGTAACCTTGCTGATGTAGCTTTGCTAATGCGTCAGCAGACAACCCGGCTAAGGTTTCTTCATTGATGGTATAAAAACCGATCATCTGATTTTTTTGACCGTTGTCTAACTCAATATCTAAAGTGAAGGATTCTAGCAATTGATGTTCAATCAAGGCATCGACAAAGCGTTGACCATCTTGTAAACCATGATGGATGACCTCGAGAATTTCGCCGACTTCATCGAGTAATGGGGTGTTACCACCGTAAGGTAAAAACAAGGCTTCACCCTCGGTTTCGCTGACTCTAGGGTGGTCTAAGTCCACATGAATAACGCGTTGCTGACGTTCTACACCATCTTCTAGTACGGTTTGTTGGCCAATTAGAAAAGGTTGGCGACGCACAGTAAGCGGCACGTATGATGCGCTCCAACCTTGATCGCTTAAAAACACGTTGTCATTCTGCTGAAAACCAAAAAGTGCCACCGCGTAAAACTGACCTGTGGCAGTATCTTTATGAAAAAAGATCGGGTAGTGGGCTTGCACGCTGCGAAACTCTTGCGGAAATGTCACGCTATACCAAAGGTTATCGCCTAGTGCAGCAGAGCGATGAGTCATCACTTTTACGTCTTTATGTTCAATGCTGTTTAGTAATACATGTTGGCTCATTTTAATGTCCTATCTTATTCGTTCAAATACGTCGTATTTTTATGATTATTGTAAGTGAATTTTGTCTGTAATCTTATTTGCGTTGTTATCGTGATTATTTATGTCATGTCTTAAAGCTTAGGGAAACCATATTGCGCAACTTTATCGAGTAACTCGCGATTACTCGGCAGGTTTTTAGCAAGCGCTTGGGTGCGCTGTTGATTGTCATTAAACAGTCGCTGTGCCAATTGTTGCATTGACGGTTTCACATGATTGGGCAATTGGGTGTTATAGCCCATGCCATAAAGTACATATTGAAAACTGGCTGCCGGAAATAAGGCTTCTTTATAACTAATATCTTGTTGGCTCGGTGTTTGATAACGCCATAATTCGAGCATGGCTTGTAAGCTGTCGGGGATTGAGTTTGACTCACGATGGTCACGCCAATAACCATCAGCTTCACGTCGGCTTATCACATAATGCAGCTTTAAAAAGTCGATAATTTGTTGCCAGTGTAGTTGATAGCGCTCGTTAACACGCGTAGCAATCGTGTCCATCACCATACGATTGGGTGGTAATTGTTGGGCTAAGGTAGATGCAGTCCATTCTATTAATGCCAAAGCCGACGCTTCTAATGGTTCGATAAAGCCTGCTGCCATCCCGATAGCAATACAGTTATTTTGCCAGCATTTAGCACGATACCCAGGGTTAATCGTCAGTTGTCTCGGTTCCAATTTGTCAGCTGCAGCGCCATCAACACCGAGATAATTAAACAATGTTTGCTGTGCATCTATGTCATTGGTATGGCTTGATGAATATACATAGCCGACACCTTTACGCGTTGGTAGGCCTATATCCCAAATCCAACCGTTTGACTGTGCAGTTGAGTGTGTGCAAGACGCAATAGGGCTATTTGCATCGGTGTAGGGGACTTGTATCGCTAGTGCGCGATCATTGAAAAGCACCGATTTTTGACATAAAAAAGGCACTTGCAAGTGTTCACCTAACAGTAGAGATTTTGCGCCGGTGCAGTCGATAAATAACTGGCCACTGATTTCGCCATGTTGTTTAGTGATCAGCTTGTCGATGTCGCCATGATCGTTATTAATAATTTGACTGACATGGTCGCGAATATGGGTGACGCCGAGTTTTTGAGTGCAATGCTCTGTGAGTAACTGACTAAACTTAGCGGCATTAAGGTGGTAGCCGTAGTTATTTTGAAAATGATACTGAGCAGTGGCAATGCTTTTGGGGGCTAAACCAAGCTGAGTTAATACTTGCTGGCTACAAACGGCTTCGGCAAAGCTGACTTGTTCGGCATGAGGCAGCCAATATTGGCATAAGTCGAGTTTTTGGTGACCGTGGGGCAAACTAAAGGGATGTAAATAGCTGTCAGTGACCTTGCTTTGTGGGTCTGCACACCAATTGATAAACCGAGAGCCCTGTTTAAAGCTAGCATCACATTGGCGAATAAAGTCGTTCTCATCGATACCAATTTTGCTCAGGGTTGAGCGCATTGAAGGCCAAGTGCCTTCACCTACGCCAATAGTGGCCACATCCGGTGATTCGATTAAAGTAATATTGAGTTTGGGAGAGTGAGCTAAAACACCGTTATCAACATTATGTTCAGCGGCCAACAAACCGGCAGTTATCCAACCAGCTGTACCGCCTCCAACGATGACTATTTCGGTTATTGGTTTTTGCATCATCTTTACCTACGCTTTTGGCGTGATTATTATTTTTATTCTGATGAATCTAAAAATCTGATTGCTTAAAGAACACATTAACTAGCATTCAATAAAATGTCAGCACATTCAAGTAATAGTTTTTTTATGTTTTGCGTGTATGGTTTCAAACAACTAGGCGTAAAAAATAGTAACGTCCTTGTTACTCAATATGTTGCAATAAAAGGAGGTGACAAAGGCTGGCACCTCAACGACCTGAAAGGGAACTTGAGTGAATTCCGTCTAACACTGGGGTATTAGCCGAAATATCACTCAATGACTATTGCATTACGCTATAGGCTAGAAAGTGTAGCGAGCACCTAAACTATAACGAGCGCCGGTTTCGGTTAGGTTTAACACTTGCTCTTCTGCACGACCGTGAACACGGATGTACTCTTCAGTAATGTTAAGTCCTTCGAAAAACACGGTTAAGCCTTCAACAGATTCGACATCATAACTAACAGACAAATCGATTTGCGAGTAAGCTTCTGTGTACTGTGGGTTAGCGCCAGTACCTTGACCTGTAGAGTTTAAGAACTCATCACGCCAGTTGTATGCGATACGAGCTTGGAAACCATAATTCTCGTACACCAATACCGCATTAGCAGTGTCACTGATACCGATTAATGCTGACTGTGCATCAAATGAGAAGTTGTCGTAAGCCTGATCACTATCAACCAAGGTGTAGTTGGCTATTACACCAAATCCGCTTTCGCCGAAGAAGTGTTGAGCCGCAAACTCCCAACCATCAATGACTGAGTTATTAGAGCTATTTGATGGCGTTGAAATATTAAAGTTCAACAATTCATCATTATTAGCTGCACTGCCGCTAATAATTTGATTGGTGGCATCTACAGCAGCATTATCAGCATAATTTGCGAAAATATAATCACGAACAGCGCCAGCTTCAGTTGTCCCCGTTGCGGCCACAGCAGCTTTATATAAATCACCAGATGCTGGGTTATAAATGCCGTTTGTGGTTTTAACTGTTTCAGAACTGATAAAGTTTTTAGTGTCTTTACGGAAGTATCCAACAGACACGTAGCTTGATGGGGCGTAATACCACTCAGCAGAGAAGTCGATATTTTCAGACTCGAGCGGCAATAATGTAGGGTTACCTGCAGAACCACCACCATTACTTCTATTGGCAAGCGTCGCTAATACCGTACCGCCTTGAATATCTGTGTAGCTAGGACGACCAATGGTTTCACTGTATGCCGCACGAAGCATGACATCTTCTACTACTTCAATATTAAAGTTGAAGCTTGGTAGTAAATAGTCGTAATCACCGGTTTTAGTTTCAAATACTTGTTCACCAGTACCCACTAATGCAATTTCAGTTTCAGCAATCCAATTTGCGCCATCGTATCCTGCAACGGCAGCGGTCGAGGTGACATCAGTTTGCTCATAACGAAGTCCGAAATGCACGTCATATGGCATGCCGGCAATTTCATTATCGTAGTTGTACTGTACATAAACGGCTTGTGATTCTTCTTCAGTATAACGGTCAGTTTCAGCAGCATAATTAGTAGAAGGGCAGAAGCCATTACCACAATCACCGCTTACTGCAGAAGCATAGTTTGCTGCTGCAAAATCACGTACTGATGCAAAATCCCACATGAAAATGGTATCTAAAACGTCGAAGTTACCGTCTGACAGAGAGAAATCGCCGCCATTAGCGTCAAATTTGTCATGAATGGTATCAGCTGGGAACCATGCATCTTCAAAGTCACCTGCAGAACCTACGCCACCCCAATCGTTACGCTGAACGTTGACGCTTTGTGAGTGGTTGTTAACGTTAGTTAGCGCTACACCAAAGTCGATGCTACCTGCATCTTCAAATAAGTATTCACCGTCAAATTGGTATTGATCAATTTCAGACTTATTACGTGCGTTACCAAAAACAGAACCGGTAAGCATCATGTCTGCAGGCGTCACTGCATTACCACCACCAACAGCAAGCACTGGTAAGTCACCGCTAAAGTCAGTTGCCGCGCTGGTACGCACAAACGCTGCAGTACTTAAATTGTTGTTTGAACCATAAAGGTTGTTTGGTTTGTTTTCCGCAACCGAGTTGTGCGCATCAAATGTCAGCTTTAAGTTATCTGTTGCTTGCCACTCAAGGTTAAAACCTAAAGAACCACTTTCGTTACGTACGCCATAATCACCAGCCGCCATAGATAAATCAGCAGGTGAACCATAAGTTTCAGAATAAATAAGTGGTGAGGCGATAGGGCCATCAGACCATACGTTTTCAGACGGAACGAAGTTAAACCATGCTGATACGTCATTCGATTGAGTGTCGATGTCGTTACGCATGTAGGTATAATCTAAGCTTGCGACTACGCTATCAACAGGGCTGTACTGTAATACTAACTGGCCGTTAGTACGGGTACGTTGTTGTTCTTCAAAACGATAAACAGTGGTTTGCGGAACTGAATAAATATCGCTATCACCAGGACGATTAACTTGGGTGCTGTCTTTAGCAACGCCGCCCCAATCACTGTTGTCAGCAGAACCTGGGAAGCTACGCCAGCCGGTGCCGACCTGTGCTTGTTGGTTGCCACTTTCACGCTCTTGATAACTGGCCGAGAGTGAAATACCAAATTTATCATCAGCAAACGTGTTTGAGTATAAACCTGATAACTCAGGGGTAACTGAGCCATTATCGGTTGATTGATCATCAACTGCTTTTACACCAAATGTGGCTTTTAAGCCCGGAGAGCTGAATGGCTTATGCGTTAAAATATCAATAGTAGAACCAATACCACCGGTTGAATCTGAAGCTTGGCTAGTTTTGTGTACTTCAACACCACTGATACTTTCAGAAGCGATGTTAGCAAAATCAAATGAGCGCGAACCTGTAGTCACAGGCATTTGACGACCATTGAGGGTGATCAAGTTGTAGTCTGGACCAAAACCACGCACGGATACTTTACTGCCTTCACCGTTAGAACGGTCAATCGATACACCAGTAATACGCTGTAACGATTCCGCTAGGTTGGTATCAGGAAACTTACCAATGTCTTCAGCTGAAATAGAGTCAACGACTCCACTTGATGAACGTTTCACATCCATTGATTTAATTAAACTGCCACGAATACCAGTAACCGATATTACTTCGATATTTTCTTCACTTGCTTCATCAGCAGCATAGGCTGGTAACATACTGCTCACACCAAGCACTAGCGATAAACTGGTCGCAAGCTTAGTTTTTGTAAATTTTGTTGTTTTCATCTAGGAAATCCCCATTGACTAGATTTTACTTCTCTCAATATTGCGGGTTAGGCGCAAATCGTTTTTTTAATTCTCTATCCACGCAGTAATCATTATTTATAATTGTAGGGTTATAAAACATCTAATGTAAGCGCTTACATAAAACTAGTGTAAAATGTGACCGCAGTCAACAAAAACAAGTTCGAATTATTACATTTCATTAACTCAGATGTAGATTTATTTATACTTAATGTTGTTATCTATTGTTTTTAAATGTTTTTAATTTAATGTTTATTTCCGCACTAAAATGTAAGCGCTTTCTTTTGTGGGTTAGATTGTTACCAATTATATTTATGACTTATCTTATTATTGGGCTCGAATAAGGTGTGCTCAGAGGCATAAGCTAAGGTGTTGTCATGTATTTGGGTGGCATGGTTGTCAATCAATAGGGTTAACACTCTCGCCTTTGACTTCATCCTATTACTATCATCAGCGCTGGCTCGTTCAATATAGATACCTTATTAAAGCAACAATGGTGGTGAAGGTTTTACATTGAATGTTAGAGACGTTGAACTATTATATTGTTTGGTGAAAAGGGGAGCTGATAAGTGACTTGAACATGCCAGTAATCACCTAGCTCAGGTAATCGTAATAATGTCAGTCGTGAGCAGGTATTGGAGTTTCCCTTAAATACTGAGTGTTATGTTAGCGGTGAATATGTGAGAGGCTTACTTGTTATTAGTGGGTCGTATCAAAAATCAAATGTTAATAGTTATTACACTCGTTAATAGTTGCTGTATTAGCTAATAGCGACTGCATTATGAGCCAATACCGTTGCTAAATAACATGAACAATTAATGATATATGCTCATGTTATCTGCCTTGTAAATTCAAGTTATTGACTTTTTAGGTTAACCGCTTTGGCTGAATCACGAATAAATAATTCTGGCTGAAATGAGCGTTCAATTACCACGTCTTTATTGTTGTAAACTTGTCGAAGTACCCAGCGAGCGGCCATTTTACCCATCTCGTTAATGGGGTTACTGACGGTAGATAATTTAGGTGAAATATATTGCGGGAAAGGGATATTATCGTAACCGATAAATGAAATATCTTCCGGAACACGCAATCCATGCTCCAAACACACAGCAATAGCGCCTGAGGCCATCTGATCATTAGCACACACTACAGCTGTGATGGGTTTGTTCAATGACAACAAATATTCCATAGCATTACTCCCACCAAGCTCACGAAAGTCTCCTTCATAACAAAGTGTGTCATCAAACGGAATATGGTATTGCTGTAATGCTCTTTTATGGCCTTTTAAGCGATCACGAACATCGAGTTTAAACAGTGGCCCTGAGATATAGGCGAGGTGTTTATGACCAAGAGATAAAATGTGTTCTGTTGCCATGAAACCACCTTGTTCATTTTCAAGATAAACACAGCGTTCCTTAATCGAATCGATATAGCGGTTAATAAATACCACCGGCGTTGAACCTTTACTGAGCTCGATTAGGTAATCGTCTGATACCGCTTCAACATCCAAAATTAATGCATCACAGCCGCGACTCATTAAAAACTCAACCCCTTCTTTTTCTTGTTTCTCGTCACTATGACCAGCAGCAATAATCACGTGCTTGTTAGCTGTTCTAAGGGCTGTTTCAATTTCGGTCATCATGGGACCGTAAAAAGGACCGTCAAGCTGAGACACCAAAACCCCGACACTGTTTGAACAGTTCGAGGCGAGTGACTGTGCAATCGTATTAGGTCGGTAACCTAACGCTTTCATTGCATCGAGTACTTTTTGTTTGGTTTTATCGCTTACTTTGGTGTTGTTGTTCATGACTCGGGACACAGTCGCCAGAGACACACCAGCCATCACTGATACATCGTAAATAGTTGCCATATAATGAGTATTAAAAAGCCGTCTTGGAGCACATGGCTCCAAGATTAACATGCTTTTATTTTGCTTCTCTATTTAATTCTAAGTGAATTTGGTCCACTTTTTGATTATCTAAAGTGTACCAGCGCATTACAAAAGCCACGACTAAAGATCCAATCGCAGGGTAAATAGTGAATGATAATAATATACCTTGCTGAGTATGCTCCGTTTGCAGGGTATCAGGCTGATAACCATAACCCGCTAATAACCACCCCGCAGAAGCACCACCAATGGCAACACCCAGTTTGATAAAGAAAATCACTGAGGAATAAATCATCCCGGTAATGCGTACGCCATTTTTATATTGGCCATAATCGACAACATCAGCCATTTTTGCCCAAAGTAATGGGGTGGCCATGTTGAACGTAAAGCCCCAGATAATAAACATTCCAAAGGCGAGCACGACTTGATCGCTAGGTACAAAGTAGCTCACTACGCACATCGCTGCCGCAAGCAGTTGCAAAGTGATATAAGCTTTGACCTTACAAAAGCGTTTAGCCAAAGGTTCTGCTAAAATACAGCCAAATATATTGCCAACCATACCCAGAGTGATAAATAGGGTGATGGAGTCAGGCATGTTAAGGAAATATTTAACGTAGTAAATCGCTAAGCTAGTGCGTAACACCATGCCTGATAATAAACACACTGCCGCAATAGCTAACACACGCCATTGGTCATTTTTGAGCATATCGGTAAAGTCTTTCTTAAAGCTAGACTGTTGATCCGCTGGCGGGTGTAAACGCTCTTTAGTACCCCAAAAACAGGCAAGAAACATCGCAACACCCAAAACGCTCATGGCGGCAATAGTCAGTTGGTAACCTTTGGCTTGATCGCCTTCACCTAAAAATTCTACTAGGGGTAAGGTTAAACCTGATACCAATAAACCACCGAGCATTGCAAATACAAAACGGTAAGATTGTACTGACACTCGCTCTTTTGGGTCGGCTGTTAACACGCCGCCTAATGCACAATATGGGATATTAATGGCGGTGTAGACCATCATGAGTGCGGTATAAGTAACGAAGGCATAAATCATTTTGCCGTCTTCAGTTAAATCAGGAGTAGTAAAGGCTAAAACACTGATAAAACCAAAGGGTAGGGCAAACCATAATAGGTAGGGTCTAAACTTACCCCAACGGGTATTGGTTCTATCTGCCAACGCGCCCATCAATGGGTCGGTGACCGCATCAATTAAGCGTACAGCTAGAAACATGGTGCCGACAAATGCTGGCGAAATACCGAAAATGTCGGTATAGAAAAAGGTTAAAAACAGCATAACAGTTTGGAAAACAATATTACTGGCAGTGTCCCCGAGCCCGTAAGCTATTTTTTCTCTGGTGCTTATCATACATGCCTCAATTGTTGTTATTTGTTAAAATGATGCAACTGTTTGAATAGAACAAAGCCGTTTTATACAACGGCTTTATCTGGTTAACATATTATTTTCTTAAGTTTATAAATTCTCGATACGCATAGGCGCTGGCTTTCAGGGTGCGTTGTTGAGTTGTATAATCAACATAAACAATCCCAAAACGTTTTAAATAGCCTTCAGCCCATTCAAAATTATCCATTAAACTCCACGCAAAATATCCTACAACATTAACGCCTTGTTCAATGGCATTATTTACTGCATTTAAGTGAGCGTTATAGTATTCGAGTCTGTCTTGATCATCCACTTTACCGTCTTGCAATTTATCATCCATTGCCGCACCGTTTTCGGTAATGTAGATCGGCGGTAAAGGATAAAGTGCATGCAAAGAGGTTAATAAGTCGGTGAAGGATTGTGGGTATATTTCCCAGCCAATATCTGTTTTAGGTTTGTCGACCATATCGATTTGGCTAAAGCCATTTACTGGGTCGGCTTTATAGACCGCACGGGTGTAAAAGTTAATGCCTAAGAAGTCGATAGGTTGAGCAATAATATCAAAGTCGCCTTGTTCAATAACGGGCATATCTTCAGCGGCGAAGTCATTAATAATGTCAGGGTAACAACGGTCAAACAGTGGTTTGATGTACCATTGATTAAAGTACTGATCGGCTTTACTTGCGGCGTTAACATCTGCTGCAGAGTCTGTCGCGCTATAGCAAGGCGTGAAGTTAAGTACGATACCATTTTGGCTATTAGGACTATTTTTTTGCAATACTTTCATGGCTAAACCATGAGCCAATAATAAATGGTGTGCAGATTGACGACCGAACGCTTTGGTTGCTAATCCAGGCGCATGAACGCCAATTTCGTAACCTAAGTAGGAACTGCAAAATGGTTCGTTAAAGGTTGCATATGAATAGACTCTGTCACCGAATGCCTGAGTGATTTTGTCGGCGTAGTCTGCAAATAAATAGGCCGTTTCGCGATTTAACCAACCACCATTATCTTCAATATGTTGTGGTAAATCCCAATGGTATAAGGTCACAAAGGTTTTAATACCACGACGATTTAATTCATCGAGTAAGTCGGTATAAAACGTCACACCTTGCGGATTGAGGCTGCCATCTTTATGCATTACGCGTGGCCATGAAATCGATAAACGGTAGGCGTCAACGCCTAGCGATTCAATTAGATCGACATCTTCACGCCATAACTTTACATGCTCGCATGCTTGCGAACCGTCAGAACCATCACGAATTTTGCCTGGAGTCGCACAAAAGGTATCCCATATACAAGGAAGACGAGAATCCACTGCGCCTTCAATTTGAAAAGAAGCAGTCGCCACACCAAAGGTGAACGCTTTTGAATGCATTTTAGAATCGGCTGGTAACATAATTTTCATATTTAAATTCACTTAGTATTATTTAATTGTGTCTATTTTTATGACTAACTTATTACGTTGAAATACCCTGATAAAAGGCCTTGCGCCGTGATAGATACGCAGTAAAAAATAAGCTCTCGCGTTTAAAAATCGTTGACATCAGTTATCGATATGTTAAAAATGAAAGCGCTTACATTGAGATTAGTGATTAATTATCCAAAGGTCAATAATTGATTTGGTTAATTATTGAATGCTTATCTGCTTGCTCAAGTGTGGAAATGATCACCAGTCAAATGTCTAGGGTTTACGGGGAATTAACTCTTGGCGTGAGATTATTGGTATCCATTCAATGGCGTTATGTACTGCAACCCAAGATAACTATTAACAACAATAAGGGAATGTCATGGCGACTTCACCGCTTCAACCTGAGTTGGCAAATGCCGATTCGACTCACCAGCAAGGCAACTTTCGTTTTGCTTTGATAGCGTTAACCTCGTTATTTTTTATGTGGGGCTTTTTAACCTGTTTAAATGATATTTTAATCCCTTATTTAAAAAACATGTTCGACCTTAATTACACCCAAGCAATGCTGGTACAGTTCTGCTTTTTCGGAGCCTATTTTATTGTGTCTATTCCGGCAGGAGCCCTAGTCGGTAAAATTGGTTATCAAAAAGGTATTATTACCGGATTGGTTATTGCTTGTGTAGGGTGTTTACTGTTCTATCCATCGGCCAGTTATGGCTCTTACAATATGTTTTTATTTGCTTTTTTTGTACTGGCTTCGGGCATTACCATCTTGCAAGTATCAGCAAATCCATATGTGAGCGTATTAGGCCCAGCCGAAACCGCATCGTCTCGTTTAACCTTAACCCAAGCATTTAATTCATTAGGCACCACGGTGGCGCCATTTTTTGGTAGTTGGTTAATTTTATCGACCGTTGAACATGACAGCAAAGTCACTGAGGTTGGCGAAGTGATTGGCCAGCTATCGATTCAGCAACAAGCCTCTGCAGTACAAACGCCTTACCTTATTTTAGCGGGTGCGTTGTTTGTATTAGCATTCATTTTTATGTTGTTAAAACTGCCTTTACTGGGCAAACGAGACACTCAGTCTAATGCCGCTGTAAAAGGTAGCGCATGGCAATACCCGCATTTGGTGCTGGGTGCCGTGGGTATTTTTGTTTATGTGGGCGCCGAAGTAGGGATTGGCAGCTTTTTAATTAGTTTTTTAACTCAAGATGATATTGGCGGGGTGTCTGAATCGGAGGCTGCGCATTACATTGCTTACTACTTTGGTGGCGCGATGGTTGGGCGCTTTATTGGTGCTGCAGTCATGCAAAAAATTAACGCAGGCAAAGTACTCGCGTTTAATGCGCTGTGTGCGTGTGTTTTAGTGGCAGCAGCCATGTTGAGTGTCGGTACCGTTGCCATGTGGGCATTGTTGCTAGTCGGCTTGTGTAATTCAATCATGTTCCCAACCATTTTCAGTTTAGCGCTACAAGATTTAAAACAGCACACCAGTCAAGGTTCGGGTATTTTATGCTTAGCCATTGTCGGAGGTGCTGTTTTACCATTATTACAAGGCATGTTAGCTGACAGTTTAGGCATTCAATTAGCCTTTATTCTACCTTTGTTATGTTATGTATTTATTGGTTATTACGGTTTGATTGGATGTGCTGCAAAACGTCCAGCATTCGCAGATAAGGTATAAGGGAAGACCATGAGATTAACTCAATTACAGTGCATGCATAAAGTCAGCACACCGACAAAAACAAGCTTGATAGCCTTAGGCGTATTGCTTGGCTTAAGTGGGTGCGGCGAGAACAACAACGCCACTCAACAAGATAAAAAAACTGCAGTTACCCCAGCCATGGTTGGTGATACAGCAGCTAAGTCGTCATTAGCCATTTGGCCGGATCTTAAGCCTGCTATCGCCAAAGATGATGCTTTAGAAGCCAAAATTGATGCGTTAGTGGCTAAAATGACTATAGATCAAAAAGTCGCGCAAATGATCCAACCTGAAATTCGCGATATTACCGTTGAAGATATGCGTAAATATGGTTTTGGCTCGTATCTCAATGGTGGTGGTGCATACCCTAACAATGACAAACATGCTACGCCTGCAGATTGGATTGCACTGGCGGAATCTTTGTATCAAGCATCGGTCGATGACAGTGTTGATGGGATTAATATTCCAACCATGTGGGGCACCGATGCCGTACACGGTCATAACAATGTTATCGGCGCGACTTTGTTCCCGCATAACATTGGTTTAGGGGCGGCTAATAACCCTAAGTTAATTGAAAAGATAGCCGCTATCACGGCAAAAGAAGTGATGGTGACCGGTATCGATTGGGTATTTGCACCCACAGTTGCCGTAGTGAGAGACGATCGCTGGGGTCGAACTTATGAAGGTTATTCAGAAGACCCACAAATCGTCAAAGCCTATTCTTACGCCATCGTTGAGGGCCTGCAAGGTTCTGTTAATGGTGACTTTTTATCTGATCAACATGTAATTTCAACCGTTAAGCACTTTTTAGGCGATGGCGGCACTGAAAATGGCATCGATCAAGGCGATAATATTGCCAGCGAACAAGACTTATATGACATACATGCACAAGGCTATGTGGGGGGACTCAATGCTGGGGCACAAAGTGTTATGGCATCATTTAATAGCTGGCATGGGGTTAAAAATCATGGCAATAAATATCTGTTAACCGATGTACTTAAAGATAAATTAAATTTCGATGGTTTTGTTGTGGGTGATTGGAACGGTCACGGACAAATCGAAAATTGTACTAATGAGTCGTGTGCGCAAGCCGTCAATGCCGGTTTAGATATCTTTATGGTGCCAACTGCCGCTTGGAAACCGTTATATGAAAACACCATTGCACAGGTGAATAATGGTGAAATAAGCCAAGCGCGTATTGATGATGCGGTTAAACGTATTTTACGGGTTAAGTTCCGTGCAGGTTTGT
This sequence comes from Shewanella sp. TB7-MNA-CIBAN-0143, assembly GCF_040310065.1. Taxonomy (NCBI): domain Bacteria; kingdom Pseudomonadati; phylum Pseudomonadota; class Gammaproteobacteria; order Alteromonadales; family Shewanellaceae; genus Shewanella; species Shewanella sp. TB7-MNA-CIBAN-0143. The sequence continues at coordinate 98,814 of NZ_JBEOPL010000011.1, forward strand.
TTGACAAACCTAGCCCTGCCAATCGGCCGTTATCGGGTAAAACTGAATTAATTGGCCAAGCAAGTCACCGTGAGGTGGCACGTCAAGCCGTTCGTGAATCTTTAGTACTGCTTAAAAACAATCAAGGTTTATTACCTTTAGCGCCTAATGCAAAGGTGTTGGTTGCAGGTGATGCCGCGGATAATATCGGTAAACAATCGGGTGGCTGGACCATTACGTGGCAGGGTACTGATAACCAAAATAGTGATTTTCCTGGTGCTACGTCAATTTACGCTGGTATTGATAAATTGGTCACTCAAGCTGGTGGTACAACAACATTAAGTGTTGCGGGTGAATTTGAACCACAGCAAAAGCCAGATGTTGCGATTGTTGTGTTTGGTGAAGAGCCGTATGCAGAAGGTAACGGCGACATTGATAACTTAGAATATCAACGTGGAGACAAGCGTGATCTTGCTTTATTGCAGAAGTTAACAGCGCAAGGTATTCCAGTGGTATCTGTGTTTATTAGTGGCCGTCCTATGTGGGTTAATGCTGAGTTCAACAGCTCTGATGCATTTGTCGCAGCCTGGTTACCGGGTTCTGAAGGGCAAGGCGTTGCAGATGTGTTATTTACTCAGGCTGATGGCAAAGTTGCTCATGATTTTGTCGGTAAATTGTCATTCTCATGGCCTGCGACACCTCAGCAAACTCAGATTAATGTGCCATTAGCCCAATACAACACTAAACAAGCACAAGCTGATTATCAGCCGCTTATACCTTATGGCTATGGCTTAACTTACCAATCTACTGCCAGTGATGCGGTTGTGTTAGATAATTTGTCGGAAGACAATTTAGCTGCAACTCAAACACTAGAAGATTTACCTTTATTTGAGCGCGCAGTGAAATCGCCTTGGTCAATGTTCATCGCTAACGCTTCTGAGCGCCAAGGGTTAACCAGTAGCGTAGCGCAAAATAGCGCATTAACCATTCGTACTATGGATCGTGTGGTTCAAGAAGATGCGCGCTTGGTATCTTTTAATGGTAATGAGCTGGGCACTGTCGGGTTAATTAGTAATTTCCCTCGTGATTTAAGGGCTTACAGTAATAGTGATGCCACGTTATCAGTGAGTATTAATGCAACACAAGCACTGCAAAAGCCGTTATGGCTAGGTATGGCATGTGAAGGTGATTGTCGTAAGCAAATAGATATTGCCAAGCAGGTGAATACTCAATTAGGTGAATGGCAACGTTTAAGCTTTTCATTGGCATGTTTTGCTGATGAACCAATGGATTTTGCTAAAATTGTGATGCCATTTTACCTTGCCACCGACGCGGCAGTGGAAATTCGTTTTAGTGATGTGGTCATTCAAGCAGCATCAGCAGAAAACACCATACAATGTAACTAATTAAAAGCGAATTAGCCCTATCTGAGTCATTAGATAGGGCTAGTTAAACTCAATTTTAAATAGTAATGGTTGTCGACGCTTGTTGTTTTACTACTGCGTGCGGCAAAGAGAGAACGATAAATGGATAAGGACAAAAATGAACAAGCTCAATAAGCATCATTCATTTGTATCCTGCTTAACTGCGTTAACTTTGTCGGTCATATTTCTGTCTGGCTGTAATGCTGATGATGTAACAGAACAAGCAACAGATACAGTGATACCCAATACCGCAGGATCAGGTTGGCAACTGGTTTGGCAAGATGAGTTTGAGGGTAACCAAATAGACACTGCTAGGTGGAGCTTTGCCGTTGATTGTTATGGTGGTGGCAATGATGAGGCTCAGTGTTATACCGCACGGCCTGAAAATACTGCAGTTAGTGATGGTTTGTTAGCGATTACGGCATTAAGAGAAACTTTTTCTGGGCCTGCAGTAAATGATTCTGATCCAAGCTATGACGTAAACGATACATCGAAAACATTAGATTACACCTCTGCTCGTTTAGTATCGAAAAACAAAGGTGATTGGAAATACGGCCGTTTTGAAATTCGCGCCAAATTACCGCAAGGTCAGGGGACTTGGCCGGCGATATGGATGTTACCGACAGATTGGGTATACGGTCCTTGGGCTGGATCAGGTGAAATAGACATTATGGAGGCCGTAAACCTTAAGGTTGTTACCGACGATAAGGCGCCAGAGTCTGCAGTACATGGCACATTACATTACGGTAAACAATGGCCCAACAATGTTTATACGGGCACAGAATATCGTTTACCACATGACCTCAATCCTGCAGACGACTTCCATGTGTATGCTGTTGAATGGCAACAAGGTGAAATCCGTTGGTATGTCGATGATGTTCATTTTGCCACTCAACGAGCATCGGGTTGGTTTAGCCAGTATGTCGATGATAATGGTGATGTGGTCAACGCACCTTATGATGCACCGTTTAATCAGCCATTTCACATGTTACTTAATCTTGCTGTGGGTGGCGCATGGGCCGCGAACGTGAATAAAACCGGTATCGATGAGTCGATTTTTCCGCAGTCGATGTTAGTGGATTACGTGCGTGTATATGAATGTGCTAAATCACCTAAAACAGGTGCTGGATGCGAAACAATTGATGGCAGTGTTGACGTTACCTTAGGCAAAATAGCACCAGAAATTATGTCACTAGACTCAGCGCTTTAACAGTGGATTTTGTTTTATGTAGTCAATAATCATCAGCTAGCACTGTGAGTGACGATGGTTTTTTACTGTGATATCCCAGCTAATAGTGTCATTTTATGATGTTGATTTTTAACTGAATACGAATGCAAAGATGCACTGTTTGCTTTGAGTGGTGAGTGGTTTAGCTTAGTATCGAGCAAGTTTAGAGGTGTTGTCAGTATGTTGTAAGCATGTAATGGCATGATCAGAGTGTTTTGGTTTAAGTGCGATCAAATGATTATATAAATTTATGATGTCAACAATGGCATAATGGAGCAAATGCACCTTAATGGTATTGAAGCCGTTATAGATTTTAAGGAATTGATTTGTCGAACATTACATTTTCTCTAGCTGAGCTAGAACAGGTAGTCGCCATTGCTAAAGATGCAGGTACTGCGATTATGCAGGTTTATGCTCAAACTGATTTGCAGATTGAGGTTAAACAAGACGATAGCCCTGTTACTGCAGCCGATATTGCCAGCCATAATGTGATTGTCGCTGGCCTTAAACAGCATTTTGCTGATATTGCTGTAATGAGTGAAGAAGCGGCTGATATCAGCTGGGCAGAGCGACAAACGTGGCAAACGTATTGGTTGATCGATCCGCTAGATGGCACCAAAGAATTTATTAAACGCAATGGCGAATTTACCGTCAACATCGCCCTTATTCACCAAGGTAAAGCCATTGCCGGTGTGGTATATGCACCAGTATTAGACAAATGTTATAGCGGCATTGTTGATCAAGGGGCATGGCTTGAATATAACGGACAAATATCGTTATTAGATATTCGTGACAGAGCATTGCAATCGCCACCTATTGTAGTCGGAAGCCGCTCTCACGTAAGCCCTGATGTTGCCGCTTATTTACAGACTATTGGCGAACACCAAATGTTAAGTGTCGGCAGTTCATTAAAATTTTGTATGGTGGCCGAAGGGCAAGCAGATGTGTATCCAAGATTAGGCCTAACCAGTGAATGGGATACCGCCGCAGCGCAAGCAGTATTAGAAAGTGCTGGTGGTCAGGTTGTTGAATATCCAGCGCTTACACCGCTGCAATACAACCAAAAAGAAAATATTTTAAATCCGTATTTTATTGCTGCTTCATCGGCATGGTTTGCACGCAAATAGCGCTAATCGTTATCAGCTCTTGCAAGCCCAATATGGAACCCCAATTAATAATAAGCAAATGGAGTGACAAGTTATGATGCGCATGGGCGTCGATCTCGGTGGTACAAAAATTGAAATAGTGGCTTTAGCCGATGATGGATCTGAAATTTTCAGAAAGCGCATTCCAACGCCAAAAAACTATCCTGGTACCATTGAAGCCATTGTCAGCTTAGTGGCTGATGCAGAATCAGCAACGGGCCAAACCGGCTCTGTTGGGGTTGGCATTCCAGGTGTTGTGTCACCGTTTACTGGCTTGGTAAAAAACTCTAATTCAACCTGGATTAACGGTCATCCGCTGGATAAAGATTTAAGTGAAGTATTAAGCCGTGAAGTACGTGTAGCTAATGATGCGAACTGTTTTGCAGTATCAGAAGCCGTTGATGGCGCAGCTGCTGGTAAAGGGGTTGTATTTGGCGGCATTATTGGTACCGGTTGTGGTGCAGGTGTTGCGATTAACGGTCGTGTCCATGGCGGCGGTAATGGCATTGGCGGAGAGTGGGGACATAACCCATTACCGTGGATGACAGCAGATGAGTTTAATACCACTACTTGTTTTTGTGGTAATCGTGACTGTATTGAAACCTTTATTTCTGGCACAGGCTTTGTTCGTGATTTTCGTGAAGCGGGTGGTGATGCCACTAGCGGTATTCAAATTTCTGAGATGATGCAACAAGGCGATCCGTTAGCCACAGCCGCATTTGAACGTTATATCGATCGCTTAGCGCGTTCACTCGCACACGTGATTAATATGATGGACCCAGACATGATTGTACTTGGCGGCGGCGTCTCTAATATTGAAGCTATTTATACTGAATTACCTAAAGTGTTACCCAAATATGTTGTTGGCCGTGAATGTGGTACCCAAGTGGTTAAAAATAAGTTTGGTGCATCATCTGGTGTTCGCGGTGCAGCATGGTTGTGGGGCAAAGACGAGAAGTAATCACTTCTTACTCGATATGCAAATACATTAAGTATTACAGTAGATTAAACGGCACTTAAAGGTGCCGTTTTTGTTTTGAGTTTGTTTTAGTGCTCGATAACGATAAACTAGCCGCAATAATGATAAACGAAGTGAATAATTAATGTTTTGGCTTAAAAAACTGTTGTCACAATTGGTGATGCCAATTCCTTTTAGCATAATGTTGTTCGTTCTGGCTGCCATTTTATGGCGAACGAATCGTGTAACGTTACTGCAATTTGGCCGAGTGCTCTTGGTTACCGCTATCGTGGTGCTAACATTAACAAGCCAATCGCAAGTGAGCTATTTTTTAGCAGATTCATTAGAATCACAGCATAACGTTAATCATCAACCGATTGCTGGTTCTTGTGTTGTGATGGTATTAGGTTCAGGCAATCGTGAGCAACAAGGCCATACTGCAGTGCAGCAACTATCATCAACAGCACTGGCTCGTTTAACCGAAGGCGTTCGTCAGTTTAGGTTGGGACAGCAATGCACTTTAATTGTGAGTGGTTGGAGTGGCGGATATCTGAAGACAGCTCATGCGACCATTATGGCTCAAGCTGCAGAAGAGTTAGGGATCCCCAAAGCCAGTATTGTGGCTTTTAATGAACCCAAAGACACCATTGAAGAGGCCTATGCTTTACAACAGCGAATTGGTCAGCAGCCATTTCGATTAGTCACTTCAGCAACTCATATGCCGCGGGCGATGATGATATTCACCTCATTAGGGATGCAACCCCAGCCTGCACCGAGTGATTTTATTGCACATCAAGGTTTCTGGTGGCGTTTAGATGCAGATCAACTGCTAGCTTCGCAAAAATCTATCCATGAATATGTTGGCATGCTGTGGCTTAATATTAAAGGTATGACTGCTGATTAAATGTATTAGCTAAAAGACGTAAAGCGATATTAAAAACCTTATTTATTATATTTAGTTTAAAGGACAAACCGTGGTCAATGATGAGTTACTAATTAGCCCTTTTGCCAAACGAAATGGCATAACCTTAACGGTGGTTGGTGCCATTAGTTTAACGGCTAGCTTGATTATTTTTATCGGCCTTAACGGTTTTTTTGCCGTAGGAATGTTGTTCTTTGCATTAGGCTCAGTGGCACTCATTTTAGGTGTCGCTAAAGTGCATCAGCCGGCGGTTAGTTTTAAGCTAACTGCTGCAGGTGTGGCATTTTTTCATCGCCGCGGCCAAGTGTTTATTGAATGGCATAACATTCAACGAGTCGATTGTGCCCGAGTAAATCAAAACTTGCAGTTGATTGAGCTACCTTATATTGGCGTTAAGCTTAAACAGATTAATCCCATTTTAGACTGTATTTCACCCCGTCTTGCCACTGGTTTACTGACCGAACAGCGGCCATTACTCATGACTGCGGCCACCCAAGATGAAGATTTACAAAGTTTAGAAGGTTATTTGGGGGCTGAATTTACGCCGCTAGTGGTCAATGGTGAACGTTACCGTGGGGTATTGGCAATGTTTGGTCATCGCTGTCAAACGTTAAACGAGCAATTGGGTTACCATGTGTATTTATCGATTGATAATTTAGATCGAGAACCGAAAGAGTTTGTGACTTTGTTGCGTCAATGGCAACAGCAAGCCCAACTACAAACTCAGCAGCACACAACATCTGCGACAGATATCGAATGACACGACTAACAATCAAGTAGCAGGTGTTCAAATGGCATTACAAGGCGGTTGTTTATGTGGAGCGATACGTTATCACGTTAACGGTATGCCATTTGAAGCCGATCATTGCCATTGTAATCAATGTCGTAAAAGCGTTGGTGCGGTAGTCATGAGCTGGATGGATTTTCATACAGACAAAGTGCAGTGGTTACAAGGACCGGTGACTGAATTTGCCTCTTCAGATAACAGTCGACGTGGTTTTTGTCAGTGCTTTGGCTGTTCATTGACTTACCGACATTTAGATTATCCATAATACACTTCATTGTCGATAACCTCTTTAGACCAACCAAACCTAGTACGACCGACTTATCATATACACACTGACGAGCAGGTTAGTTGGTTAAAGATAGATGATTCTTGCCCGCGCTATAAGGCAGGTAAAACAGCAGCTAAAAAACCAGATTAACTTTCTGAGGAAGTACTCGTAAGAGGCTCTCTGTGACGATAACCTAAAAACTGGCCACCATCTAAAATTTCAATATTTTCACAATAAGCATCGCCTTCAAAAATCCCTTGCTCATGGAGGGTGATTTTTTTACAACGCGCTTTACCTGCTAATTGGCCAGCAATCATTAACTCGCGACATAAAATATCACCATCGACAGTGCCATTAGTTTCAATGGTTACATTGCCCTGCGCTTTGATGTCACCACTCACATGACCTGCAATTAGGACATCACCACTAAAAATGAGTTTACCGGTTAAATGGCATTCTTGGGCGATAAAACTGAGTGGATTAGCCGGTTGCTTTTGACGAAACATCTTAGTGCTCTTAAGTTGGTATTATGTCGGTAATATAACGTGATAGGTTGATAAACAACACTAAAATCGCTGACTGTATTTATAACATCTTTCTACATTTTGGAGGATAAATCAGTTTGAATTGCCAATGAGTATCGCATCCGCGGGGCAAGGAGACACACAAGCACCACAACCAGTACAGGCCTCAGTATCTATCATGGGTTTAGGCACTTGTCCTATTGCCATAATAAAGCTAATTGCGCGAGGGTCGCAGGCATCTTTACAGCTCTGACACCAAACCCCTTCATGGGTTAAACAGTTATCTTTTATCGTAGCCGTAATTGACCAAGGTAAGGATTGGTCGCGATCAAATACAGGCTCTGGGCACACATCAACGCATTGCTTACAGAAGGTACATTCATCTTTAGTGAAATCTATTTCAGGAAAACCACCTTCACCGCGTTTAATTATTTGGGTTTCGCAGGCGGTAATACACTTGTCACAGCGTGTGCAATTGTCAGTAAATTCCTGATCCGTTTTGCTCCACGGCGGGCGGGTAACATTGGATTTTCTGCGACTAAATAGATTACGGCGACTTTGATTAATACCTTGGTTCATTTCGGTTCCAATTGAGCTTAAATATATTTGCTGCAATCAATATTAGCATTAACTGCAGCACAAAATTGTTAAGCGCTTGGCAATTCATACCAATTCCAATAATTATCTGGTCATTCAAAGAGAATCGGCATCTTCTAGGCAAGTAATTCTTCTAGGCAAGCAATTCTTCTAGGCGAGCAATAGGATTGTAGGCATAGTTGCTCTCGGCAACAGCTCCTACGTTGCTCTATCTCGTGCATCTTGCCGCCATGGATGGTTGCAATGTCTTATTTTTTATAGAAAAAAATAGACCATGCAGTCGTACGTCAAAATACTATTAAGCAGCATAGTAGGTGCATAAACTCGTCCTGCGGGAGCCACTCAGGCTTTCCATTTTTTGTTACATTGTTCCATAAGGGAATAACCATTCTTTCAACAATGCGCCTCAAACTGAAAAAACTGAGTGACTCTGATAGATCACCTAATTAATGGCGTTGGTATTGTAACCATCAGGATTATTTGATTGCCATTTCCAACTGCTATTTGCCATATCTTCAACGGTATGGGTTGCACGCCAATCCAATTCTGTAGCGGCAAAGCTTGGGTCGGCATAACAGGCTGCAATATCACCAGGGCGGCGAGGACTAATTTGATAAGCAATGGTTTTGCCACAAGCTTTTTCAAATGCCTTGACCATGTCTAACACGCTGTAGCCTATGCCCGTTCCGAGGTTATAAGTCACCAGCCCAGGTTTAGTTTGCAGCTTTTTAAGTGCTTGCAAGTGACCCATAGCTAAATCAACAACATGAATATAATCACGTACGCCTGTGCCATCTGGTGTGTTGTAATCATCACCAAAAACGCTTAATTGTTGGCGTTTACCAACAGCAACTTGGGCAATAAATGGCATCAAGTTATTAGGAATATCGTTAGGGTCTTCGCCAATCAAGCCACTTTCGTGAGCGCCGACTGGATTAAAGTAACGTAAACGAGCTATATTCCAACTGTTATCCGAGTTATGCAAGTCAGCTAAAATATTCTCAACCATCAATTTTGACTGGCCATAAGGGTTGGTTGCGCCAGTAGGAAAATCTTCTTTAATGGGTAAGCTAGCGGGATCGCCGTAAACCGTGGCAGATGAGCTAAAAACTAAGTTTTTGACGTTATTTTCAGCCATGACTTGGCATAAAATGATGGAACCGGTGACGTTGTTTTCGTAATATTTCAATGGTTTTTCGACCGATTCACCGACAGCTTTTAATCCTGCAAAATGAATGACGGATTCGATGCTGTGATCTGCAAAAACTTTTTGCAGTAAGGCTTTGTTTAGAATGTCGCCTTGATAAAATGTGACATCTTTACCGGTAATGGTTCTAACTCGAGCCAACGCTTCAACACTTGAGTTTGATAGATTGTCTACGATGACCACTTTCTGTCCGGCCTTTAATAGCTCTACTACGGTATGTGTACCAATATAGCCTGCGCCGCCGGTTACCAAAATTGTCATAGTTTAATCGTCCTGTGAATTAATGAGTCAAGTTATAGGGCTGGTTGATTTTTGGCGATCAACTTTTATCCGATCAGTTAGATAAATAGCCTCTCATGTATTGTAAATTATCACAGTTCAATTGCCATTTAAATTATTGATGGCACGTTCAAATTAATACCGGTCAGCTTTCCTATAAAGTGAGTCAAAAGTAGTTATAAAAATGGGCGCTGAGTGAAAGCTAAATCAGTAGTTGTATTTATTTGTTTACGATTAGCACTACATTATGGCAAGACAATAAACTGTGAAGGAGTTAACAAAACATCACCCTTAGCACACTATGTAGGGAGTGAAGTTGACGTAAAGTGGAACCTATGAGTACAGCAACAAAGTATATTGCACACCAACCTGATGCCCAAGGTTACATTGATTACTCAGAGCATGAGAATCAATTATGGCAACAATTGTATCAGCGCCAAGTGACGAATATGCCGGGCCGCGCATGCCAAGCCTATTTACAAGGCTTAGATGCATTAGGCATGTCAGTTGATCGCATTCCACAATTGCCTGAAATCGATAAAGTGTTACTTGATGCAACGGGTTGGAAAACTGCTGCAGTGCCTGCACTGATTTCATTTGGGCGTTTCTTTGAGTTACTGGCCAATAAAGAGTTTCCAGTCGCGACGTTTATTCGCAGCAAAGAAGAGTTTGATTACCTGCAAGAACCTGACATTTTTCATGAGATATTTGGCCATTGTCCGTTATTAACCAATCCATCATTTGGGCATTTTTCACATATGTATGGCCAGTTAGGGCTGGCGGCATCAAAAGAAGAGCGCGTGTTTCTGGCGCGATTATATTGGTTTACTATTGAGTTCGGTTTGGTTCAGGCGAAAAATGAATCACTGCAAATATACGGCGGCGGCATTTTAAGTTCACCGGGTGAAACCATGTATGCATTAAGTGACAGCCCTGAACGTAAGCCGTTTGATTTACTCGACGTACTGCGCACACCGTATCGTATTGATATCATGCAACCTATTTATTATGTTATCGATCATATTGACTATTTAGACGAAATTGCCCGTATGGATATTATGAGCATGGTGACAAAAGCACGTCATTTAGGCATGTTTGAGCCTAAATTTGCTCTAAAAGTCAAAGCCAGTTAACGATTTATTGCAGATGAGCAACCAATAAGTTAGCTCAACAACCTGCAAGTGAGACACTATTTAATTAAGCCAAGGAGTACAAATGAACGCATTAACCGAGATGAAGTGTGAAGCATGCCAAGCAGATGCACCAAAAGTAACGGATGCAGAGTTAGCAGAGCTTGTCGGTATGATCCCTGATTGGGGCGTTGAAGTTCGTGACGGCATTATGCAGTTAGAGCGGGTATATAAATTTAAAAACTTTAAGTTAGCGATGGCCTTTACCAATAAGTTGGCCGATTTAGCTGAAGCAGAGTTCCATCACCCAGGTATCTTAACCGAATGGGGCAAAGTCACAGTGACGTGGTGGTCACACTCAATTAAAGGGTTACACAAAAACGATTTCATTATGGCTGCCAAGACCGACCAGTTGTTAGACTAGTTACTATCGCCATCCATTTCAGCATGTTACGTTAACGTAATGTGCTGAAATAGTTTCTCTGTTACAATTCTACTGTAAACTTCACTTGCCACCGAAGCTATATCCCTCTAACGTAATGCCAAATTTCCGCAATAAAACATTAATAAATAGGGAATCGTTACATTATGCGTTTGGAAGTCAGCTGTATCGATCGCGTGGGTTTAGCGAAAGACATCCTCGTCGTGCTTGAAAAACATGGTATTAACTTAATTGCCATTGATGCCAGTAATAAAGGTTTCCTGTTTTTGCAGTTTGCAGAAATCAGTTTCGAAACCTTACGTGAGCTTATGCCACAAATTCGTAAAGTCGAAAGTGTGCATGATGTCCGTACCGTATCTTTTATGCCTTCAGAGCAAGAACATTACGCCCTAAAAACCTTACTAAAAACCTTACCCGATTCGGTGTTTTCAACAGACGCGAAAGGGCGGATCCGCATAGCCAATGAGTCGGCTTTATTGACGCTTGGTATGGCTGAGCATGAAGTGGTGGGTGAGTCACTTAATCATTGGGTGCAAGGATTTAACTTTGCTCGTTGGATGAGTGAAATACCTGTGTTGGCGCAAGCCACACGAGTACAAATTAACTCGAGCGAGTATTTGGCTGAAATGCTGCCAATTTACTTACCCGATGATGATGATAAAACCATTTTAGCGGGTGCGGTTATTTCGCTAAAATCACCCGCTAGAGTGGGTAAACAGTTTAATGCCCTGCAAAATCAAACTACTGGCTTTGATAATGTATTGGCTATCAGCGACAAAATGAAAGACATACTCAAGCAAGCCAAACGTATGGCGCAACTTGATGCACCGTTACTCATCACCGGTGAAACGGGAACAGGTAAAGAGTTGATGGCTCGTGCTAGTCATGACGCCAGCATGCGCCGCGAACATCCTTTTATCGCGATTAACTGTGCCGCTTTGCCTGATAGTGTTGCTGAAGAAGAGTTGTTTGGCTTTGTCAGTAATGGCACAGTCGTTAAACGTGGTCTGTTTGAAGAAGCAAAAGGCGGTACGGTGTTTCTTGATGAAATAGCCGAGATGTCTAAAACCGCACAAGTTAAATTATTGCGTTTATTACAAGACGGGACTTTTAGACGGATTGGTGGCGATGAAGAAGTGCGCGCCGATGTACGAATTATTTGTTCAACCCAAAAACACTTAGCTGAACTTTGCCAATCTGGTGAGTTTAGAGAAGATTTGTATTATCGAATCCATGTTTTAAGTTATCACATGCCATCACTGCGTGAGCGTCGTGTGGATGTGATTCCATTAACTGAGATGTTTTTAGAGCATTATAGTCAGCAGTTATCGAGTCCCTTAAGGCGTATATCGGCAAGTTGTCGCGATTACCTATTTACCTACGCATGGCCGGGTAATGTGCGCCAATTGAAAAATGCAATTTTTAGAGCGGTATCAATGTGGGATGGCTCAACAGAATTGACTGTGGAACAACTTAAATTACCTTCATATGCCGAAGGATTTGGTTATTTCGATGAAGAGTTTGAGGGCACGTTAGACGAGGCGATGAAAGAGTATGAAGCCAGTTTATTACGTCGGTTATATCCCGCGTACCCAAGTACACGCCAATTAGCCAAAAAGTTAGGTGTGTCTCACACCGCTATTGCTAACAAGTTGCGTGATTACAGTATTAGTAAGAAAAAGTAATGTAACGATTTAATGCCAGCCAAGCGCTGGCATTTTGGTCATTTTAACGCTGACAATCAGTGCTGACGTGGCCTTTTATGTTTTGTAACGAATAATTTACAAATCACGATTAGCACCACAAAAATGTGATTTGGTACCTACTATAGGATTTTCCGTCTCGATCGGTTATTTCTATGGTTAGATTGAGAGTCTTGTCTCAAGTAGGACGCAGATCTCACCCAGAATTTAGGAGCAGTAATGAAACTTGCAAGTTATCACAACGGACGTCGCGACGGCCAATTGATGTTAGTCAGTAAAGATTTGACCAAAACAGTCGCGGTACCCGCTATTGCCCATACTATGCAGCAATTATTAGATGCTTGGGATTTGTTATACCCACAACTCAATGAGTTGTATGAAGCACTAAACGCCGGTCAGATGGACAATGCAGTAGATTTTGATGAAGCACGTTGTTTATCACCTTTACCACGAGCCTACCAATGGGCCGATGGCAGTGCGTATGTTAACCATGTTGAGTTAGTACGCAAAGCACGTGGCGCTGAAATGCCTGCATCGTTTTGGACTGATCCTTTAGTGTATCAAGGTGGTTCTGACAGCTTTATCGCCCCTAAAGCGGATATTCAAATGGCCAGCGAAGAATACGGTATCGATTTCGAATCAGAAATTGCTATTGTGACTGATGATGTTGCCATGGGTGTTAACAGCGAAGATGCAACTAAGCACATCAAATTATTGATGTTAGTTAACGACGTATCACTGCGTAACTTAATCCCTGGTGAATTAGGTAAAGGGTTTGGTTTTTTCCAATCTAAGCCATCTAGTGCATTTTCGCCCATTGCGATTACCCCAGACGAGTTAGGTGATAAATGGCAAGACAGCAAAGTACATTTGCCGTTAGTGACTCATTTAAACAGTGAACTATTTGGTCGCCCGAATGCCGGCGTCGACATGACGTTTAACTTTAGCCAGTTAGTAGAGCACGTGGCTAAAACACGTCCATTAGGCGCAGGTGCAATTATTGGTTCTGGTACTATTTCTAACTACGATCGCAGTGCAGGTTCAAGCTGTTTAGCGGAAAAGCGCATGCTTGAAATCATTGCCGACGGTAAAGCCTCAACACCCTTTATGCATTTTGGCGACACTGTTCGCATTGAAATGTTTGATGATAACGGTGTGAGCATCTTTGGTTCTATCGATCAAAAAGTGGTTGAATACAAAGCTTAATATTTTGAAAGCGATGTAAATCGAAATATAAAGGCAATAGCGGTAAATCGTTATTGCTTTTTTATTAGGCTGAATAAAACAAAAGTAAGGGAATTGACATGAAACTCTATGGCTACTGGCGTTCAAGTGCGGCATATCGCGTGCGTATTGCGTTAAATTTAAAGCAGTTAACGGCTGAACATATTTCAGTTCATTTGGTTAATAATGGTGGTGAGCAACATTCTGAGGCTTACCATCAACTCAACCCCTCGGATCTTGTGCCGACGTTTATCGACAATAATGAGTCAGGCGAGATTAACTTATCGCAATCGTTAGCCATTATAGAATACCTCGACGAAAAACACCCTCAGCAACCGCTACTTCCCAGCAATGTTGAGCAGCGAGCTATTGTTCGCAGCATGGCTCAAGCCATAGCATGTGAAATTCATCCTTTAGATAATCTTCGAGTATTACAATATTTAGTTAAGGAAATGGGTGTATCAGAAGCTGATAAGATGCGTTGGTATCACCATTGGATACACCTTGGTTTTGCTGCTTTAGAACAGCAGTTAAGCCGATATTCTGGACGTTTCTGCTTTGGTGATACGCCTTCGCTGGCCGATATTTGTCTGATCCCGCAAGTGTATAATGCCAAACGCTTTAATTTAGAGCTTGCTGCGTATCCTAATATTGTCAGAATTTGGGATGAGTGCCATAAGTTACCTGCATTTGCTGATGCCGCGCCAGAACAACAGCATGACGCGACGTAATCAAACCTTGTTTAATCAGCACCAGTTAAATCCGCCCCTGTTAAACCAAGTGGCCATTGATCAGTTGCAACATGGGCAGGCTAAGCCATTGTTCTTGTTGTGGCAGTGGTTACAACAAGATGAACTTAGAATGGCAGCCTTAATGACGTGTCAGAAAGTGATGCAACAACAAGGGATCACAGATTGGTTAATTAGTGCGGGTTTTATACGCAATTTGATCTGGGATAATTTGCACAGCATGACCTCACAGCCCTTAAACGACATTGATGTCATTTACTGGTGTGATAACACCCCATCTTCTGCAGAAGACCAGGCGATTGAAGCTTTACTCGTTAAGCAGATAGGTCTGCCATGGTCGGCGAAAAACCAAGCCAGAATGCATCTTAGAAATGGTGATATGCCCTATAGTTCTTGTGTTGATGCCATGTCATTTTGGCCAGAAAAACAAACGGCTATTGGGGTTAAATTAGTCCCCTCTGATGACCATACAATAGCTGAGTTTCAATTACAGGTGACGAGTGTGTTTGGTTTAGGCTGTTTGTTTGACTTGTCATTAAGTCCAAACCCAAAGCGTGACAAAGCTATTTTTAACCATCGCGTGTCCCAAAAGGGATGGTTAATGCATTACTGCAAACTATCTGTAACAGATTAATCATCAATAATAATTCACCTGTTCAACCTCACAAAACCTAACTGTTAAATACATCTTTCATCTCTTTACCGCCTCACTTTGTGATCTAAATCATGTGTCTGAGATCTAATTAGGTACCTCTATAGGGGTACTGCTGTTTTGTTGATCTGAATCAATGATGTTAACGATTAACTTCAGTAGGTTAACCGCAAATGTTAAGGATGCACAGAATTGCATCTAGTTGTCATTGCCAAGGAGTGTTAAAAAATGAATAAGAAAATTACCCTAAGTTTAGTTGCTGCTTCTTTATTAACTGCTGGTTTTTCATTTGGTGCTGCGGCCCATCAAGCAGGAGATATTATTGTTCGTGCTGGTGTGGCAATGGTTGCTCCAAATGAGTCAAGCCCTGTAGTCGCAAATATTGCTGAATTTAGCGTAGATAACGATGTCCAATTAGGGCTAAATTTTGGTTATATGCTAACTGATAATATCGGCATTGAATTATTAGCGGCATCGCCTTTTAGTCACGATGTGTCACTGGGTGAACTCGGTAAAATTGCTGACTCAAAGCAATTACCTCCAACACTGGTCGCACAATATTACTTTGGCGATTCACAGTCTGCTTTACGTCCCTATATTGGTTTAGGGATTAACTTTACCAACTTTTATGACAGTGAATTTACTCAAGAGGCGAAAGATCTTGGCTTAGATAATTTGAGCCTATCGAACTCTTGGGGCGTGGCGGCTCAAGTTGGGCTTGATTATCAAATTGATAAGAAATGGTTGGTTAATGCGTCTGTTTGGTATGCTCAAATTGCAACGGATGTGAGCTTTGATATGGGGGCAGATCATGTTGTGGTTGATACAGACATTGATCCTTGGGTTTACATGATCAGCGTCGGTTATACTTATTAAGCTAGGGTAGAATACGTTAGCGAAAAACGAACATATTAAACAGGAACCTACGGGTTCCTGTTTTTGTTGATGGCACTTATGGAGACTTTTTACGCGGTTTCCAATGGCGAGTATTGTAAATGTACTCTGGTAATAAACGATTTATCCACGCGACAATGCGCCAGCGTTTAGTGACATACACTCGGCGTTTACCTTTTTGCAAGGCTGAGATGATTTGTGTAGCCACTTTATCGAGAGGCGACAACAGCAATTGTGTATTCAAATGAACGGCTTTATCAAATAACCCTAATTGAATATCACTAATGGTAATAGGCAGCTTTAATCGTTGTGCATGCATACTCAAGCCTTGCAGGTAATTTTCAGCAAAGGCTTTGGAGGCATGATAAGCCACATTAGGCCCTCCACGTTGACCGGCTATTGAGTTAATGGCGGCTAGTTGGCCGTAACCTTGCTCGCACATTAATTTAAAAATACAGTTATTTGCCGCAGCAAAGCCCATTACGTTAATATCGATAGTGTGCTTATCAATTGCCCAAGGCAGGGTAGAATCGTAGTCATTAACACCGGTATTAACAATCACCAAATGGGCGCCATTATGTTTGCTCCAAGCGGCATTCAGCTGTGCTATTAGTGTGTCAGGTTGATTAATTACTAACGGATATACACTGACATCGCCAGGCAGACTTTGACTAAACTCGTTAAGTGATTCAGGGTCGTTAACAAAAAGCACCAGCGAAACTTGCTGTGCAGATAACTGTCTGGCTAAGGCTTGGCTCAGTTGAGAGCTGGCGCCAATAATCATCGCTGTCGCTGTAGACATGATTCATCTCATCAAAAATAATGACTCATAATAGAAATAACATCAGTTGATAACAAGTAAGAAAAAAATTCAACTTGAGACGTGTAGACTTCTAGCCATCCAAGTGTATGATGGTTATCTAACAGATTGACCGATATTAACGTTAGCAATAAGCCATTCTGTCGCGGTTTAGGCTGGGTGAGTAGGTTAGTTATGTTTGCAAACGACATTTGACAATCGATGATGACCGCTGTTTTTAGCGCTAAACTGAATGTTGAAACTGTGACATAACAGACATTAACGTTATTGTGAAAAGGCTGGTTGGTTAACCGAACGTTGGTTAATCAGGTACATGTGTTTAATTAATCTAAAGGTGAGACGTATGCCGGTTCGAATTCCAGATAACCTGCCTGCAGCAGGTATTTTAGAGTCAGAAAATATCTTTGTGATGTCTGAAACCCGAGCTGCTAATCAGGACATTCGTCCAATGCGGGTATTAATCTTGAATCTAATGCCTAATAAAATCGAAACTGAAACCCAGTTGTTGCGATTACTGGGCAATACGCCCTTGCAAGTTGGGGTCGATTTATTACGCATTCATGATAAGGAATCAAAGCATACATCAGTGGATCACATGAATACTTTTTATCGTGATTTTGAAGACATTAGAAATAACAATTACGATGGTTTGATTATTACAGGTGCACCGTTAGGAAAAATTGATTTTAAAGATGTGGTGTATTGGGACCACATTCGCGAAATTATTGACTGGTCACAACAACATGTCACTTCAGTACTGTTTTTGTGTTGGGCAGCTCATGCTGGTTTGTATCATCTTTATGATTTACATCGTCAGTTATTAGCGAATAAACGTTCAGGTGTATTTAATCATCGAAGAACCAGCGACCCACACCCACTATTGCGCGGTTTTGATGATGAGTTTTTTGCACCGCACTCACGATTTGCTGAAATGGATATTGAACAAATTCGTCAACATCCAGATTTAGAAGTGTTGGCTGAATCAGACGAGGCTGGCGCGTATATTGTACTCAGTCGTGATAATCATAATGTGTTTGTTATGGGCCACCCTGAATATCAAAAAGACACCTTGAATGAAGAATATGTGCGCGATGTTGGCGAAGGCCTCAAGCCAGATATTCCGCAAAACTATTACCGACAAGATGACCCAACACAAGATACTATTGTTCGTTGGCATAGTCATGGCAGCTTGTTAGTCAGTAATTGGCTTAATTATTATGTTTACCAGTTAACGCCATATGACTTGTCTGACATGAATGCGAAAACACCATGGGAAAGTAAAAAGTAAACTTGAATATAGTTATACCGGCGTTTTAACGTTGACTTCGTTTCGATAAAAGCTATTGTTAAACTTAGATGTTTTTATTGTAAGGTCGAGGTTAAATGGTTAAAACCAAGTTGATGATATTATTGGTGTGTGCAGTAAGCTGGCCGCTAACTACTTGGGGGGCCGGTGACATTTTTAGTGACGCTAATGGCACTATTATGAATGGCGCCAATGTTAGCAACAATACTGTTAGCAACAATACTGTTAGCAACAATACCGTTAGCACAGAAATTACTGATAGCACAAAAATTACTGATAGCACAAAAATTACTGATATCAAACAACAGTTAGCCACATTAAGCTCATCACAACAACGCATTGACTTTTTACAACAACAGCTACCACAAAGTGCTCAATGGCCGATTGAACAGCAAGGCCAGTTATTGCATTTACTGGCAATAGAGCAAGAAGTTAACAGTGATCTTGTTGCTGCAATTAACAGCTATAGCCATGCCATTAAATTACTTACACCACATCCTCTTAGCAAAGAACTGGTCAAAAGCTATCTCGAACGCTCATTCATACTTTACCTTCAAACTAACGACACCCAAATTTATTGCCCAGATCGTGAAGTGGCGATTACATTAGCCCGTCAGCTTGGAAACGTTGATATCTTGGCCGAAGTGTTAGCGCAAAGTGCGTATTGCCATAATAAACCAAGTGATTTTGGCGAAGGTCTCAAAAGGTTAAATGAAGCTTTAGCGTTAGCACAACAGCATCAATTAGGACTGAGTCGTCAAGCGATGATATTCAATGCCACGGCTGCTATCTATCGTGACAATGGTTTAAACCGTAAAGCCTACGAATACTTTAACAAAGCCTATGACTTTTGGGAGCAAGCCCAAGATAAACAAGACATGTTTAATATGTTGCATAACATGGTGGGCGAATCGATTAAATTGGCCTTGTGGGGGGAAAATAAAGCTCATTTAGCCCAAATGCAGCAACTGGTAGAGCAATCGCCAGAGTTTGCTGATTTTGATTTTTTCTATCAATTTAATACGGGTATTAGCTGTTGGGCTCAAGGTTTATTTCAAGAAGGTATAGATCATTTTTTACGCGCACTTGAAGTGCAAGATACAACCCAAGAAAAATACTTTGTCGACGCTACGCATGCATGGTTGGCATTGAGTTATTTTCGCCAACAACAACCAGATAAAGCTTTTAAGTATGCTGAAATATTTTCTGGTTCGGCGACTTATGACGGCCATTCCAATGAACTGAAATTGATGATTGCGGCCATTATTGATTACGCCAATGGGTCGAGTAATCTGGGCATGAATAAGCTTTTGGATACCATCGATTTACAAAAAAAGCACTTTGCTAACATCATAAATAACGATGTGGTTAATTCATCATTAGACCATAATCTTACCGTGGCTGAGTTTAATAACCGCCTGCTCGAAAAGCAATTGGCCATCAATAAGCTGAATTTGGAAGCCGAAATCGATACTCAAAAAATCACTAACTTATCAATGGCAATCGCGGTGCTAATTGCTTTGGTGTTATTAGTGCTGGTCATTTTCTTGTGGCAATCTCGCCGACAATTTAAACGTCGCTCTCAAACGGATTATCTGACTGGCATTGCTAATCGACGTCATACTTTTGAGCAGGGCAAAAAGCGCTTTAATCAGGCTAAAAAACATCATCGACCACTCGCCGTTATTATGTTCGATATAGATAACTTTAAAGTCATTAATGATCATTATGGCCATGACGTTGGTGATTTAGCCATAAAAGCGTGTGGTAGACGTGCACGTAATTGGCTCAAGAAAAACGATATATTAGGCCGCATAGGTGGCGAAGAGTTTTTAATTATTTTACCCGATACAGAGCAAGCACAAGCCGTTGACATAGCCGAGCGATTGCGAACCAGTATCGAGTCAAACCAGTTTGTGTTTAACGAGGTTAAAATGAATTTCACCATTAGTGTGGCTGTCGCTATGTTAACCCCGCAAACTCATGAACTTGTCGATATTATTAAGCAAGCCGATTTAGGCTTATATCAAGCAAAAGATAAAGGCCGCAATCAAGTAGTGATAGTGGACCAATAACCCTCTCTAAGTGCCGATTTAGTTTATTGAGTCACTACGCTACTTTGTGCTTAGACTAAAGTTTTACGCTCAATAAATCACTCAACAGCAATCATGTTACTGATAAATAGATATTGATATGTCTTATAAAAAACAACATCTTACATCAAATTTAAATGTGACATTCTTCAAGTGTAAATCTTCACTGACAATTCCAATCAATTAACATCAACATTTAGACCATTTTTTACTTGCTTTACGTTCGCGTCAACGTCAAAGTGATATCCATATTATTGATGTTATTTTTTAAGCGCAGTAAATTGGAGTGGTCATGAGTACAGAGCAAACAGGTCAAGATATCGTTATTGTTGCCGCGAAACGTACACCAATGGGTGGGTTTCAAGGGGCATTGTCTGAGGTAGCTTCTCCAGTATTAGCAGCAACCGCTATCAAAGGTCTTATCGCCCAAACGGGGATCAGCGTTAATGCTGTTGACGAAGTATTGATGGGTTGTGTATTGCCAGCCGGTCTGGGCCAAGCGCCTGCTCGCCAAGCGACTCTAGGTGCAGGTTTACCGTTAAGTGTTGGTGCAACAACAGTCAATAAAGTTTGTGGTTCAGGCATGAAAACCGTCATGTTAGCGCACGATTTAATTAAAGCGGGTAGCAGTCAAGTTGTGGTTGCGGGTGGCATGGAAAGCATGAGCCAAGCACCATATTTACTCGACAAAGCGCGCAGCGGTATGCGCATGGGCCACGGCAAAGTAATGGACCACATGTTTTTAGACGGCCTTGAAGACGCTTATACCGGTGGTGCAATGGGCACATTTGCCCAAAAAACGGCAGATGACTTTGGCTTAACTCGTGAGCAAATGGATGCTTTTGCATTAAGTTCGCTGGAAAAAGCCAATGCAGCGATTAACTCTGGCGCATTTAAAGATGAAGTAGTGCCTGTAACCATCAGCACGCGTCGTGGCGACGTGACGGTTGAGATAGACGAGCAGCCTGGTAACGCCCGCCCTGAAAAAATCCCGACATTACGTCCTGCATTTACCAAAGACGGCACAATTACAGCTGCCAACTCAAGTTCAATATCAGACGGCGCAGCAGCGTTAATGCTAATGAGCCGCGACAAAGCTGCTGAATTAGGATTAACCGTAATGGCAACAATTAAAGGTCATACTACCCATTCACAAGAACCGTCAATGTTCACTACCGCACCGGTTGGCGCGATGCAAAAACTGTTCGATAAAGTGCAGTGGAACAAAGATGACGTCGATTTATACGAAATCAACGAAGCGTTTGCCATGGTCACCATGTTAGCGATTTCTGAACTTGGCTTAGATGCCAATAAAGTTAACGTTAATGGCGGCGCATGTGCAATGGGACACCCAATTGGTTGTTCTGGAGCGCGTTTGCTAGTCACATTGATTTATGCCCTAAAAGCACGCGGCCTTAAGCGCGGCGTGGCATCGTTATGTATTGGTGGCGGCGAAGCCACAGCAATGGCGATAGAAGTGTAAATAGACAATACAAGTTAAGTTCGACAAGACCACCGCACAGGTAAATGTATACGCAGCCACTTAATATGTGCGACTGACAAACATAATAAATCGCATTACCTGCGCAGTAACTCAATACGAGTGATGTTATTCACTCATAAGATGTTCAAGGATCGAGGAAAACAACATGATCACACAAGTTAAGCATTATATTGATGGCGAATTCACTTATGGCAGCGGCGATCGCAATATTGATGTGACCAATCCAGCCAATAATAGCGTTATTGCTAAAATTAACTGCGCTACTACTGCCGAAGTAGAGCAGGCCATTCATAGTGCCAAAGAAGCGTTTAAAACCTGGAAAGAAGTCCCCGTGTCTGAACGTGCGCGCGTCATGTTGCGTTATCAACATTTGCTCAAAGAGCATCACGATGAACTAGCAACTATTTTAGCTCACGAGACCGGTAAAACTTTTGAAGATGCTAAAGGTGATGTATGGCGCGGCATTGAAGTTGCTGAACATGCTTGTGGTGTTGCCTCGTTAATGATGGGCGAAACCGTTGAAAACGTTGCTCGTAATATCGATACCTATAGCTACACTCAACCTTTAGGTGTGTGTGCCGGTATTACTCCGTTTAATTTCCCTGCGATGATCCCATTATGGATGTTCCCGTTATCTATCGCTTGTGGTAATACGTTTATTTTAAAACCGTCAGAACAAGATCCAATGACGCCACAGCGTTTAGTGGAGTTATTTGTTGAAGCAGGCGCGCCAAAAGGCGTGTTGCAACTTATTCATGGCGACAAAACAGCAGTCGACATTTTGCTAAGAGACCCAGCCATTAAAGCGATTTCGTTTGTAGGCTCTGTGGGTGTTGGTCAATACATTTATAAAACCGGTACCGACAACCTAAAACGTGTGCAAGCGTTTGCAGGTGCTAAAAACCATTGTGTGATCATGCCTGATGCGAACAAGCAGCAAGTGATCAATAACATGGTGGGAGCCTCTGTGGGTGCTGCTGGTCAGCGTTGTATGGCCATTTCAGTCGCGATTTTTGTCGGTAAAGCCAAAGAGTGGATCCCTGAACTAAAAGACGCGTTAGCTAAGGTTCGTCCTGGTTTATGGGATGACAAAGATGCTGCTTACGGCCCTGTTATCAGTCCAGCAGCAAAAGAGCGCGTACTCAAATTGATTGCTCAAGGTAAAGCTGAAGGTGCTGATTGCTTACTCGATGGAACCGATTTCACCGTTGCAGGTTACGAGTCGGGTAACTGGGTTGGCCCAACCATGTTTACCAATGTCACCACCGACATGAGCATTTACAAAGAAGAGATTTTTGGTCCGGTACTGTGTTGTATGGAAGCGGATAACTTAGACGATGCTATCGAACTGGTTAACAACAGCCCTTACGGTAACGGTACCTCAATCTTTACTGCATCAGGCGGAGCTGCACGTAAATATCAACATGAAATTGAAGTAGGCCAAGTGGGTATTAACGTGCCAATTCCGGTGCCATTACCATTCTTCTCATTCACAGGTTGGAAAGGCAGTTTCTATGGTGACCAACACGCCTACGGCAAGCAAGCGGTACGT
The DNA here is from genome assembly GCF_040310065.1 of Shewanella sp. TB7-MNA-CIBAN-0143. Lineage (NCBI taxonomy): Bacteria > Pseudomonadati > Pseudomonadota > Gammaproteobacteria > Alteromonadales > Shewanellaceae > Shewanella > Shewanella sp. TB7-MNA-CIBAN-0143. Next base: position 122,201 of record NZ_JBEOPL010000011.1, read on the forward strand.
TTCTGCACAGAAACCAAAACCATCACCACCCGTTGGTTTGACTCAGAAGCCGTTAGCGGTCCTAACATGAGTATTGATCTTAAATAGAAATGATGTTTATTGCCGTGACGCTGTCACGGTAATATTTTTCGCTAAACAACAAGACCACCTTACCTCCCATTGCACCTAGTAATGAGTTAACTGCTTAAAGCGGTATGCGGCTAAGGCAATAAATGACCCAAGAGTCATCCAAGACAATATTAGGAGTCCAGCATGGATTTTAATTTAAACGAAGATCAGCGTCAGTTTGCTGATTTAGCCCGTCAATTCGCTGCCGAAGAACTCGCGCCATTCGCCGCCAAGTGGGACGAAGAGCATCATTTTCCTAAAGACGTTATTCAAAAAGCCGGTGAACTGGGCTTTTGTTCTTTGTATTCGCCAGAATCAGAAGGCGGCATGGGCTTATCCCGGTTAGACGCTTCAATTATTTTTGAAGAATTAGCCCATGGTTGTACAGCCACCACAGCAATGTTGACTATTCATAATATGGCAACCTGGATGGTGACTACGTGGGGTACAGAAACCTTGCGTAAGCAGTGGTCAGAAGGCTTAACCACAGGGCAGTTATTAGCCTCTTACTGTTTAACAGAACCTGGTGCCGGCAGCGATGCCGCTTCATTGCAAACTAAAGCTGTGCGTGATGGTGATGATTACTTGATCACCGGTTCAAAAATGTTTATCTCTGGTGCCGGTGAAACCGAGTTACTCGTAGTGATGTGCCGTACCGGTGAATCTGGCCCTAAAGGGATTTCAGCGATTGCCGTACCAGCAGATGCAGTAGGCGTCACTTACGGAAAAGCAGAAGATAAAATGGGCTGGAACGCACAGCCAACAAGAATGATCAGTTTTGAAAACGTGCGTGTACCGGCTGCCAATTTACTTGGTGAAGAAGGCCAAGGTTTTACCTTTGCGATGAAAGGCCTAGACGGCGGACGTATTAACATTGCCACCTGTTCAATTGGCACCGCGCAAGCTGCACTGACTCGCGCAACTCAATACATGAATGAGCGTAAGCAATTTGGTAAACCGCTGGCGGCATTCCAAGCATTGCAGTTTAAACTGGCTGACATGGCAACCGAATTAGTGGCTGCCCGTCAAATGGTACGTTTAGCAGCTTTTAAATTAGACACTCAAGACCCTGAAGCCAGTGCTTATTGTGCTATGGCGAAACGTTTTGCGACCGATGTAGGTTTCCAAGTGTGTGACGGTGCGCTGCAAATTCACGGCGGTTACGGTTATATCCGTGAATACCCTCTAGAACGTCATTTCAGAGATGTGCGCGTGCACCAGATTTTAGAAGGCACTAATGAAATTATGCGCCTGATTATTGCTCGCCGTTTGCTCGCTAGCGATGCTCATCCGATCCTGTAATTAGCGGTTCCACTCGTGACTCACTAGCTTTAGCATAAGGACATAGCATTATGACTACACACCCTGCAATTCTAAAACATATAGTCGGCCACACGGCCATTTTGACTCTGAATAATCCGCCAGCTAATACTTGGACCGCTGACAGTTTGCAAGCGCTGAAACATATCGTGCTCGAACTGAATCAAAACAAAGATGTTTATGCGCTTGTGATCACCGGTCAAGGTGACAAGTTTTTCTCAGCAGGTGCTGATTTGAATTTGTTTGCTGACGGCGATAAAGACAATGCAGCTTCCATGGCAACACATTTCGGCGAAGCGTTTGAAGCCTTAAGTGCGTTTAGAGGTGTATCTATTGCGGCCATTAATGGTTACGCCATGGGCGGCGGGTTAGAAGTGGCATTAGCTTGTGATTTACGAATTGCAGAAGCGCAAGCCCAATTGGCATTGCCTGAAGCCTCAGTGGGTTTACTGCCTTGTGCTGGTGGCACCCAAAACTTAACCGCATTAGTGGGTGAAGGTTGGGCAAAACGGATGATTTTATGTGGCGAGCGTATTGATGCTGCGAAGGCTGAAAAAATTGGCTTAGTGGAAGAAGTCGTTGAACAAGGCCATGTCTTAGATGCCGCAGTGGCGTTAGCAGCGAAAGTGGCTAAGCAATCACCTAGCAGTGTCAGCGTATGTAAAACCCTTATTCAAGCTGGACGAACTATGCCGCGAACTCAAGCATTACCGCTTGAGCGTGAACTGTTTGTTGGCTTATTTAATACCGAAGATCAGGCTGAAGGTGTGAAGGCCTTTTTACAAAAACGCGCCCCAAACTGGAAGAACTGCTAATGACTCAAGATGTAATATTTCAAACCTTAGGCACGTTATCAGGTCAATCTATTGGCGTGGTAACTCTGAATATTGAAAAAGCACTTAATGCATTAACCCTCGACATGGTTGCAGCAATGCAAGCACAACTCACTAAATGGCAACAAGACGACAGTATTGCGTGTGTTGTGCTTGATGGCGCCGGCGAAAAAGCCTTTTGCGCTGGTGGAGATGTACGTGCCATTTACCATGCATCCATAGCCAATCCGAACAACATGACCACAGAGGCGTGTGAGTTCTTTACCCAAGAATACCAACTTGATTATTTACTGCATCAATTCGGCAAACCCGTTTTAGTGTGGGGTGACGGCATTGTTATGGGCGGTGGACTCGGGCTAATGGCGGGCGGGAGCCATCGTGTTGTTACCGAGCGTAGCCGTATTGCAATGCCTGAAGTGACCATTGGTTTATACCCAGACGTTGGCGGCAGCTACTTTTTAAACCGTATGCCGGGAAAAACAGGGTTGTTTTTAGGCTTAACCGCTTACAACATGAACTGTGCAGATGCGCTGTATGTCGGTTTAGGAAATCATATTCTTAATAGCGATGAAAAAGAGCCGTTATTCGATGCCATGGCTGAACTGGCTTGGAGTCAAGATAGTGAGATAAACCATCAACTGCTGAGCGGATTGTTGACCAATATGAGTCAGCCACACTTAGCGGCATTATCCGTTAGCCAACTGCAACAATTCCAAGCACAAATTGATTTGTTGATGGCGGGTGACATCCTTGATGTGCATCATCAATTATCGACATTAAACACTGAGCTTGATTGGCTAAAACGAGCCCAAAAGACCGCGTTAGCTGGCAGTCCTATTAGCTGGCACTTGATTTTTGCTCAGGCAGAACTTGGCACAGAACTTAGCTTAGCTGATTGCTTTAAGTGGGAGTTAGGTGTGAGTGTCAATTGTTGCTCTATGGGTGATTTTTGCGAAGGTGTTCGCGCCTTACTGATTGATAAAGATCGCCAACCTAAATGGTTATTTGCAGATGTAGACGCAGTGGATGCGAATAAAGTGACCCAATTGGTTACCTCGCCTTGGGCTGAAGATAGACACCCATTAGCAGACTTTACTTAAAAAGGATTAACGAAATGGCAACAGTAGCATTTATTGGTTTAGGTAACATGGGTGGCCCAATGGCGGCCAATTTAGTTAACGCGGGTATGACAGTCACTGTGTTTGACTTAAACCCTGTCGCAGTAGAAGCGTTAACGGCGCAAGGCGCACTCAGTGCTAAAACCGCGTGCGGCGCAGCGGCAGCCGCCGATTTTGTGATTACCATGCTGCCAGCAGGCAAGCATGTTCGCAGCTTGTACCTAGGCGATGACAATAATAAAGGTTTGTTAGATGTCGTGTCTAAACAGGCATTACTGATAGATTGCTCAACCATAGATGCCGACAGTGCCCGTTTAGTGGGAGCAAAAGCCGCTGAGAAGGGTATCGAATTTATGGATGCGCCAGTATCAGGCGGCACAGCAGGCGCGGCAGCCGGAACCTTAACCTTTATTTGTGGTGGTAGTGAAGCAGCCTATCAACAAGCGCAAACGGTATTAACGGTTATGGGCGGCAATATTTTTCACGCTGGTGTAGTAGGTGCAGGTCAAATTGCTAAAATTTGTAATAACATGCTGTTGTCTGTGTTAATGGTGGGTACTAGCGAGTCATTACAACTTGGTTTGGATAATGGTTTAGATCCTAAAGTGTTGTCTGATATCATGAAAGTCAGCAGCGGCGGTAACTGGACGTTAGAAAAGTACAATCCATGCCCAGATGTGATGGAAAATGTGCCGTCGTCAAAAGATTACCAAGGTGGCTTTATGGTTGACTTGATGGTTAAAGATTTAGGGTTGTCGCAAGAAGCGGCGGTCGCCTCTAATTCAAGCACACCAATGGGTTCTCTGGCTCGCAGTTTATATGTTAATCATGCTCGCCAAGGCCATGGTCGTCGCGATTTTTCGAGTATTTTTGAACAATTTTCAAAGAAAAAATAAAGGATTCAGTTGATGGAATTAAAAGATAAGGTTGTCGTCATTACTGGCGGAGCTGGTGGGTTAGGTCTCGCTATGGCGCATGATTTAGCTGCCCAAGGTGCTAAGTTGGCGCTTATCGATGTTGATCAGGCTAAACTTGAACAAGCTTGTGCTGATTTAGGTTCTGTAACTGAAGTTCAAGGTTACGCCCTAGACATTACTGATGAAGAAGATGTGGTCTCTGGCTTTAAATTTATCGTTGAAGACTTTGGTAAAGTGAATGTGTTAATTAACAATGCCGGTATTTTACGTGATGGGCTAATGATTAAAGCCAAAGATGGCGTTGTCACCGATCGCATGTCGTATCAGCAGTTTCAGTCTGTCATCAATGTTAACTTAACCGGCACTTTTTTATGTGGCCGTGAAGCCGCAGCAGCGATGATTGAAACCAAGCAAGCAGGGGTAATTATTAATATCTCTAGCGTTGCTAAAGCCGGTAACATGGGACAATCTAACTACTCAGCGTCTAAAGCGGGCGTTGCGGCTATGTCGGTTGGGTGGGCAAAAGAGTTAGCCCGTCATAATATTCGCAGTGCTGCCGTGGCTCCTGGTGTTATTGCTACCGAAATGACCGCAGCGATGAAACCTGAAGCATTAGAGCGTTTAGAAAAAATGGTCCCAGTAGGGCGCTTAGGTCAGCCTGAAGAAGTGGCTGCAACCGTACGTTTTATTATTGAAAACGATTACGTTAACGGCCGTGTATTTGAAATTGACGGCGGTATTCGCTTATAAGCGATAGAGTATATTCATTGTGCTCATTATCTGTTCGCTCAGTGCAATATAACGCGTTGCGCACTTTCATATAATGAATGTGATTGGTGTTACCCACATTCAGTTTGTTATGATGTTGTCACGCCGAGCTTATGCTCGGCGTGGCTTTTTTACTTTTAAGGATTAATGACGTGGCGAAGTTAGAATACCTGCTTAAAAAAATCATGCTAATCGTAGGCATTCTGGGCGTGATTATTATCTATGGCGGTTTTTTGTATTTATTGTTTTCAGGTCGCTCGACTGCGGCGCTCCCGTGGTTTTTACTCATTTCACCGTGGATTTGTGTTTACTTTGGCTTAACCCACGTACAGCAAGTGGCTGTAATACAGTGGTTTACTCATAAATTTAGTTTCAAAAAATCGACTAAGTAGCTCTGTTATGTCTAGCTTATCCGCATTTTTATCAAGGTTTTCTATCGCTTTGTATACCTTAATTGCCTTGGTCGCATTTGCTGCCAATTCAGTGTTGTGTCGTATGGCATTATCGACCCAACAAACTCCTGCACTTATAGATCCCAGCAGTTTTACTGCGATTCGTTTAGCTGCTGGTGCCTTAGTGTTGGGGCTATTAATGTTATTGCGTAACACTAAAGCAGGGACAAGCCGACCCACTAGCCGTGGCAGCATGTTTGCTGCGGCATTATTGTTTATTTACGCGGTGACTTTTTCATACGCCTATGTGCTACTCGATACCGCCACTGGTGCGTTGATTTTGTTTGCCGCGGTGCAAATTAGCATGATGTTAATCAGCTATGTTCAAGGCCAACGCTTAACCCTACTTGAATGGATTGGCGCATTATTGGCTTTTAGTGGTTTTGCTTATTTAGTGTTGCCCGGCGTGAGTGCGCCTTCGATGACCGGCTTAGTGCTAATGGCGATCAGCGGCTGTGCTTGGGGTGGATATACTTTGCTTGGCAAAAAGTCAGTTAACCCATTATTTGATACAGGTTATAACTTTATTCGCAGTTTACCTCTGGTCGCGGTGATGATATTGGTGGTGTGGCTCTTACCTCAATTAACATCAGCGCCGCAAGCAACAGTCTTGTCTGCTAAAGGCATATTGTTAGCTGTGTTATCGGGTGCAATTGCTTCGGGTATTGGTTATGCGTTGTGGTATCAAGCATTGCGTGGACTTACATCAACCCATGCCGCGGTTTTACAATTAACGGTACCTGTGATTGCCGCAGTGGGCGGTATTCTCTTTTTAGATGAAATGATCAGTTTTCATCTAGGTGTATCGGCTGGCATTATTTTTGTTGGGATTGCATTGGTTATCTTTGCTAAATCCCATCCAGTTAGCCAGCGAAATGGTCAGTAAAACGGTATATAAGTAAACAAATAGTTGAGCAATAAACATCAGTGAAAACCAAGTGACTTACACATACATAACTCAATAAAATAAATGATTAACGAGGTAATATGAGCAATTCAACACCGTATCCAATTGGTACTCCAGGTCAAAAATGGACCGATGCAGATAAAGCACAATGGTTAGCACAAGTTGCCATAAAACGCTCATATCAAGATGAAGTGGTGAGTAAACTGGCTCAGATTACTGGTCCGTTTGAACAAGTACAATACGGCGCATTATCTTATGACGCTGATAAGTATCCACTGTTTGCATTTAAATCTCAGCAGTGGGATAGCAATAAAAAAACCATTCTTGTGACCGGTGGCGTACACGGTTATGAAACCAGCGGTGTTCATGGCGCGATTCAGTTTTTAACCACCAAAGCACAAACTTATACCGAGTATTTTAATGTTGCTGTAGCGCCTTGCATTAGCCCTTGGGGTTATGAAACCGTTAACCGCTGGAACCCGAAAGCCATCGATCCTAATCGCTCTTTTTATGCCGATAGCCCAGCAGAAGAGTCTGCTGCATTGATAGCATTTGTCGCGAGTTTAGGTGAGGTGTATGCCCACATTGATTTGCATGAAACCACCGACACCGATGAGTTAGAGTTTAGACCTTTGTTGTCTGCTCGAGATGGCGTAGAATACGATAAAGGCATTATTCCTGACGGTTTCTACCTAGTCGGCGACAGTGATAACCCAACTCCAGCGTTCCAAAAAGCAGTGATTGATTCAGTGGCTAAAGTGACTCATATCGCGCCTGACGATAATGGACAATTAATTGAAGTACCGATTGAGCAATTTGGGGTGATTAACTATCCGGTCAAAAAACTCAGTTTATGTGCTGGTATTACTGACAATCACTTCAATACCACCACAGAGGTTTATCCAGACAGTCCAAACGTGACAGCGCAAGAATGTAACGATGCTCAAGTCGCCGCTATCACTGGTGGATTGGATTATCTTATTGGTTATTTGAAGCTCTAAAAAACGTTAAGTGATATAGACGATTACAAGCGATGCCGTTGTCGTCTAGACATATTTTAGTATAATGGCGGTGAGTCGCTGTTTGAATGGAATCTAAAAGACTCATTGCTGTTAAAACCTGTGGTTCCTCGGTTATTGATTAGCCTCCTCGCTAGTCGCCTATTTTTTATTAATAAAGGATTAAAATGAAAAATACTCTGTTGCTTTGTCTATTCTGTTTATTAATGACGCCCCATCTTGCACACGCCAAAGCGGGTTTAATCTCTTTTGGTGGTGAAAACATTGTACCTGTTGTGGAACTTCCTGATGATCCACGCTTTCAAACACAAGATGGTGAATTCATTGATGTAGGTTATATCTATAAATCTGTTGATATATTGTTTCTACCACTGTGGAATTATGATGGCCGTTTTGCTGGAATGTTGTCACAACAAGACTTGTATATAGACTTAACCCCCTTGGAAGTCACTGGACTCGTTTTAGAGGCTGGCGTGGTATTACCTAAAGCTCCATACCTCGATTTCTGGCATCGTATCGGTGGAAAAATAGTTTTTTTACTGCTTTGTGGCTCATTAGCACTTTACGTTAGACAGCGCATGCAAAAAAAGGCAGCTTATTTTAGCTCGTTAGCGACTGGGCGTGAGCGATTGAAAGATATCTTAATCAATAGCAATGACTTTACTGAGTTAGACCTATCTGTTATCGAGACAGAAGGTAAACCCAAAGTTGAAGGCATAGCATTTATTGCGGCGAAAAAGTATTTTAACAATATTATTTCAATATCTGTAATTGATATGGGTAAGGTGTCAATTGAGCAAGTTCAAGCTCAGCATGAGCAGTTATTTACTGCGTTACTTGGGTTGAATAAAACCCTAGGGATGACGTCTCAAAGTACGATCCATTATCTGTATTTTACTTTCGACAACACTCCTTCAAAAGTAGACATCAGTATATTGAAAGCATTGAGAAAACGTCAAATCACCAAAGCAACTAATTTAATTCCAATTATTATCGATTTTGATGCGCAGATGATTGATAGTGCTGTGGGCGTATATCCGTCTAAAAAAATTCTACAAAACTGCTTTACCCAAGCTGAAACTCTCTCAGATGATGTGGCTGAACCTGCAAAGGTATAATGTAATTAAGATTTTTACTAAACGGTTCACAAGGTTATGGTTGATGCCGAAAGCGGCTCTAGGTTTTCGGCATTAAATCAACGCTGACGCATTATCGCTATTTAGACATTTATAATGACGCGCAAATACTTCTTTCATCACCGTCACATCTCAAAACGGGCAGTATTTGTATCATTGCTAGGTTGATAATTAGGCCAAAAATCCTTACACTGTCGCGCTTCGTATTTACCTCGGCTCTGCCGTATGCCAGTTTCAATATCATTTTTGTTTGCTTGAGTCATATAGATGTCAACTCGAGCAATTAGACTACAATTTGATATGGGCTTTAACACACAACACGATTTGGAATTTCATTTTGATTACAACAGCTAACATCACGATGCAGTTTGGCGCTAAGCCACTGTTTGAAAATCTCTCAGTAAAATTTGGTGGCGGTAATCGCTACGGTTTAATTGGCGCGAATGGTTGTGGTAAATCCACCTTTATGAAAATCCTTGCCGGTGATTTAGAGCCATCAAGCGGTAACGTCTCTATAGATGTTAACGAACGCATGGGTAAATTAAACCAGGACCAGTTTGCCTACGAAAACTTTTCAGTAGTCGATACTGTGATCATGGGCCACAGAGAACTGTGGAAAGTAAAGCAAGAACGTGACCGTATTTATTCTTTACCTGAAATGAGCGAAGAAGACGGCATCAAAGTGTCTGAGCTTGAGATGGAATTTGCTGAAATGGACGGTTACACTGCTGAATCTCGCGCAGGTGACTTACTACTAGGTGTAGGTATTTCCATTGAGCAACACTTTGGTTTAATGAGTGAAATTGCTCCAGGTTTTAAATTGCGTGTGTTATTGGCACAAGCACTATTCTCAAATCCAGATTTACTGCTACTTGATGAACCTACCAACAACTTGGACATCGATACTATTCGTTGGTTACAAGACATGTTGAATCAACGTAACAGCACCATGATTATTATTTCGCATGACCGTTATTTCTTAAACTCAGTGTGTACTCACATGGCTGACTTAGATTACGGTGAGCTACGAGTGTTCCCTGGCAACTACGACGAATACATGATGGCTGCACAGCAATCACGTGAACGTTTAATGAGTGACAACGCCAAGAAGAAAGCGCAAATTGCTGAATTACAAACCTTCGTCGCCCGTTTCTCTGCTAACGCATCTAAAGCGAAACAAGCTACATCACGCGCTAAGCAAATTGATAAAATTAAGCTAGATGACATCAAAGCATCAAGCCGCGTCAATCCGTTTATTCGTTTTGAACAAGAAAAGAAATTGTTCCGTAATGCATTAGTGGTTGAAAACTTAGCCAAAGGTTACGACACACCATTGTTCAGCAAACTTAACCTAATGGTTGAAGTGGGTGAACGTATTGCTATCTTGGGTCAAAACGGTGTGGGTAAAACCACCTTGTTACGTACTTTAGTACATGATATCCCGCAAGACGATGGCACCATTAATTGGTCTGAAAATGCCAATATTGGTTACTACGCCCAGGACCATGAAGCAGATTTTGCTAATGAAATGACCTTGTTCGAGTGGATGAGCCAATGGCGCAAAGAAAATGACGATGATCAATCTGTACGCGGTATTTTAGGCCGTATGTTGTTCGGTGCAGATGACATTAAAAAGTCAGTTAAAGTATTATCTGGTGGTGAGAAAGGCCGTATGTATTTCGGTAAACTTATCATGCAAAAGCCGAACATTTTATTACTCGATGAGCCAACCAACCACATGGACATGGAATCTATTGAGTCGTTAAACAACGCGCTTGAAAAATATGAAGGGACGTTAATGTTCGTGTCTCATGACCGTGCATTTGTATCGTCACTAGCCACTCGTATTCTTGAAGTGACTCCTAACGGAATTAATGACTTTAAAGGCACTTACGACGAATTCTTAGTGAGTAAAGGTATTGACGCGTAATTCTGGTTTTATAACCAGTACTGTCAGTAACCAGCATTGTTTGTAACCAATGCCCACTGATTAACACCATTAGCCCTGAACAATTGTTCGGGGCTTTTTGTTTTTATTTATTCGGCTAGGCCATATACTCTAGTGATATAAATCAATGACATTCTCCAGCACAGGCATCTACTTTATGAGCATCACCCTTGAACAAGTCGCATCAACCTTGAATGAACTGCAATGTCGTACTAATTTTAATATTAAGAATGTCACCGAATACATGCTACCTGAGTTAAAAGAGCCGGTTTATTTGCATGTAGAAGGAAAAACGCCATTACTGATCATTCGTCCGGCATTTGAAGTTTTTTCCACTGAGCTGGCTACGATTGACGGGGTACACGCGAAATATGATTACTATCACAATGCTCAAATGACCCGATTTCCAACTCGTCGTAACAAAGGCTTAAGTGAAATTCATTACGGTTTAGCATTTCGGTTTGATACCACAGATGCAATCAAATTATTTATTAATAGGTTGATTGAAATAGTAAGAGGATAAATAACCTCATTAGGAGTGCCGCATCATGACAGAGCAATTTAATATCAATCAATTTAATTGTTCCATTAATGGTAAAGGACAAACTTTGATTTGGGCTCATGGGTCAACCGGCAGTATCCAAAGTGAAGATGCGATTGGTTTATATGCCTGGCATCGGTTTCCTAAAAAATTACAGCTTATTCGCTATGATGCCGTTGGCCATGGCTTATCTTCTGCCGGTAAGTGCGTAGAAGACTATGTATGGCCAGAACTGGCCAATGACATGATAAGTATCGCGACGCACTTTAACGCAACGCCATCGCTTATTTTAGGTGGCCAATCAATGGGCAGTGCTACGTGTTTGTTCGCAGCATTAAAACATCCGCATAAGGTAAAAGGGTTAATCTTGATGAACCCGCCCACAGCATGGCATGCTCGTGCAGTACAAGTAGGCGAATATCATAAAATGGCCAAAGCAGCGCGCATTTTTGGTGGTAAAGGTTTAGCTAAAATAAACGCTAAACATTGGGATAAATTACTTCCAAGTTGGCTGATTAATGGTCATGAACATAGTGTATTAGGCATGCTCGACGGATTAAAACTAATGACACGTCAAACGCTAGATCATTTGTTTCGCGCTGCCGCCCTTAACGATCTGCCCAGTAAGCAGCAACTTGCCGAACTGACCATGCCAACCCTGATTTTAGCGTGGCACGGCGACAAGACCCATCCCATAGAAACTGCCATTCAATTACATGCCACAATACCTAATTCGACCTTACACATTGCAGCCTCGATAGATGAGGTTAATGAATGGCCTGAATTGATCAGTGAGTTTTGCCTCAGTTTATAAGTTGTTATTGATGGTCTAAAAATAGTGTTTAGTTTGTTTATCGCTGCAACCATTCACGATAAAAACATTCATTGATTTTATTGTCCGACAATGTCGTAAGTATGGCGTTAACGCAGGTGGAATAACTTTCACTATTCAATTATATGTATTTAAAGCATTATTAAATTAAAAGAAACTAAATTAGCTGTGAGCAAGATCTGAGTTTGTTGCAAATAACTTACCAAAATCTATTAATCTAGTTTATGGTTCAGTGAAGATAAATTTACTTATCAAAAGTGTTTTAAAAAGGATGATGTATGAATTGGCAATGGATTAGCAACCTCAATATTTCGCGTAAACTGGCCTTACTTGTCATTCCCCCTTTATTAACCAGTATTTTATTCGGTGGTATGTACCTTAATAATGAGTACAAAACTCAGCATCAGTTAGCACTGGTTATTGATTTAACCCAGGTTGCCATTATCAATAGCTCCTTAGTACATGAACTGCAAAAAGAGCGAGGTATGAGTGCCGGTTTCCTCGGCTCTAAAGGACAAGCATTTAAAGACAATTTAGTGACTCAACGTGCTCAAACAGACATACAAATTCAACGTTTTAATCTTGTTGCTCAGCAAGACGATTTTCCGCAACAATTACAATCCACATATAATGAAGTTGCTTCAGCATTTAATCAGCTAAGCCAAATGCGTAATAATGTCACGGCCCTTAACATCAGTGTCGCAGAGCAAGTTAGTTATTATACCCGCATCAACACCCTATTATTATCAATGGTCGATAATGCAGCTAGTCAGAGTGTAGATAGCCAAATAGGTATAACACTCAAAGCGTTCGCAGCATTTTTACAATTAAAAGAACGCGCAGGAATAGAGCGAGCAGTACTCAGCACAACTTTTGGTCGCAGTGAATTCCCCCCTGGGTTATATCGAAAGTTTGTCACTTTGGTGGCGGAACAACAAACTTATGCCGAACGGTTTATTGCCGCAGCTAGCCCAGAAAACATTCGCATTTTTAAACAAGCCCAACAAGACAGTGCTATGGCAAATGTTAGTCAACTTCGTGAAATTGCTTTTGCACAAGACAGCGCTGCAATGGCGCAGCAAAGCCCTGAAGATTGGTTTAAAATCGCAACGGTACGTATTGAGCTGCTAACTCAGCTTGAAAAACAATTCAGCCAAGATTTGTCGCAATTAAGCCAAGACAAATTGTCACAAGCAACTGAGCATATGTATCTCACAGGCGCGGTGTTATTGCTGGCTCTGATTTTTGCTATTGTGATGAGCATGGTTGTTTCTCGCTATTTGCATCGTAGTTTAAGTCAGCTACACAAGCAGATATTGCATGCTGGTACTCAGTTTGATTTAACCACTCGCTTAAGCCATCAATCTGATGATGAGTTTGGCCAAATCTCGATAGCATTTAATCAAATGATGGCAGAATTTGAACACGTTATTACCCACGTACGTCGAAATGCATTGAGTTTGGTTCATGCCGTTGAACAAATGAATGGCTTTACTCGTTCAATGCAAGCCGATGTTGAACAAGGTTCGTCAGAAGCCGAACAAGTTGCATCTGCTATGACAGAAATGAGCGCAACCGTCCATGAAATTGCTGCCAATGCGGTACAGGTTTCAGAAGCTTCAGCCAATGCCAATATCGAAGTGCAGAGTGGCAACAATGATGTCAGTAAAACTAGCGATGCGATTCAATTGTTGGCTAAAGAGATAGCTAATGCCGCACAAAGTATTGAACGTTTAGATAAAGATGTACAAGATATTGTGACCATTTTAGCGGTCATCAGCTCTATTGCTGACCAAACTAATTTACTCGCATTAAATGCGGCAATTGAAGCTGCTAGAGCGGGTGAGCAAGGAAGAGGTTTTGCCGTTGTTGCAGATGAGGTTCGTACCTTAGCTCAGCGATCACAACGTTCAACAGAAGACATTAAAGCGATGACCGAGCGCCTTAAAGCGGGTGCAGCCACTGCCGTCAGTGCTATGCAGCGAGGCCAAGTACAAGCACAACAAAGCGTTACAGAGTCACAACATGCAGGCAATGAGCTTAAATTGATTGCTCAACACGTTAGCGTGATTGACAGCATGAACCAACAAATTGCCGCTTCAACACATGAACAATCGGCCGTAGCAGAAGAAGTAAATCGTAATGCGATGAAAATCACCGATATCTATCACCATACGCAGGAAATATCACAACAGATTGCTTTGCTCAATGACAACCTATTAAGTGATGCCAGTGATATGTCACAACAAGTCAGCAAATTTATCCTTTCTAAAAGCTAAGGCGATAAATCGATAACGAGCGATAACAAGCAGTAAGGGCGATGACAAGCGAACGAGCCTAGATGCTAGAACGCTTCGCTGCTAAAGGCTATAAAAGCTTGAGCGAGTAAGTCTGAAGGTTTTTTGTTACACCACGGAGCCAACTATTGTCCGCTCTTATAGCCGCGCAGCGTCTAGCAGGACGAAGTCCGTCCTAGTCTCTAGGCTATAAATTGATAACAAGCGGTAAGGGCGATGACAAGCGAACGAGCCTAGATGCTAGAACGCTTCGCTGCTAGAGGCTATAAAAGCTTGAGCGACTAAGTCTGAAGGTTTTTTGCTACACCACGGAGCCAACTATTGTCCGCCCTTATAGCCGCGCAGCGTCTAGCAGGACGAAGTCCGCCTTAGTCTCTAGGCTATAAATTGATAACAAGCGATAACAAGCGGTTAGGGCGATGACAAGCGAGAGAACAGCGAACGAGCCTAGATGCTAGAACGCTTCGCGACTAGAGGCTATAAAAGCTTGAGCAACCAAGTCTGAAGGTTTTTTGCTACACCACGGATCCAACTGTTATCCGCTCTTATAGCCGCGCAGCGTCTAGCAGGACGAAGTCCGCCCTAGTCTCTAGGCTATAAATTGATAACAAGCGGTAAGGGCGATGACAAGCGAAAGAGCCTAGATGCTAGAACGCTTCGCGGCTAGAGGCTATAAAAGCTTGAGCAACCAAGTCTGAAGGTTTTTTGCTACACCACGGATCCAACTATTGTCCGCTCTTATAGCCGCGCAGCGTCTAGCAGGACGAAGTCCGTCCTAGTCTCTAGGCTATAAATTGATAACAAGCGATAACAAGCAGTAAGGGCGATGACAAGCGAGAGAACAGCGAACGAGCCTAGATGCTAGAACGCTTCGCTGCTAGAGGCTATAAAAGCTTGAGCGACTAAGTCTGAAGGTTTTTTGCTACACCACGGAGCCAACTATTGTCCGCTCTTATAGCCGCGCAGCGTCTAGCAGGACGAAGTCCGCCCTAGTCTCTAGGCTATAAATTGATAACAAGCGGTAAGGGCGATGACAATCTAAGCAAAGATAGCAAGCGAACAAGCCTAGATGCTAGAAGGCTTATCATCGCTCGTTATCGTTTTCATCACTTACTCGCTTAATCCGCTCTTATAGCCGCGCAGCGTCTAGCAGGACGAAGTCCGCCCTAGTCTCTAGGCTATAAATTGATAACAAGCGGTAAGGGCGATGACAATCTAAGCAAAGATAGCAAGCGAACAAGCCTAGATGCTAGAAGGCTTATCATCGCTCGTTATCGTTTTCATCACTTACTCGCTTAATCCGCTCTTATAGCCGCGCAGCGTCTAGCAGGACGAAGTCCGCCCTAGTCTCTAGGCTATAAATTGATAACAAGCGGTAAGGGCGATGACAAGCGAAAGAGCCTAGATGCTAGAACGCTTCGCGGCTAGAGGCTATAAAAGCTTGAGCGACTAAGTCTGAAGGTTTTTTGCTACACCACGGATCCAACTGTTATCCGCTCTTATAGCCGCGCAGCGTCTAGCAGGACGAAGTCCGCCCTAGTCTCTAGGCTGTTAATCGCTTGTCATCGCTAGTCAGCGCTCTTTATCGCCTGTGACCTTTCTCAACTCATTTAGTGCAATGTTGCAGTAATTGGACAAAGAAATCGCTGCCTTTACGTTCCGCAAAAGCTATATTTCGCTCAGGAATGGATTCAGGATCAGTATAGTTGGCTAATGCCATTTCCATGCTGGCTTCACGGATAATATGCAAACAAGGGTAGGGGGAGCGATTGGTAAAATTAGCCGCACTGTCTTGTGGTTCACCTTCAAAACAATAGTCCGGATGAAAGGTCGCTAATTGATAAACACCTTCATAGCCTTGCTCAATTAACTCATCGGTAGCGTAATCGACTAAATCTAAATAAGGGTAAAAACCTTCAAAACCTCGCGGCAAAATAAACAGCGTGGTTTCAGTTTCAGGATGATTATCTAAGTATTGGCACTCTTCAATTAGCGCCTTTAACACAGACTTTGTTTTAGTTTCTTCAATGGCAACATAACGAATGCTAGCGCGTTCGACTTCTCGACGGGCAAACGGACAAATGTTGTATTTCATAATGACATCTTTTACCCAATTTTCAGTATGAGTAAGACATTCATGTTGTTCCATTAGTTAACCTTTTAACGCTAAAAAATTGATTAGTGGGTTGCTGGCGGTAACATCATTGGAATGATCGATGCCACTAATAATAAAGCCATTGTGATATTAAAAATACGTTGCTGACGCTCATTTTTAAGTAAACGTTTAAGTGCCACGCCAAACCCTAACCAAACAATCGCACACGGAAATGCCACGCATAAAAATACGCTGGCAATGGTCACGACTTGGCTATTGATCTCTTGTTGTACTGAGGTAAATGTAGCAATGGCACCTACCGCCATAATCCATCCCTTTGGATTTACCCATTGAAATGCTGCCGCTTGTAAAAAGCTAAACGGTTTGCTTACTTTTTTACCTTCCATTTTACTGCTGCTATTGGCAATTAACCATGACAGATAAAGTAGGTAACTAATACCAATCACTTTAATCACAATATGAATAAAAGGATAAGCTTGAAATATTGCACTTAACCCAAGCCCGACCGCTAATATCATGGTCGGAAAACCCAAGCTAATACCCATTAAGTGCGGAATACTGCGCTTAATACCAAAATTAACCCCAGAGGTCATTAGCATAATGTTGTTAGGGCCAGGAGTAATACCGGCAGAAAAAGCAAATAAAGCAATGGCGAATACTAACTCCATGAAAGGGTCTCTGTAGTGAATTAATAAGATATTTTTATAAATCGAATTCTAGGGGAAATGAGTGATTCACCATAATGATTTTTTTAACGCTTGGTTAAATTTGTCATTTCAAGACTAAAAAAACACTCGTTTTACTGTTAACGGTTTGATATTTATCAAATAAATTATTAGTTACTAAGTGTAATTCTGGTTGGTCATTTTTACTTAACAAGTTCAAATTTTACTTTTGAACTCGTTATTTCGGCATGTAGACGGTTTTTAGCGATTAAGTTACAAGTCATTAGCAAGTTAATCGCTAGATAGTTTAATAACTAACGTCTACTTCATAAGATGAAAACTTACGAATATTAATTACCCCAGTATCAAAAATAAGGTATTGACCTTTTATGCCTTGCAAAATACCAGTGACTTCAGCAATTTTATCAAAGTTGTGTGATTTAACTTTCACCGGAAACTGCGTAATTGGGTAGCTAATCGCTTGAATGTTGGCATCAAGGCGTTCAATAACAATGTCTTGGTATTCGGCTGCGAGCGCTTGCAGTTTATCTTCAATTAGCGGAATAAGTTGGGCTGCTTGTTCAACCAAATCGACATCATCATTATGACCTTTTAGCATAGCTTGCCAATGGGTTTTGTCGTTAATGAATTTAGCTAATTCAATTTCGATTAAGCCCGACATTTTACGCGTCGACACTTTAAAAATCGGTAAGCCCTGAGTCGCCCCTTGGTCTATCCAACGGGTTGGGATTTGAGTATGGCGAGTAATGCCGACTTTAATCCCTGATGTATTCGATAAATACACGTAGTGGGGCACAAAGCAATTTGATATGCCCCATTCAGGTTCGCGGCAAGTGCCTTGATCAAAATGGCATGTTTCTGGTTTCATTATACACAAGTCGCAACTGGCCAGTTTTGTCATGCATACGTAGCAGTGACCTTGAGAATAACTTTTCTTGGTCTTTTTACCGCAGTTGCTGCAAAAAATATTACCTGTATGAGTCATGGTTAATGACTTACCAATAAGCGGGTTAAGCGCCAAACGCGCTTCACCAACAGGTAAATGATATTCCACCTCATGGTTATCATTGAGGTGGGTTTTCAGTTTTGATAGCGTTCCAAACATGGTTAATCCATTTTTATCATCATTATTTCGTGGCAGTTTAACAGAGGATCAAAACGGATTTTAGACTTAATTGGTTTTCAATGTCTAAATTAACTTATGCTGATTTACTGAGTTTATCTAATACAACATCATCACCCATTTCATACAGTGATGCTGTAATTTGCTCTTCTTGGCTCGGATCGGTTAATCCTAATGCCATAGTGGCTCTAAATAATGCAATGCCCGTGTGACTGGCGGTTTCATATTGGCTACTAAATTGTTCTATATTTACGCCTAGGGCATTCATTTTATTAGATATATGCAACACAATCCCTGGGCGATCATATGCGACTAAGTTATAGTGCAAATGTTTAATAGGTTTAGCACTTAAGGTTGTTTTAGCGAAGGTTAAAGTTAAGCCGTCAATGCATTCCAAGGCGTCAATTAACTCATCCCATTTTAGCGCAGGCACTTCTAATTGTAATATTGCTGCAAAAATACCGTCTATATGGCGCATTTCAGAGTCTAGCCAGTTACCACCATGGCGACTAACTACATTAGCAATTTGTTCTACTAAACCTTTCCTATCAGGTGCTTGAAGAGTAATAAGATAACGCATCATTCGATATTTCTCCTATAAATAATGTCTGTAACACAAATGTCATATTTACGTCATATAATCGCAGCCACTTAAGCACTTAAGATTGTGTTATTGTTTTACTGCTGTTTACTTTCATATATTTAGTCATAAATATTTATTGTTAGCATAGTAGACTACACATTCAAAGCGCTAATTATGGCATCGATTAATTATTAGAGGTTCTTAATGGAAAGTCAGGTCAATAAACCTGGTTCTGCGGAAAAAAGTCTACTCGTTGATAGACATGCAACCCGCAGAGCATTTAAGGATAAAGCAGCAGAGATTGGGGTAACCGTTGGCGGCACATTAGTGTTTGTCACCCTGTTATTAATATTTTTCTATTTGCTGTATGTCATCAAGCCCATTTTTGATGGGGCACATATAGAACCTGTTACGAGTGTGAGTTATCAACATGCTGATGTTAAAACCTTAACTGTTGGTAGCGATGAACAAAACGAAGTGCTCTATCGCGTGACCGAATCGGGTGTAGTTGACTTTTATTCAGCCGCGAGCGGTGAATTGATTTCATCTTTTAAGCCAAAAATTCCTGAAGGCACAACGGTCACCAGCAGTGCTAAATCGAGCCCAAGTGAGCAACGTTTTGCATTAGGGCTGAGCAACGGCCAAGTGATTGTTGTCGGCATTGAGTTTGGACTAACCTACCCAGACAATAAACGCTTGATTACGCCGACTTTACGTTATCCGATGGGAGAAACGCCATTAACGATTAATAGTGAGGGCGCTGTT
This sequence comes from Shewanella sp. TB7-MNA-CIBAN-0143, assembly GCF_040310065.1. NCBI lineage: Bacteria > Pseudomonadati > Pseudomonadota > Gammaproteobacteria > Alteromonadales > Shewanellaceae > Shewanella > Shewanella sp. TB7-MNA-CIBAN-0143. The sequence goes on from NZ_JBEOPL010000011.1 coordinate 141,670, forward strand.
TATAATCTGGTGTTTGATTTTAGCGACAGCCGCATGAGCTTTGCTTACCAAAATGCCAATGGTGCTTGGAAGCTTAATCGCCAAGAAGGCGAAGAAAACATGATGACTGAAGAAGTTGAGTGGTCATCTGTTGAAGTGTTTATTGATGATGCACCTAATCATGTTATATCAGCGATAATGACTCCAGATCATCGTCAGCTTATTTTGAGTACCAATAATAAACTATTTATTTATAACACTCGCGATGCCGACTCTATTGAGTTACTACAAGTTGTCGATGTTAAAAAAGTGAATGCTGAAGTTAAGCAAGTAAATTTACTTGCCGGAGCAAGCTCTATATTGGTGAGTTATGACAGCGGTATTGTGAGTCAGTACTTCCAAGTTAATAGCGAAAAAGGTCGTTTATATCAGCAGATTCGTGAGTTTGATGACCTTGCTCCTGTCAGTGTAATGGCGACAGAGTTTTATCGTAAAAGCTTTGCAGTGTTGAGTGCAGATGGCGAATTAACCCTGCTTTATACAACCAGTGAACGTCAGTTATTCGACGAGAAATTTCAGTTAACTAACCCAGGTAAAATGGGCTTTAGCCCGCGTTCAAACGCCTTGGTGATTGAAGCCGATAACAAACTTAACCTTTTCTCTGTTGAAAATGATCATCCAGAAATATCGTGGAGCGCTCTGTGGGAAAAAGTATGGTACGAAGGTTACCCCGAACCACAATATGTGTGGCAGTCCACTTCTGGTTCTGACGACTTTGAAGCCAAGTTGAGCTTAATGCCACTGGCATTTGGTACCATGAAAGCGGCATTTTACGCCATGCTATTCGCTGCGCCATTGGCGATTGCGGGGGCGATTTATACCGCTTACTTCATGACACCTAAAGTGCGTAATGTAGTAAAGCCTACCATTGAAATCATGGAAGCATTACCGACGGTTATTTTAGGTTTCTTGGCTGGTTTATGGTTAGCGCCACTGATTGAAGATCATTTGCCCGGCATTGTGGTGTTGTTGATGTTATTGCCCACATCAATACTTGCCACTGCATTTGCTTGGAGTAAATTGCCAGAAAAATGGAAGCAGCGCTTACCTGAAACCTATCAAGAGCTAATGCTATTGCCAGTGATTCTATTTATTGGTTGGTTCTCCTTTGAAATCAGCCCAATAATTGAAGTGGCGTTATTTGACGGCAATACTCGTCAATTTATTACCAATGATTTAGGCATCACATTCGACCAACGTAATGCGCTGGTTGTGGGTATTGCCATGGGATTTGCGGTCATTCCAACCATATTCTCGATTGCTGAAGATGCGATTTTCTCTGTACCACGTCATTTATCAAACGGCAGTTTGGCACTGGGTGCAACAAACTGGCAAACCCTGACCAAGGTGGTATTGCTTACCGCCAGTCCGGGTATTTTCTCGGCTATCATGATGGGCTTAGGCCGTGCAGTGGGTGAAACCATGATTGTGTTAATGGCTACCGGTAATACTGCAATCCTTGAGTGGAGTGTATTTGAAGGTATGCGTACCTTAGCGGCAAACATTGCCGTAGAAATGCCTGAGTCGGCCATTGGCAGTACGCATTATCGCGTATTGTTCTTAGCTGCCTTTGTATTGTTCGTGTTCACCTTCTTCTTTAATACCATTGCTGAAGTTGTTCGCCAACGTTTACGCGAACGTTATAGCTCACTGTAAGGAAAGATGATGACTCAATTAATGATTAATTCGCCAATCGCCTTGAGAGGTTTGTGCAATGGGTAAGTGGTTTAAATCAGGTTCACCGTGGATTTGGATGACCGGTGGTGCCGTTAGTATCAGTTTGATTGCCGTTTTAGGCTTATTACTGTTAATCGCTTGGCGTGGCTTGAGTTACTTTTGGCCTGCTGATGTTTATGAATGGCAACTCGAAGACAACAATGGTGTTAAAAGTACCTTAATTGGTGAGATTTACGACCGTGAAGAGGTGCCTACAGAGCGCTTAATTTCAGCTGGTCATAAATTTGCCAAACACCCTGGTGAGTTTGTTACTCGTTACTTGGTAAAAACCGGTAACCGTGAGTTTGTTGGTTTAGATTTTCGTTGGATTTTAGGAACCGATATCGTTAGCCGCTCTATGCCTGCTGATGTCGCTAAACTTGAACGAACTAAAAACGGTAATTTTTACGGTTATCCTGTTGCGGTAATCGAAGACGGTAAACGTTTAGAGCTAACTAATGAAGCAGACATAGAAGCGTCTTTGTTTGACCATATCGACCGCGCAGTGGCAATTTCTGACGAAGCCTTGGCGTTGCAAAAAAGCGATATTGGCTCGATAAATTATCAAATGGAACGTCTACGTTTGAAAGAGCGTGGTTATGAGCTTGATGGTGAATTAACGGCTGAGCGTAAAGCGGATATCAAGGCGCAAATCGAACAGCTTAACCAAGACTACTTAGTGCTTGAAAAAGACTTGTTTGCCCTGCGTGATAAAGCGGCGCGTGATTCTGTGGTGATTAAAGACATGCGCGGTGTTGAAGTCACCTTGCAACTGGACTCAATTTTAGACGTAAGTTATGTCAATCACATGAGTTTGCTAGGTAAAGTGGGTCACTGGTTTGTGGGAATAGGTCGCTTTGTGAGTGATGACCCGCGTGAAGCCAATACTGAAGGTGGTGTTTTCCCCGCTATTTTTGGCACGGTATTTATGGTGATGCTCATGGCCGTTATCGTGACGCCATTTGGAGTTGTCGCTGCTATTTACTTGCACGAATACGCCAAGAAAGGCCCTATTACTAAGCTTATCCGTATTGCGGTGATTAACTTAGCCGGTGTACCGTCAATTGTTTATGGTGTGTTTGGTTTAGGTTTCTTTGTGTACATGATGGGCGGCTCAATTGACCAATTGTTCTTCCCAGAAGCGTTACCAGCACCGACATTTGGCTCTCCTGGGGTGATTTGGTCTGCATTAACTTTAGCCATTTTAACCTTGCCGGTGGTGATTGTATCAACCGAAGAGGGTTTAAGCCGAATTCCGAGTGCTGTGCGTCAAGGCAGCTTGGCATTAGGCGCGACTAAAGCCGAGACCTTATGGCGCATTGTTATTCCAATGGCAAGCCCAGCAATTATGACTGGTTTGATTTTAGCCGTGGCACGTGCTGCCGGCGAAGTGGCTCCGTTGATGTTAGTGGGTGTAGTAAAATTAGCCCCAACATTACCGATTGATATGAACTTCCCGTTTGTGCATTTAGAACGTAAGTTCATGCACTTAGGTTTCCATATTTACGATGTAGGCTTCCAAAGCCCTAACGTAGAAGCCGCACGCCCATTGGTGTACGCAACTTCGTTCTTATTAGTATCTGTAATTGTTGCTCTTAATTTAACCGCTATCAGCGTGCGCAACCATTTACGTGAAAAATTCCGTTCGCTAGAACATTAATTAGCGATATCCTGAGGAAAGATAAAATGATTTCTATTGATAGTTCAGCAATGCAAACAGAAGCCGTTGATTTAGCTAATTTACCGGCACAGGATACCGCACTTGAAATCCGTAATCTTGATTTACGTTACGGTGACAAACAAGCGCTATTTGATGTGTCGATGAAGATCCCTAAAAAACAAGTTACGGCATTTATCGGCCCAAGTGGTTGCGGTAAATCAACGCTGTTACGTTGTATTAACCGCATGAATGATTTGGTTGATAGTTGTAAAATTGAAGGTGAAATCTTACTTCATGGGCAGAACATTTATGACAAGAAAGTCGATGTAGCGGCACTACGTCGTAACGTCGGTATGGTGTTTCAGCGTCCTAACCCGTTCCCTAAGTCAATTTACGAAAACGTGGTGTATGGTTTACGTTTGCAAGGGTTAAGTAATCGTCGTGATTTAGACGAAGCGGCAGAGCGTTCATTGCGTGGCGCAGCGATTTGGGACGAAGTGAAAGACCGTCTACACGACAATGCATTTGGCTTATCCGGTGGTCAGCAACAACGTTTGGTGATTGCCCGTGCCATTGCCATTGAGCCAGAAGTATTATTACTCGATGAGCCAACGTCAGCACTTGACCCAATCTCAACCTTAACTATTGAAGAATTGATTACTGAGTTAAAGCAAAAATATACCGTGGTGATTGTGACGCATAACATGCAACAAGCGGCACGAGTGTCAGATCAAACGGCCTTTATGTACATGGGTGAATTGGTTGAGTACGCTAATACCAACACCATTTTCACGACCCCTAAAAAGCGTAAAACAGAAGATTATATTACTGGTCGTTACGGTTAATCTTGCTTAAAACGCTTTTAATTAACATACAGAATTTAGGTGGGTATCATGGAAAAAATGAATTTAAGTAAACACATATCAGGTCAGTTTAATGCCGAGCTTGATGATATTCGTAATCGCGTATTAGCCATGGGCGGGCTTGTTGAGCGCCAGCTTGAGCAAGCATTGGATGCGCTAGCAACACTTGACTCAGAATTAGCGCAACAAGTGATTGAAGGCGACCACAAAGTCAATGGTATGGAAGTGGCTATTGATGAAGAGTGCACCCGTATTATTGCTAAGCGTCAACCTGCTGCCAGTGATTTACGCTTAATTTTGGCTATTTCTAAAACCATTACCGATCTTGAACGCATTGGTGATGCTTGTGTTCGTATCGCCAAAGCCGCGGTAGAAAAGCGCGCTAACAGTCAACAGCCTTTATTGGTGAGTATTGAAAACATGGGGCGTCATGCTACACGTATGTTGCACTCAACGTTAGATGCATTAGCACGTATGGATGCTGATCAAGCATTTGAGTTACACAAAGAAGATGCGAAATTAGACAAAGAGTATGAAGGTATTATTCGTCAATTAATGACTCATATGATGGAAGATCCTCGTTCAATCCCTGGTGTGTTAGACGTATTATGGGCTGCGCGTGCAGTTGAGCGTGTCGGCGACCGTTGTAAAAATATCTGTGAATACGTTATTTACTATGTGAAAGGTAAAGACGTTCGCCATATTTCTTACGAAGAAATGGAAAAAGAGCTGTAATAGGTCTTAGCGACTTTAGAAACGCCCTATGTTGCACTGTTTATCTAACAAACAGCCCCGCATAGGGCGTTTTTGTTTAGCGGTTTTGATGGATATTTGTTATCTTTGGCGCCTAAATCTGATGTAGAAGAAATCGTTCATGAAAAATACCCTTACTCGTGGTTTAACCAATTTATTACCTATGGTGTTGTCTATTTGGCTATTTTGGTCATTGTTTATCTCACTCGATGGCTTAGGTAAATTATTGCTTGATATTGTGGGGGTAAAATCGGCTTTTGTTGGCGCAGGATTTTGTTTGGTGGCGAGTTTAGTGTTTGTAGCGGGATTATTATTTTCCGTTAGTCCAATTGCTTGGGTGTACGGTTGGGTTGAAAACCAACTGATGAAGTTTCCTTTGTTTAAATCCGTCTATGGCAGTATTCGTGATATCGCCAGTTTAATGAACCGCGACGGCCAACCTAAAACTCAAAAAACGGTATTAGTCAAACAAGCCAATGGTAGTTTTGTCGTGGGCTTTATTATGAGTGACTCAGCACCACAACCCCTTGCCGATGCATTGCCAGAAGGTGATTGGGTGCCAGTATTATTCCAACTCAGTTACCAAATAGCTGGGGTGACCAGTCTGGTTAAACGCGACGACCTTATTTTTGTCGATTGGTCATTTGAAGATGCAATGCGCTTTAATTTAACCGCTGGAATATCGAACAGTAAAGCAGCTTAAATAGTCTGAAAGACGGTTCGAGCGATAACACTGATAAAAGCGGTATCAAGCGATAGCGGCGCTAATAAAGCGATAACAAACCTAGAGACTAGAGCGGACTGCGTCCTGCTAGTTCGCTTCGCTGCTATAAGAGCCCGTTGACGGTAACCATCGGTATCAAGCGATAGCGGCGATAACAAGCGGTAACGGCGCTAACAAGCGATAACAAACCTAGAGACTAGAGCGGACAGGGTCCTGCTAGTTCGCTTCGCTGCTATAAGAGCCTGTTGACGGTAACCATCGGTATCACGCGATAACGGCGAGCGATGCGCTTATCATCGTTTGTTACTTTGCTTGTATAGCATCTAGCAATGCTAAGTTCTAACCTGTAGTTAGTCAGGCAGAGATTGGTTTTAGGCTTTAGTTTATCTTTGTTGCATTGTCAGCATAGTTTTAGTATAAGTGCACAAAATGGTAACTATCATCTAGTTAACCAACAATATGTGTGAATAACGTCCGTTATTCTTTATAAAGCAAGCCATTTTTATTAGATAGAATTTCTTGCACTTATTTCGGTATTTTTGATTTTCGAGTGTTTTTCACTCGAAAAGGAGAGTTTGTGGCTATAAAGTCGAGTATCAATCCACCTGTTTTTTTCTCGTCGGTGGTGATCATATTTTTAATGGTGTTGCTCTGTGCTGTTTGGCCGGAAGGTGCCAGTCAATTTTTTAAAAGTGTCCAATCTTGGGTTGAAGTAAAAGTCGGTTGGCTTTATATCCTCAGTGTTGCGATATTTTTAATCTTTATTATTTTTGTCATGGTTAGTCGCTTCGGTGACATAAAGCTTGGCCCAGATCATTCCGTACCTGACTACAGCTATAAAAGCTGGATAGCGATGCTATTTTCTGCTGGTATGGGAATTGGTTTGATGTTCTTTGGTGTAGCAGAGCCGGTGATGCATTATTTAGCCCCACCAGATGCGACGCCAGAAACCATCCAAGCAGCAAAAGATGCGCTTAAAATTACCTTTTTCCATTGGGGTATTCATGCTTGGGCTATTTATGCTGTAGTCGCCTTAAGTTTAGCGTATTTTTCCTACCGTCATAAGTTACCCTTGTTACCTCGTTCTGCGCTTTATCCGCTGATTGGTGAGCGCATATACGGCCCAATAGGTCATGCGGTCGATACTTTTGCGGTTATCGGTACCATGTTTGGTGTGGCAACGTCATTAGGCTTTGGTGTTTTACAGGTTAACTCTGGCCTGAGCTATCTAATGAGCGATATTCCAAACAATACCACAGTGCAAGTTTGCTTAATTATTGTTATCACCTTAATTGCAACTGTATCGGTATTTTCTGGCCTTGATAAAGGGGTTAAACGCTTAAGTGAGTTAAATCTTGGTTTAGCATGTTTGTTATTACTTGCAGTGTTATTACTTGGTCCGACCGTAATGTTATTGCAAGCTTTTGTACAAAACACAGGTAGTTACTTAAGTGATATTGTTGGTAAAACGTTTAACTTATACGCCTATCAGCAAAAAGACGACTGGATCGGTGGTTGGACTCTGCTTTATTGGGGCTGGTGGATTTCATGGTCACCTTTCGTCGGTACTTTCATTGCCCGCGTAAGTCGTGGTCGTACAATTCGCGAATTCTTAATTGGTGTGTTGTTTGTACCTAGTGCGTTAACATTCTTATGGATGACGGTATTTGGTAACACAGCAATTGATGCCATCATGAATCATGGTGCAACTTATTTGGCTGAAGCGGTATCAAGTGACGTATCAGTGGCATTGTTTATGTTTTTTGAGCATATGCCAATGTCAAATTTGTTGTCTGTTATCGCCTTATGTTTAGTGGTAACTTTCTTTGTTACGTCATCGGATTCGGGTTCATTAGTGATTGATAACCTCACATCTGGTGGCGATGCTTTCGCGCCTGTTTGGCAACGTATTTTTTGGGCTCTGTTACAAGGTGTTGTTGCTTCTGTATTGTTAGTTGCTGGCGGATTACAAGCCTTACAAACCGCGGCAATTGCCAGTGCATTACCATTTTTAATTGTAATGTTGTTTATGTGTGTTGGTTTGTACCGAGCATTGCAAGATGATTGGCTTAAAATCAACAGTGTGCAGTCGCATAATACGAGTGTGCAATATGTTAAAGCTAACATGAGCTGGCAAGATCGCCTTGACGTATTGGTGTCACAACCAAGCCATCAAGATGCACAGGTGTTTCTCGACACCATTGCTCGTCCTGCACTTAATGAAGTCAAAGACACCTTCATCGCAAAAAATATTAAAGCTGAGATGATACTGAGTGATGAGCGTATACGTTTGGTGATTGGTTCAGATGAAGCTCTGGCGTTTGCGTATGGTTTACGGATTCGAGCACACAACATGATGGGTGCTGAATTAACTGTCGAAAATGCTGAACAAGCTTTCTATCGTGTTGAAGTGTATCTTGAGCACGGCGGTCAGCAATATGATGTGATGGGTTATACCCAATCACAGATAATTGCAGATATCGTGACTCAATATGAGCGTTATTTACATTACCTTTATTTATCGAATTCTTCGCCTGTAGCAGAATAATCTTAAAATAAGATCTAGCAAACAATTGCCCCAAGCGATAACAGTGATTATCCTTGGGGTAATTTTTTTTACGAGTGATAAATTAATGTCAGCCAACGAAAGTAAATTAGATAAAGTATTAGCTGAAGCCAGAGACTACAAAGCCTCTCGTGAAAAAGGATATCGTGAGCAAGCGCTTAAGCTCTATCCTTGGGTATGTGGGCGTTGCACTAGAGAATTTACTCATAAAAATTTATCTGAATTAACTGTGCATCACCGTGATCATAATCATGACAATAACCCGTCAGATGGCACGAATTGGGAGTTGTTGTGCCTGTACTGTCACGACAATGAACACTCACGCTTTGAAGAGCTTATTCGTTACGGTAGCACTAAAGAAGCCAAACAAGATGCTGCCACTTTCAATCCGTTCGCAGACTTAAAAGCGATGATGAAGAAGTAGAGCTGAGACGGTAGAAGCGGTTAAGAGCGATGACAAGCGATAAACAACCTAGATGCTAGGACGCTTCGCGGCGAGATGCTATACAGGCAATGTCAAAAGTTGGTAAGAACGATAAAAATCGATAACAGGCGATGACAGGCGATAACAAGCGGGAAACAGCCTCGGAGCTAGGTCGCTTCGCGGCGAGATGCTATAAAATCAAATTCAAAAGATACAAGCTTAGGGCTAGGTCCCATCATGGAAATACTTCTGAGCAGGGATCTGCTTGATGTTTTACCGTTGTTATAGAAGCGAAGCGCACTAGCTGGACGCAGTCCGCCCTAGCATCTAGGCTTGTTACCGCTTGTAATCGCTTGTAATCGCTTGTAATCGCTCGTTATCACATTTTATCTCAACGTTACCGCTTGATTCGCTTTTCAGCTTCTAACCATTTTGCCCGTGACAACGTTTGGTTGTTGTTGTCGCCTAAATACAGCTGTTTTCTGCCTTCTAAACTATCAAAAATTTGTTTCTTACGTTCTTCACTGGCTTGTGACCACGTTACAATTTCATCAATGTGACGAAAACAGCCCATACAATAATCGTCAGCATTTAAGCCACAACGGGCGACACAAGGTGAGTGCATAGTTTATAATTCCAGTTCGGTGATTTAATGACTCGCATCCTATCATTTCAATCGGCTAAGGTTAACTACAAGTCTCAATATGTCCGTAATCAAATATCAACAGACCTTTAATGCCATAGACTCACTTCTTGAGGCTCTAAAACCCTTATGGCAGCTGGTCGCGTTTGAGTGTGACCACTTACCTTGGCAGCACGATTTCCCACAATTAGCCCAAAAGGTGTGGCAACTTGATGATGTAGAAATTGATACTATTGATATGGATCAGCAACAGCTTGTAGAGTCGTTGTTGCCAAGTCTGATTCGCGATATCAAGCAAAGCAAACTGCCGCAGGTTGATCAGTTAATTAGCCAATTAAGCTTGTTAGTCATCACTTTGCCTACAAGTACGATTAACAGTGACGATGCTCAAGCTGTTTCTGACACTGAAACACTCGTGAATGATCACCTAAATAGCGATTCAGCGCATTTTAGTGCCCATATTAAAGGTCGAAAGTGGCAACAGATTACCGCGTTCTCGGAGCAAGTTGATCCACAATCTCAACCCCAACTACCTCGGTTACCTATTTTAGAGTGGTGTGCTGGTAAAGGGCATTTGGGCCGCTTGGTGGCTAAGCAGCAAAATGTTGAGGTAACAAGTATTGAGTGGCAAGCGAGTTTATGCTCACAAGGCCAGGTTTTTGCAAAACAATGGCAATTACCGCAAACTTTTATTTGTGCCGATGCTTTTGCGCCAATCGACCCAGGTAAACCGCTTTTGTTAATTGATCAACATGCAATCGCATTGCACGCCTGTGGTGATTTACACATTCGTTTACTCCAACTCGCAGTATCGGCAGGCACTCGGGTGATGTCTATTTCACCCTGCTGTTATCATTTGATTGAACATACACATTATCAACCGCTATCGGCCTTAGCCAAAGTCAGTGCGGTCAAACTGTCAAAGCATGACTTACAGCTGCCATTGCAACAAAGCGTTATTGCAGGCACCAAAAAACAAACATTACGCAATCAAGAGATATCATGGCGCTTAGGTTTTGACAGTTTGCAACGAGAAATTCGCGGCATCGATGCTTATTTATCGGTGCCGACCATTAAAAAAAGCCAGCTTAGTGGCAGTTTTAGCGACTTTTGCCAATGGGCTGCAAATCAAAAGCATTTAGTTATATCCAGTGAGATTAATTTGAGCCATTATTTGCACCGCGGAATTGAGCGACAACGGCTTACTAAGCGAATAGATTTAGTGGCCCATCTATTTCGCCGAGCTTTGGAGCATTGGCTGTTGCTCGATCGAGTGTGTTTTTTACAAGAGCAGGGATATCAAGTGGCTTTGACTGAATTTTGTGCAAACAGTGTTACACCACGAAATGCGATGATCCAAGCAATTAAAACAAACTAATAGCAGTCTTTGTCACAAAACTGTAAATTAAACCTTTGTTTATACTAGTCTATTTGCCCTAAAACTGTGAAAATCAACAAACTAGTTAATCAAATAATAAAATCTAACCACAATATATTATCCAAATTACCGCATTAGCTTGCTGTTTTTGATTGAATAATTAAGCCATTCTTGTTCAAATGGCGGGTTAATAACGAATAACAACTATTCTAGTGGCTTTTGTGCTTGCTAGAGCGAAGCGAATTATACGGTTTAATGAAATATTCACGCGTCTTTATCAATAGTCTGGCTTATGAGCTAGCACCCCAAGTAGTGTCGAGTAGCGATTTAGAATCTCGCTTGGCCCCGCTTTATCAAAAGTTTCGTATTCCTATGGGGCAACTTGCCGCATTAACCGGAATTACCGAGCGTCGTTGGTGGCCTAAAGGTCATCGTTTATCAGACGGCGCTATTGCTGCTGCACGTAAAGCCGTGAATGAAACCGGTATTAATGTCAGCGACTTAGGTGCTGTGGTTTACACGGGTGTGTGCCGTGACCAACACGAACCAGCAACCGCTTGCCGTATTGCTGCCGAACTTGGCGTGTCTAAAGACACAGCCATTTACGACATCAGCAATGCTTGTTTAGGGGTGTTGTCGGGTATTTTAGATATTGCCAATCGTATTGAACTTGGGCAAATCAAAGCCGGCATGGTTGTGTCGTGCGAATCTGCACGAGATATCGTTGATGCCACCATCGATCACATGCTAGCCGAACCGACAATGCAGAATTTTGCTCAGTCATTGGCTACGTTAACCGGTGGTTCAGGTGCGGTAGCAGTCATTTTAACCGATGGCACTTTGCCACTCACCACCACGCGTCAGCATCAGTTATTAGGCGCCAGTCATTTGTCTGCACCAGAGCACCACCAATTGTGTCAGTGGGGCCTACAAGAAGCAGGGCACTTATTGTATCGCGAGTTTATGCGTACCGATGCAGTTACCTTGCTCAAAGAAGGCGTAGAGCTTGCTAAGCACACTTGGGAGCATTTCCTAGAGCAGCGTGATTGGGTTGTTGAGCAAGTTGATAAAGTGATTTGTCACCAAGTGGGCGCATCAAACCGCCGACAAGTGCTAAATGCATTAAACATCCCCCACGAAAAAGAATATCCCACCTATCAAACCTTAGGCAACATGGGTACGGTTTCATTACCTGTTACTGCTGCAATTGCCCACGATGAAGGTTTTTTACGTGTTGGCGACCAAGTCAGCTTTTTAGGGATAGGCAGTGGTTTGAACTGCATGATGTTAGGAATTAAGTGGTAAGCCTTGGGCTGCACTGAATTTTTGCATATCATTATAAAAATAGTTAACAGGATGCATCATGCTAGACAACTTACTGCCATTTAAAAGTCATTATTTAGACCGTAACGGCAATAAACTACATTACATAAACGAAGGCCAAGGCGAGCCAGTCGTTATGGTGCACGGTAATCCTAGTTGGAGTTACTATTACCGTAATTTAGTGAGCGCGTTGAGCGATCAGCATCAGTGTATTGTGCCAGACCATATTGGTTGCGGCTTATCAGACAAACCCGATGATCCACAATACGATTACACCCTAAAAAACCGTATTGATGATTTAGAAGCCTTGCTAGACAGCCTTGATGTAAAACAAAACATCACCCTCGTGGTACACGACTGGGGCGGTATGATTGGAATGGGCTTTGCGGCTCGTCATCCTGAGCGCATCAAACGCATTGTGTGTTTAAACACGGCCGCGTTTCATCTTCCTAAAACTAAGCCTTTTCCCTGGGCATTATGGATTTGCCGCGAAACCTTACTCGGCACCTTGTTAGTCCGTGGGTTAAATGCATTTTCATCAGCAGCCTCGTATGTGGGGGTTAAACGTAAACCCATGTCTAAAGAAGTGCGTGAAGCTTATGTAGCGCCATTTGATTCTTGGAAAAACCGTATTTCGACACTACGCTTTGTTCAAGACATTCCACTTAAACCTGGCGACAGAAACTACGACTTAGTGACTAGCATTGGCGATAGCTTAAGCGAGTTTGCTGACGTACCAACCTTGATTTGTTTTGGTTTACAAGATTTTGTGTTTGATAAGTTTTTTTTAGAAGAATGGCGACAGCGAATGCCTCACGCCACGGTGCACGAGTTTGCTGACTGCGGTCATTACATTCTTGAAGATGCCAGCGACGAAGTGATTGGCTTAATTAAAGACTTTATCGCAAAAAATTAATTACACCCTAAAAGGCTCATTTGAGCCTTTTAGCTATTTAATCGTCTAAAATTATCTATATGTTGGCGTACTTGTTAACCAGCATATATGCGTTATTCACATTAGCCCAAAATGAAGCCACATGACCAAAACCTCTACACTTGCTAATGCCAATATCTGTCAGCACCTTAAAACGGCTGCGCAAGCTATGCCTACCGGACTTGCTGTTGCAGTGCAACACGCTAAGCAGGGCCAGTTCAATTATCAAGAAATCGACTTTGTGACCTTACATCAACAATCAGACATGATTGCCAAAGGGCTTATTCAATACGGTATCAAGCGTGGCATGAAAGCCGTGTTAATGGTCACCCCAAGCATTGAGTTTTTCTCGTTAACATTTGCCTTGTTCAAAGCAGGTATTATCCCCATTTTAGTTGACCCAGGTATGGGCATCAAAAACCTTAAACAGTGTTTTGCAGAGTCGCAACCAGATGCTTTTATCGGTATCCCGAAAGCGCATATCGCCAGACGTGTACTGGGTTGGGGCAAAAGCAGTGTTAAACAGGTAATTAATGTCGGTGGTTCAGGCATTGAACGTTGGTTAACAAATGCCACAAGTTTAGAAACTATTACCGAAATAGGCCGAAATGAGGCTTATCCTTTTGAAATGGCCCTGCTAAAGCCAGATGATATGGCCGCTATTTTGTTTACCAGTGGTAGCACCGGTACTCCCAAAGGCGTGGTGTACAGTCATGCCATGTTTGAAGCGCAAATAAGCGCACTTAAACACGATTACGGCATCGCTCCTGGTGAGCGAGACTTAGCCACTTTCCCGCTGTTTTCATTATTTGGCCCAGCGCTTGGCATGGCATCGATTGTGCCAGACATGGATGCCAGTAAACCTATTACCGCAAACCCAGCCAATTTGTTTGCTGCAATCGAGCAATATCAATGTAGCAATATGTTTGTTAACCCAGCTTTGCTAGAGCGATTAGGTCAAGCTGGCGAGCAAACTCAGCATAAACTGACTAGCGTTAAGCGAGTGATATCAGCAGGCGCACCGGCAACGATTAGTTCTATTAAACGTTTTAGCCAAATGCTCAACCCACAGGTTGAAGTGCTTAACTCTTATGGTGCCACTGAATCGTTACCTATTAGCATGATTGGTAGTCATGCGTTGTTTGCGACCAGTGAACTGACCGATCAAGGTAAAGGCATATGTGTCGGCAAACCGATATCGTCGGTGAGCGTTGATATTATTGCGATTACAGATAAGCCTCAACCTCATTGGGTCGATGTTAAAAAACTTGTCGCTAACGAAATTGGTGAAATTGTAGTGAGCGGCCCTATGGTCAGTCAAGCCTATTATCAGCGTCAACATGCCACTGAGTTAGCAAAAATACACGACGGTGAACACGTTAAGCACCGCATGGGAGATGTGGGTTATCTCGATGATAATGGCTTATTGTGGATGTGTGGTCGTAAAGGCCATATTGTTGATGCCACGCGCGGTAAGCAAAAATTAAAGCGCTTTTATACACTGCCCTGTGAGCGAGTGTTTAATACTCACACTCAAGTCAAACGTTCTGCCATTGTTGGCGTTAATGTGGGTGGGGACGTTGTGCCAGTTATGTGTATCGAATTGCAAAAAGATATTGTTTGCTCAACGGCTAAAGCCCTTTATCAAGAGTTAATAGAATTAGCCGAGCAGTATCCACATACGCAAGGTATTGGTCGTTTTTTAATTCATCCCGACTTCCCTGTAGATGTACGCCATAATGCTAAAATCTTCAGAGAAAAGCTCGCTGTTTGGGCACAAAAGCAGTGGAAAGAATAAGGCCGTACTCAAGTAATTATTAAGTAAGAATAAGACCAGTCCTAAAGTTAGAGCAAGGTAATAATAATGAAGCTGACAGACTTACATCCCCTAGAGCAAGCCGCACTTAAACAATTAGCGCTATCGGTCAACAAAGTGTTTGTTACCGGTGCAGGCGGCTTTTTAGGGTTTGCTATTTGCCAGCGCTTATTGGCTGCAGGTATTGAGGTAGTGGGTTTTGCCAGAGGATATTATCCTAAGCTTGTTGAGCTTGGTGTTGATATGCGTCAAGGTGATATCAGCGACTTTGACACGGTAAAACAGGCAATGCAAGGCTGTGACGTAGTGTTTCATGTAGCATCAAAGGCAGGCGTGTGGGGCAGTAAGCAAAGTTATTATTCGCCTAATGTTGATGGTGCGGCTAATATTGTTAATGCTTGTAAAGCGCTTAATATTCAACGTTTAGTGTATACCAGCACCCCAAGCGTGACCTTTGCAGGGCGTGACGAAAACGGCATTAACGAATCAGCTCCTTACGCTGACACATACCTCAATTACTATGGCGAATCTAAAGCCATTGCCGAACAAAATGTGCTTGCAGCTAATTCTGCTCAACTTCGAACCACCGCCTTACGGCCACATTTAATTTGGGGGCCAAACGATCCTCACCTGGTACCTCGAGTGATTGAACGTGCTAAAGCAGGGCGATTAAAGCTAGTGGGAAATGAAGATAAACTGGTCGATACCATTTATGTTGATAACGCCGCCTACGCCCATATTTTGGCTGCAGTAGACTTAATAGCAGACGCTAAATGCGCCGGTAAAGCGTATTTTTTAAGTAATGATCAACCTATTACCATGGCAGACATGCTTAATCGCATTTTAGCGTGTGTCGACTTACCGCCCGTGACCAAACGTGTACCAACGCGTGTCGCTTACACCGCAGGTGTTGTACTTGAATTTGTTTATGGTTTGTTTAATAAACAGCAAGAGCCCATTATGACTCGCTTTGTAGCAAGGCAACTGTCGACCAGCCATTACTTTGACATTGGCGCAGCAAAACAAGACTTAGGCTACCAGCCGCTGGTGAGTATCGATCAAGGAATGCTTAAACTGAAGCAATCTTTGTCGAACTAATTGCCTTGCTGTCACACATCTTCCGTATATTCACCGCACTAACATATGTGATTTAAACGATGTAAACAGCTGTTTGTAAAATTGTTTTTACATCACTTCGTGGGTTATTTTTCAACAATCACTTGGTTATATTTTATTCCACTGTATCTTAAATTCCGACCACCACAACAATAACCCCAAAGAGGGTAACAACTCATAACAAGGTGGCGCAGGGAGAAGCAATGCAAGATAACAATCAGGGTAAATGGAACTTAGCCACATTAGCCATTCATGGCGGACATCAACGCGAAGCCTTTGGCTCACTTACCACACCTTTGTATCAAACTGCCACCTTTGTATTTGATACAGCCGAGCAGGGCGGAGCACGTTTTGCCGGAGAAGAACCGGGTTATATTTATACTCGTCTCGGTAACCCAACCACCGCAGAGCTTGAGCGTAAAATGGCGCTGCTAGAAGGTGCTGAAGATGCCGCAGCAACTGCATCTGGTATGGCGGCAGTATCCAGTGCATTATTAACTCATCTGCATGCAGGCGATCACTTAATCGCATCTAAAGCGGTTTATGGTTGCACCTTCGCACTCATGACCACTCAGTTAACCCGCTTAGGCATTACGAGTACATTAGTCGACTTCACCGACATGAACGCAGTAGAGGCGGCCATCAAGCCAAACACCAAAGTGCTGTTCTGCGAAACACCAGTAAACCCACATTTACAAGTATTCGATCTTACCGCCATGGCCAACGTCGCCAAAGCCCATAACCTAGTGTCTATCGTCGATAACACCTTTATGACACCGCTATTGCAACAACCGCTAGCGTTAGGCATTGACATGGTGATCCACAGTGCCACCAAATACTTAAACGGTCATGGCGATGTCATCGCAGGTATTGTGTGCGGCAATGCAGAGCACATGCACAGATTGAAATACGAAATCCTAAAAGACTTCGGTGGCGTGATTTCACCTCACGATGCATGGTTAATTTTACGCGGTTTAAAAACCCTAGACGTACGGTTAACTCGTCACTGCGACAATGCAGAAGTGTTAGCTGAATTTTTAGATAAACACCCTAAATTCAGCCAGGTCTTTTACCCAGGCTTAGAACACCACCAAGGTCATCGTTTCATCGGCAACCAAATGAAGCGCGCTGGCGGTGTCATCGCATTCGAATTGGCGGGTGATAAGCAAGACGCAATCAACTTTGTTAATCGTTTAAAGTTATTCACTATCGCCGTAAGCTTAGGTGACGCAGAATCGCTGATCCAACACCCTGCATCAATGACCCATTCCCCTTACACCCCAGAAGCCCGACTAGCTGCAGGCATTACCGACAACCTACTACGTATCTCAGTCGGATTAGAGAATGTAGAAGATCTTATCGCGGATATAGAACAAGCGTTAAAATGAATACGGTAGCTAATGCAAAATCTGTTAATAGCGATTTTAAACGTAAATACTTTAATAACGGTCAATGTAATCGTAACACGGCTATGAACCTTACAAAAAAGACTGATAATACTTACCGATAGGTTATCCTCACAACGCTTAAGTTATGTTGCGAGTATTATAGGTATAAAAAAGAGCGCATTAAGCGTAATGCCGATCAGTTAAGCGGTAAAACGAAAAATTTAACTGATCGGTTGACCGATCTTTCTAGTCTGCGAAAATCCGATAATCTTTATTATCGGATTTTTTTATTGAACTTTCAGAAGCCCTTGCTCGCACCTCAATTAATCGCCTAACTGAGTTTTCATCTCTGGCCTGATGTTCTAGAACCCGATATTATTCAATCTTGCTTTGAGTCTAATGGCGTGGCGACATTAAGACGACGTAAATTACCCATGGACGCGATGGTTTGGGCTGTTATAGGCATGTCTTTATTTCGCTCAGAATCCGTCCGTCAATTGATTAATAAGCTTGTATTGCGTTACCGCAAGAGGTTGATTATGTCGCTCGAAGTGCCGTAACACAGGAAAGAAAAAAGCTAGGCAGTGATGTTGTTCGAGATATCTTCCATCGTTCTGCTGCCTCGTGGCATCAGCGGGCTGAGCACCCACATTGGTGTGGCTTGAATCTTTTTGGCGTCGATGGCGTAGTATGGCGCACGCCAGAAACCAAAGATAACAGTGCTACGTTTGCGCGTACAGCAAACAAAGCGTGAGAGTCAGGTTACCCACAAGTCTGCATGGTTTGCATGATGGAGAACAGTAGTCATTTGCTCGTAGATAGTGTCTTTGACAGTGTTGCTGAAAATGAAATGAACTTAGTCGTTAAGCTTATCGCTCGCGTGCATGATAATAGCTTAACCTTGTTTGATAGAGGTTTTTACTCGTTAGGTTTATTACACGTTTGGCAGTCAAAAGGAGACAATACTCACTGGTTGCTGCCGTTAAAAAAAGGCACTCAGTATGAGAAAGTTCGTAGCTTAGGTAAGCATTATAAACGGGTAAGGCTGAGTACCACACCTTAATCGAGGAAAAAACGGCCTGAACTCCCAATGACGATAGAAGCGAGATTAACCACTCGTCAAGTGAAGGGTAAGTAAGTCAGTATTCAGAGTTCAATGCTTGACCCAATGGCGTATCCGAGCGCTGAAATCGTGTATTTATATGCCCATCGATGGGGAATTGAGTGGGCTATCGAAAGATGAAACAGTATTTATTAGAAAGCCGATTTACGCTACGAAGCAACTGGCCGGAGTTAATCACACAAGAGCTGTGGGGAGTATTATTGGCCTATAATTTAATTCGATACAAAATGATATTAATGGCCAAATCCCCCCCTGTGTCAGGATTGTTGTCACCCCTTAAAATCATCCAATAATTAAATAGAGGGGGCGGTCAATGAGAGCTCA
>NZ_JBEOPL010000012.1:0-156557 GCF_040310065.1 Shewanella sp. TB7-MNA-CIBAN-0143
CTCTGGCGAACCTGCGAGCTGCTAGGACGCTACGCGGCTAGATGCTATAAAATCAACAGCCTAGTCGCGCAGCGAGTTAATCTGAGCTGCGAAGCTGTTTTAGCAGGACGTAGTCCGTCCTCTGGCGAACCTGCGAGCTGCTAGGACGCTACGCGGCTAGATGCTATAAAATCAACAGCCTAGTCGCGCAGCGAGTCAATCTTAGCTGCGAAGCTGTTTTTAGCAGGACGTAGTCCGCCCTCTGGCGAGCCTGCGAGCTGCTAGGACGCTACGCAGCTAGATGCTATAAAATCAACAGTCTAGTCGCGCAGCGAGTCAATCTTAGCTGCGAAGCTGTTCTAGCAGGACGTAGTCCGTCCTCTGGCGAGCCTGCGAGCTCCTAGCACCTAGCACCTAGCACCTAGCACCTAGCGGACATAGTCCGCCCTAGATACGTACATTACTAATCCACACGGTTTGGTAGGGTTGCAGTGACATGGTTTGGGTGATGTCTTCTATTGGTTGTCCGCTTAATAGATCAACCCAGTTTTCTGCAATAATAAGATTCAGTTCGTTAATGGGCAGATCGGTGATTTGGTCAGATACGTTACTGATACAAAAGATACTTTGTTTACGATTACGACTTTGACGCCAAAAACCAAATAGCTGTAATCCTAAATGTAAGGTGAATTGAGTGGCATTGGGATGAAATGCAATTTGCTGAGTACGGATATTGATTAAATTAGTCAGCTCGGTTAGCACTTGGTTATGATCGCTGTTGGCATCATTTAGTTGTTCAGTTAGTTGATTGAGATCCCAACGGTGACGGTTAATGGCTCGATTATGGGAAGTATTGGCCAGTTTTTCATAGTCGTTGCGGGTTCCCAGTAAACTGTGAATATAAATACCTGGAATTCCTTCAAGCGCTAACATGATGGTATGAGCACACACAAAACGTTGCATTCCCCATAGGTCTTTACCTTTGGTGGTTCCTTGTAACGCATCAAACAAGGCTATGTTCATTTCGTAAGGTTTTTGCAGGCCATCTTCTGTGGTTCTTGATGAAATTTGGCCACCGAACTGCTTCATGGTATCGACCAGAGTTTCAATCTCATCTTCATCGAGTAAGCCCTCTGCCGGGCGTAAACCAATACCATCGTGAGAAGCGATAAAATTAAAGTAAGTGGTGCCGTCTTGTGCGGGTGGCATACTCATAAGCCAGCGCTTTAAGTATAAGCAACTGCCGGTAATCAGGCTGTTGATCAACAAAGGCGGCAACGAGAAGTTATATATGCAATGTGCCTCGTTTGCATTACCAAAATAAGTTAAGTTTTGGGTGTTGGGAATGTTAGTTTCGGTAATGATAATGGCATCTTGTTGGGCGTGTTCAATTAATGTCCGCAATAAACGTACAACTTCATGGGTTTGCGGTAAGTTAATTGATTTATTGCCGACTATTTTCCATAGAAAAGCCACTGCATCGAGACGAAAAATACTCACCCCCGCATCTAAATATTGACGAATGATGCGGACAAACTCGATTAATACTTGTGGATTACGAAAATCAAAATCAACTTGATCATGACTAAAAGTACACCACACATGTTGAGTTCCGTTAGGTGTCTCTGTTGGTCTTAATAGTGCTGACGTTCTTGGCCGAACCACCGCACTTAAGTCATCATTTGGATTGGCAGTAAAGAAATAGTCATGGCCTACACCCTCACCTTTACAGAAATTATCAAACCATAAGCTTCGACTAGAACAGTGATTAATCACTAAATCTGACATCAATCGTCGTTTACTGGCGATTGCACTGATGTCTGCCCACGACCCAAGCCCTTCGTTAACACTTGAATAGTCGATAACCGAGAAACCATCGTCTGAACTGTAAGGGAAAAACGGTAAAATATGCACAGCATTGATGCAACTTAAATAGCTGTCGATAAATTGTGCCAGCGTGGTGAGTGGCCGCTCACCTTGTTGGATCACACTGTCACCATAAGTGATCATAATAATGTCTTTTTCAGACAAATGATTTACAAAGGGTTCGGGCACTTGACAATACTCGGTGATACGCATGATATCGATGAGCTGATCAGCCAATGCTGGCACACTTATGCTAATGTCGATATCGTTGTAAATACAGCTAAGTTGTTGCTGCAGCTTTTGCTGTAATCCTTCCATTACTGACATAGGGTGTCCTCTTGGTCGATTTTGATATTAGCTAAACTCGGCATTATCGGCTTCAACAGCAGCTTTAAGCTGTTCAAGCACGTCGGGCATGGCACTCACGACTCGGCTCCATGTTGGCATAAACGGGGTTTCCATTGGATTATCTAAAAAGCGTTGCCCTGCCGTGACAATATTTTGGGCAAACATTTCAACCGCTTTTTCTTCTAAATGTATATCGGTGGTTAAGCCATTCATTAATGCATCATTATGATAGGTTTCGACATAATCGAGGGCAATACGGTAATACGTTGCCTTAAGGGTTCGAAACGATTCGGTGCTAAAAGTATTACCTTGAGTGGCTAATTTTCGGAAAAATGCTTTGGTGATATCAATCGACATTTTAGACAAGCCCGCTTCTTCATTATCCAATGATAAGTCTTGATGTTTATGATCGTAATTGTCGGCAATATCGACCTGACAAATGCGATTATGGGCATAATTACGCTGCATTTCTGATAACACCCCAATTTCTAAGCCCCAGTCACTTGGAATACGTAGGTCGTTGAGCACGTCTCGTCTAAATGAAAACTCACCCGCTAATGGATAACGAAAACTGTCCATGTATTCTAAATATTCGTTGTAACCAACCACTTTTTTAAGCGCTTTAATTAACGGTGTTACTAATAGACGTGACACTCGGCCATTAATTTGCCCATTAGACACACGTGCATAATACCCTTTGCTAAATTCATAGTTAAACTGTGGATTAGCGACCGGATAAAGCAGTCTAGCGAGTAATGATTTTTCATAGGTCACGATGTCACAATCATGCAATGCAACCGATTCTGTTTTGCCTGAAGCCAAAATATAGCCCATGCAGTACCAGACATTTCGACCTTTACCCAGCTCTTTAGGGGCTAACCCTAACGCTTGTAGCTTTGCATCCAGCGCTTGTAAGCGCGGGCCGTCATTCCATAGTATTCGGTGGTGCTGCGGTAACTCACCAAAAAAGCTTAGCGCGTGTTTGTACTGCTTCAGATCGGCCCTATCTAATCCAATTACAATTTCGGATAAATACGGCACCTGTTTTAATTTACTGACAATATCTTTAAGTGCGGCGCCTTCTAGCTCTGAATACAGAGATGGCAAAATTAATCCTAACGGACGCGTTTTTGAAAACTTGATTAAGTCTTGCTCAAGCTCTTCATGGGTACGTCGGGTTAAATTATGCATTGTGGTGACAATGCCATTTTGATAAAAGTCGGCCATGTTACGCCCCTCCAAATGGTAGTTGGTTTAGCTGCGATTCAGCCGATGAAGACAATAGAGTTTGCTTGATGCATTCGGCCCAACCTTTAGGGCCGCACTCACTGCTTTGAATACTTTGTTTTTGGGTCGTTAATATGGGAAATGGATGAACAGGTGACTTAATTTGTATTGCAAGATCAGCGGCTTCGAGCATGGCATTATCATTACCACTGTCGCCGAGTGCAATAGTAGTCACTGGAGCGCTATATTGCTTGGAATAGATATCGGCTAACCATTTCATTGCCTTGCCTTTATCGCTATCTCCGCCCACATGTAGAAAGCGTCCCCCCTGCAGGGTATGTGCACCAACGCTTGTCATCAACTCAATAAAGGCTTGT
The DNA here is from genome assembly GCF_040310065.1 of Shewanella sp. TB7-MNA-CIBAN-0143. Classification (NCBI taxonomy): domain Bacteria; kingdom Pseudomonadati; phylum Pseudomonadota; class Gammaproteobacteria; order Alteromonadales; family Shewanellaceae; genus Shewanella; species Shewanella sp. TB7-MNA-CIBAN-0143. Next base: position 3,798 of record NZ_JBEOPL010000012.1, read on the forward strand.
TTATTAGCTTCATTGCCTTGCCAAAGTACTGGCTCTGCATAATGCCTAATCAAAGCCAATTTGGCATTATCGGGTGACAAATCGGTTATCTCACATAACTCTTCAACTGATAAAGATGAAAAACCAATAAAGTCATCGTTAAATGCCTGTGCATGTTGGTTTAATAATTCAAGCCAGTATTGTCGCGGCTGACAAAACTCTTTTATCCAATAATATCCTTGGGTAAATGTCCCCTCTGGCTGTTGGTCAAAGTACCCAATTGGAATATAAACGACTGCACCATTTTCAGATATAAACGGTGAGTTAAACCCGATGGTTTGTTGTAACTTCACCATTTCAGCAAAGGTTTTACTGGTATTAGCGATAATAGGAATATGGCGTTCATTCAATGCTTCAATCACTTCAATTGCATGACTAAAACTATAGTCAAAATGGTCCAGTAAAGTGCCATCTATGTCGGTAAAGATAAGTGGTCGTGTTGTCATATCGTATCCCTTTTCAATCATTGAATGCTGACTATCAAGAACGGTTATCTAGCGGTATAAACGATAACGAGCGGTGACGAGCGATATCAAGCGGTGACAAGCTTAAAGCCTAGAAGCTAATTCGCTGCGCGGCTAGATTCTATAAAAGTTGAAAGACAACGTTCACCCGTTTCCACACCATCCGTTTGTTATCGCCCTCACTTGTTATCGCCTCTCATGGCTCTATTCGTAAGCGCAGCGTTCGCTTGTTATCGCCCGTCATAGCTCCATCAGTAAGCGCAGTTCGCTTGTTATCACCTGTCATAGCTATTTCTGTTGTTGCTGTTACTCAATTAACTGATTAGGTAGATTCAGGATATGTGCCAAACGTAATAACTTTGCACCTTAATGGCACAAATAGCGTTTACCCATTGATATTTTTGATATTATTTTCAGAATAAAAACGATGATGTGAAAAGGTGTATTGACCAGGATAAGAAGATATGTGCAACAATGAATAAAAATCGCACCATTTTGGGGCGAAAAGAAAAGATGATGAGCGGTAAAGTGTGGTAACAAGCGATAGAAAGAGATGGCGAGCGATTGAAAGCGATTGAGCCTAGATGCTAGAGTGTAATGGTCTAATGAAACTGTAGAGATTTATAGCTTAAAATAAGCAAAATCTTAAAGGTATTTATCATGATTAGAAAAACGAAAATCACTGTCAGCCCTCTTCAAAAATTAGAATATGCCAAGCTGATGGTCGAACAGGGTTACACGAACAAGCAAATTGAAGATATGTCAGGTGCGGGTAAATCTGCTGTGTCTCGATGGAAAGTGCAGTACCAAGCTGAATTAGCCGGTAAAACACCAGAAAATACCAAAGCATTAACTGAAGACCAACGAAGAATTCAACTCCTAGAAGCCCAACTAAAACAAGCAATGAGGGATAATGATATCTTAAAAAAGGCTGCAGCTTTCTTCATTCGAGACAATCAAAACTTAAAATGATGCGCGAAGTAAAGAAAGCAAACCCAGGCTTTAGAATGAGTGAGTTGTGCCGCGTATTCGAGATCAGTTGCAGTAGTTTTTATTACAAACCGATACCACAAAGTGTTGAAAAACAGACTCTGATACAATTTGTAGAGCAAGCCTTCTCTGATTCAAATGCGACGTATGGCAAACGTCGAATACAGGCCGACTTATTAGATTTAGAGTGTAAAGTCGGGGTTTACGCCATTGCTACAGTAATGAAAAATTTGGGATTAAAAGCGATTAGACCAAAGAAAAAGCATTACTATCCTAACACTGGTGACGAACATGTTTACGCACCCAATTTGCTTAAACGGCAGTTTAACCCTACGACTTATAACACTCATTGGGTGGGTGACATTACCTACATAAAATCACATCAAGGATGGAGTTATTTAGCCTGTGTACTTGATTTAGGAACGAAAGAAATCGTTGGGTATGCCTTATCAAGCCAACCCAATGCCGCGTTAGCGACAGCGGCATTAAATAACGCGATACAACGTCAGAGGCCAAATACACAGGAGTTGATGTTTCACTCAGACCAGGGTTGCCAGTACTCTGCTAACGTGTTCAGAGAAAAAGCTAAAGCACTTAGGCATTGAACAAAGTATGAGTCGTAGAGGAAATTGTTGGGATAATGCCGTGATGGAACGATTCTTTAGGAGTTTAAAGACTGAAAGATTGAACCATTTAGCCTTTATCAATCACAGTTCTGTAGTCAATGTGGTTGAACAATATATCCAGTTCTACAATTACAAACGCAGACATTCAGCAATAGATTATAAGACGCCACATCAAAAATATAATGAGTTAAAAAAAGCGGCTTAAAATCTCTCCAGAAATACTTGACCATTACAGAGCGCTACGCTGCTAGATTCTATAAAATCTTAACAGCGAAGCTGTTCCTAGAAGCGCAGCGCTCTATCCGCGTAGCGGCCTAGTACTTAGAATCTAGATCACTAGAGCGCTAAGCTGCTAGATGCTAGATGCTATAAAAGCAATAGACCTAGTAACTCGAACGGTACTGGAATCTGGTGATTAAATCTTAGCAGCGAAGCTGTTCCTAGAAGCACAGCGCTCTATCCGCGTAGCGGCCTAGAATTTAAAATCTAGATGACTAGAGCGCTACGCTGCTAGATGCTATAAAAGCTAAAAGACCTAGTAACTCGAACGGTACTGGAATCTGGTGATTAAATCTTAGCAGCGAAGCTGTTCCTAGAAGCGCAGCGCTCTATCCGCGTGGCGGCCTAGTACTTAGAATCTAGATCACTAGAGCGCTACGCTGCTAGATGCTATAAAAGCTAAAAGACCTAGTAACTCGAACGGTACTGGAATCTGGTGACTAAATATTAGCAATGAAGTTGTTCCTAGAAGCGAAGCGCTCTATCCGCGTAGCGGCCTAGAATCTAGCATCTAGATTAATACTGGAATCTGGTGACTAAATCTTAGCAGCGAAGCTGTCCCTAGAAGCGCAGCGCTCTATCCGCGTAGCGGCCTAGAATCTAGCATCTAGCATCTAGCATCTAGCATCTAGATTAATACTGGTTTTCGAAATAGCTTTCAATAATTAACACCGCTGACACCGCATCAACTTGACCTTTGGTTAACGCTTTAAAACCACCCAATTCAAATAAGCGGGCTTTAGCATCTGCAGTGGTTAAACGTTCGTCTTGGGTGGCAATTTTAACGCCAAAACGACCGTTAATTCGATTAGCAAATTTTCGAGCCCGTTGAGTCATCTCTTGCTCGGTGCCGTCCATATTTAACGGTAAACCGACGACGACAAGATCTGGTTGCCATTCTTTCAATAATTTGTCGATATCATCCCAATTAGGGATCCCATCAACCGCTTTAATTGATAATAAAGGTGTGGCGCTAGCTGTAATGGCTTGACCTATAGCGACACCAATACTTTTGGTGCCGTAGTCGAACCCTAAAACGGTTTGTGGTTGCATGTTTATCTCTTGGTTTAATCTTTAGAAGACGCTTTAAAAGCAACAGCCTAGAGCGCTACGCTGCTAGGACGCTTCGCGGCTAGATTCTATAAAATCTTAGCAGCAAAGCAGTTCTTAGCAGCGCAGCGACCCTAGCAGGACGCAGTCCGCCCTAGAAGCGCAGCGACCCTAGCAGGACGCAGTCCGTCCTAGAAGCGCAGCGACCCTAGCAGGACGCAGTCCGTCCTAGAAGCGCAGCGACCCTAGCAGGACGCAGTCCGCCCTAGCAGCGCAGCGACCCTAGCAGGACGCAGTCCGTCCTAGCAGCGCAGCGACCCTAGCAGGACGCAGTCCGCCCTAGCAGCGCAGCGACCTATTTTTAAGCATGACCGACTTGGCTCGACATTTGCCAAATATCAAACCCGAGCTGTTGGGTAGCCATTAGCCACATTTGTTCAGGCTCAACGTTAAATAATAACTCTGGTGTCGCTTTAATCGTTAACCAGGTGTTGTCGGCAATTTCTTGTTCAAGCTGGTCTTTACTCCAACCGGCATAACCTAGCGCAACAATAAAATTTTCGGGTGATTTATCAGAACCAATCGAGGCTAATATATCTCGCGAGGAGGTTAACATAGTCTCTTCGCTAATTTCAGTGCTGTTAACCCAGTGCTTTTGAGGCGTGTGTAATACAAAACCACGTTCGGGGGCGACAGGGCCGCCAATGAGCACTTGACTGTCTAAGGAGAATAAAAACTCAGGCGACAGATAGAGTTCCATTTGTTCAAGCAGATCTTCAACCTCAACACCGATTGGACGGTTAACCATTAAGCCCATGGCACCTTTTTTATCATGCTCACAAATGTATATCACCGAGCGCTCGAAAAATGTGTCATCTAATGATGGCATTGCAATTAAAAAGTGGTCTTTGAAATTATCCATATGCTATCCCCAATAGTGTTTTAGCGTTTTGTATTATCCACCCGCTAATTTCACAGTGAAATTTAACTTTTCTAATATGGATTTTATTTGTTCGCGATTGTCAGTTTGTACTTCAATGCAGAAGTCTTTCACTGTACCACCGCAGCCACATTGTTTCTTCAATTTTTGCGCAAGGTCTTTTAAGGCTTTTTCATCTAATTCGAGCCCTTTGATCACACTTACGCCCTTACCTTTACGCCCTTTACTGTCTTTATGGATCCGCACTATACCGTCGCCAGTGGGTACTTCAGCTTGTGGCTTTGGCTGATCAATACGACCTTTATCAGTGCTATAAACTAATGCGATATTGGGATCTATTCTCATATTATTTCTTTAGCAGTAAAACATTATTTGAGTTTAACAAATCATAAAAGCAGAGGCGAGCAGTGAAAGGCGAAAAAGCCTAGAGCGCTGCGCTGCTAGGACGCTACGCGGCTAGATTCTATAAAATCAACAGCCTTGCAGCCTAGGATCTTAACAGCGAAGCTGTCCCTAGCAGTGACGAAGTCACGACCTAGAAGCGCAGCGCGCTATCTGCGTAGCGGCCTAGGATCTTAACAGCGAAGCTGTCCCTAGCAGTGACGAAGTCACGCCCTAGAAGCGCAGCGCACTATCCGCGTAGCGGCCTAGGATCTTAGCAGCGAAGCGCCCTAGCAGTGACGGAGTCACGCCCTATAATTATAGAAAAGGTTTAACAAGATTTGCCATCATATTGATGTGGTCGTCGTTGTCATTTAGACATTCAATGTATCTGAAGTTTTTGCCGCCGGCATCTTCAAATACATGACGATTTTCGCCTTTGATTTCTTCTAGGGTTTCTAGGCAATCGGCGCTAAATGCTGGGCAGATGACGGCGATGTCGGTGATACCTTTGGCTGGTAGGCTGGCGATTGTTGCGTCGGTATAAGGTTGTAACCATTTAGCCTTGCCAAAGCGAGACTGGAATGTTGCAACGTAATCGTCTTCACTTAAGCCTAATTTTTCGACCACTAAACGAGTCGTTTTCAAGCAGAAACAGTAATAGGGATCGCCTAAATGCAAATTACGCTCAGGCATACCATGGTAAGACATCACTAGTTTTTGCGGTTTACCGTGCTGATCAAAATCTTTTTGGATAGATGCTGCAAGCGCATCAATAAGATCTGGGTTGTCATGGTAGGTGTTTATAAAATGCAGTGCAGGGATATATCGCCATTTCATTAATTCTTTAGCTAAAGCATCAAATGCTGAACCCGTTGTTGGCGCAGCATACTGCGGATATAAAGGCAGAACAACTAGGTTATCTACGCCTTGTTTATGCATAGCTTGTAAGGTGCTCGACGTTGATGGCGAACCATAACGCATCGCTAAATGTACACTTGCATCGTACCCTTGCGCTTGAAGATGTTTGGCTAGTTTGGCTTGTTGACGTTGGCTGATAGCCAGTAAAGGAGAGCCCTCGTCGGTCCAGACTTGTTTGTATAAGGCTGCTGATTTAGCAGGACGAATACGTAAAATAATCCCATGAAGAATAATCATCCATATCAGCTTTGGAATTTCGACTACTCGAGGATCCGCCAAAAACTCAGCTAAATAGATGCGAACAGCTGATGCAGTAGGTGCATCTGGTGTACCTAGATTCAATAATAATACACCAGTTTTGCCACGAGCTTTGTGGCCGGTGTCTTTATCTAACCCTGAAAATCTAGCCAAAGTATCTTCTCCGTTATTGATATGGTTTTATAAATACAGCTCACTTTGGATATCTCATGAGCTTAAATCAAAATTGTATCGCATTCATTTAAAACAAAAAGAGCGCTAGGTATCGATTTTATCATCAAATTAACCCGCACTCGGCAAATATTTATTTACCCTAGCTAACTCGCTTAGGTCATTCTATTAAGCAGCTCTATCTAGTCGCTTTATTTATCCGCTTTATTTAGCCACTAAGCTAAACAACTCTGTTTAGCTAACGATTACAAAACTGATTCAATCGCTTTTTTCAATTCTTCGCTATCAGGTTTCACACGAGAACTGAATTGTTGTACGGTTTGGCCATCAGCGGAAACTACGTATTTGTAGAAATTCCATTTAGGTTCGCCAGTTTTGTCGCCTAAGTATTTAAATACTGAGTTAGCCTCATCGCCTCTAACAGGTGATGTTGCCACCATGGTAAACGTAACACCATAATTAATGAAACAAACATCGGCAGTTTTAGCTTCGTCTTTTTCTTCTTGGAAAAAATCATCTGACGGAAAGCCAATCACCACTAAACCTTTGTCGGCATATTGTTTGTGTAATGCTTCAAGTGACTCAAACTGAGGGGTAAATCCACAATGGGATGCGGTATTAACGATTAATACGGCTTTGCCTTGGGTGAGTTCACATAAATTGACGTTTTCTGTTGAATGTAATTTACGAGCGTCAACATTGAGATAATCAGGACAATTTGCAGCCACGGAGCCAAAACTTAATCCCAATAAGCCAATTGCCGTTAGGTATTTAATCATTGTTAGTTTGTCCTTTACTCAAAGTTTATAAGAATAGATAGAAATAGGCACCGATAAACGAATTTATCGATGCCTATTAGGTATCACAGGACTGTACGAAGTACTGCTTTTTTCAGATCATAAATGATTAGAAATAAAAACCAATATTAATATTTAAACGTGAATGCCATGATGTATCACCGTTATCGATACCAACACCTGCACCATCAACAAACCACATATTTTTACCGGCAATCCAATCTACATAAGAATAAAATTTACCTGCAGTGATGGCAACACCAGTCACATTCTGGATAGAATCATCAAGACCTTGACCCGATGCCATTACCTGGCTGTAATCGTTGTAAAAATTTAAATTAGTGATTGGTCCCCAATCAACGTCAAACGATTTAGCAATGTTAACGGTAGCAACATCGGCTTCAGCAGCAATTTCAAATGGATATTGAAATGCACTCAACGCAATACGTTCACTGTTGTCTATATCATAGTCATAATGAATATATTGTAATTGTAATTGCCATTGTTTCCAGTCAAGTTGCCAATGCGCTGCAGCGGCAAGGCCATTGGTGTCTTCACCTACTACGGTAGCTGCATCAGCCATAAAATCTAATTGACTGTATTGTAATGAACCACCTAACTTATGAGTGACTTCACCAGAAGTAAATTCACGTTCAACTCGAGCGTTGATTTGTCCTGCCTCTTCATATGGTGAATCGGCTGTTGTGGCAGCATCAAATGAGTAACGATCATAATTAGAACCGTCGCCAATTTCGTCATTAACAAAATAAGCTAAATCATAGCGCCAACCATCTTGTTCATTTTTGTAATGGATACCAGCATCGTAATCATCTTCAAAACCAAGATAATAGGTTGCGCCGAACCAAAATGAATGAGCAGCATAAGGCAATAAACCAAATGGGACCTGGGTTACACCCACTTGCACTGATTGGGCGTCATCAAATTGATAACCCATGTAGGCATGATGCACTACGTCCATGTTTTCGTACCAACGATACTGAGCTGAGGCGAATAAGCCATCTTTGCTCTTGTAATTAACGTCAGCACGGAACAATTCAAACTCAAGCTTGGCGTTGTCGTCGTAATCTTTCCAACCGTAGTTCACCCGAACTGCACCGCCAATATCAACTTCATCGGTGACAGGTACAGCCGATGCCGAAAGCGGGAGTAAGATTAACGAAGAAAAGACGGTGATTTTTTGCCATAACTGCATGAAACATCCTTGAAAGAACAATGTTATAAAGCGTGATAAAAATGAGTAACGTATAATGTGTTTATACGGATAAGGTTACTAAATAAAGGTTTTAATGTACTTTTGTCATCGAAATGTCCACGACAACAGGAGTAATTATAACAATGATAACGACCATGATAACAAAAAAAGGCCGTAAGATGTTACTTACGACCTCTCATAACCAATGGTTCGATTGATAATCCACTCATTTATAGGCTCAAAACATCACTAATTCACTCATTTATTGCCTCAAAACATCACTAATCCATGTCGAGAGTAATGCCTTCCATTGATCCTGAAGAAGCCGCTTCATTATTTCGCAATTTAATCATTAAACGTAAATCGTTTGGCGAGTCGGCATGATGTAATGCATCGGCGTAACTAATCTCACCCTCTACATATAAATCTAGCAATGCCTGGTCAAAAGTTTGCATGCCTTGTTCGCGTGACTTACCCATGGTTTCTTTCAGTAAATGCAACTCATTTTTAGCAATCAAACTGGCCACTCGAGGGGTATTAATTAACACCTCAATGGCGGCGCGGCGCCCGGTGCCGTCTGATTTCGGAATAAGCTGTTGCGCTACGATGCCACGTAAATTTAACGACAAATCAAACAACAGTTGATTGTGCTTACTTTCCGGTACTAAATGCATAATGCGATCGAGTGCTTGGTTAGCGTTGTTTGCATGCAAGGTTGCCATGCATAAATGACCCGTTTCAGCAAATGACAACGCAAACTCCATGGTTTCTTGAGTACGGATTTCACCAATCAGAATGACATCTGGTGCTTGACGCAAAGAGCTTTTAAGCGCGGCATCAAATGAGTCGGTATCAATACCCACTTCACGCTGAGTAATAATACTTTTACGATGGTTATGCACAAACTCAACCGGGTCTTCAATGGTCAGAATATGTCCGCGAGCGTGAGCATTTCGATATCCCACTAGCGCAGCCAACGAAGTCGACTTACCAGTACCGGTACCACCCACCATAATGATAAGACCACGCTTACTCATGACCAAGTCTTTCAAAATAGGGGGTAGCTTTAGGTCATCAACTTCAGGTATTTGGGTTTCGATACGGCGCATAACACAACCGGCTGATTCGCGTTGCCAAAAGGCACTGACACGAAAACGACCTAAATCTTTGGCTGCAAATGCAAAGTTACACTCACTAGTGTCGTGAAATTCTTTCTTTTGAACGTCACTCATCAACGACTCAACAAACACTAATGATTGCTCTGGTGTTAATCGATTATCGGATAGTTGACGTAGCTCTCCGTCGATTTTGGCACTGGGTGGAAAACCAGCAGTGATAAATAAATCAGACGCCTTTTTTTCCACCATCATATTTAAAAACGGACGAACATCCATGATCCCAGTTCCTTAGAAATTAGCTTGTTTATTCGAACTCTTCTGCATCGCATCTTCACGGGTAATTAACCCACGATTAACTAAGTTTTGCAGACATTGATCAAGGGTTTGCATACCGTGAGACATACCCGTTTGAATAGCTGAATACATTTGTGCGACTTTATCTTCACGAATAAGATTTCGAATCGCTGGGGTGCCCATCATGATTTCATGAGCCGCCACTCGCCCACCACCAATTTTCTTGATCAATGTTTGTGAAATAACCGCCTGAAGTGACTCTGACAACATGGTACGAACCATGCTCTTTTCACCTTCAGGGAATACATCGACTATACGGTCAATAGTTTTGGCAGCTGAAGTGGTATGCAAAGTACCGAATACTAAGTGACCCGTTTCAGCGGCGGTCATGGCTAAGCGAATGGTTTCGAGGTCGCGCATTTCACCCACAAGAATAACATCCGGATCTTCACGTAATGCACTTCTTAGGGCTGCATTAAAGCTATGTGTATGTTTGTGAACTTCACGCTGGTTGATTAGGCATTGCTTGTTTTGGTGTACGAATTCTATCGGGTCTTCAATGGTTAAAATATGGTCATGTCGGTTTTCATTTACATAATCGACCATCGCAGCCAATGTGGTTGATTTACCCGAACCAGTAGGCCCGGTTACTAATACTAAGCCACGTGGGAAACTGGCGATTTTTTTAAATATTTCTGGCGCGCCAAGTTGCTCAAGCGACAAAATGTCAGACGGAATGGTACGGAATACCGCGCCAGCGCCACGCGACTGATTAAAGGCGTTAACACGAAAACGCGCTAGATTAGGCACTTCGAATGAAAAATCGATTTCTAGATGTTCTTCATAGTCTTTACGTTGTTTATCATTCATGATGTCATAGACAAGACTATGAACGCCTTGATGATCTAACGCAGGTAAATTAATTTTTCTTACCTCACCGTCAACGCGGATCATAGGAGAAACGCCTGCTGAAAGATGTAGATCTGATGCTTTGTGTTTTACACTAAAGGCGAGTAATTCAGTGATTTCCATTGTAGAGACATCCATTTAACCAACATTATGACAACAATAGCAGACAGAATATCAATCGCCCAGAGTAGAATTAGTCAAGCGGCGCAAAAGTGTTCACGTTCATCGGCCGAAATAAGCCTATTAGCAGTGAGCAAAACCAAACCGATCAGCGACATCATTGCCGCTTATCAAGCGGGGCAACGTCTATTTGGTGAAAACTATGTCCAAGAAGGCGAAACTAAAATTACTGCCTTGCAGGCTGATTACCCAGATATCGAGTGGCATTTTATTGGCCCGTTGCAATCGAATAAAAGCAAAATTGTTGCCGAACATTTTGATTGGATGCATACCTTAAGTCGCGCCAAAATTGCTCAACGTTTGCATGAGCAACGTCCAAATAACAAGCCGCCATTAAACGTGTGCATTCAAGTCAATATTAGCCAGGAACAATCTAAATCGGGCGTTAATCCTGAGGATGTCGCCACGTTAGCACTTACTATCGCCTCTTTAAGCAATCTTAAGCTGCGCGGATTAATGGCTATCCCAACCGCGACTGATGACGTACAACTTCAACAACAAGAATTTAGCCAATTAAAGCAACTTTTTGACCAACTTAAGCAGCAATATCCAAGCGTCGACACCTTATCAATGGGTATGAGCGGCGACATGGACATCGCCATCGCCAACGGATCAACCATGGTACGCATTGGCAGTGCGATCTTTGGTGAAAGATAAAATCAACAGCCTAGAACGCTTCGCTGCTAGGTCGCTATAAAATCTATAGCAACAGCCTAGAACGCTTCGCTGCTAGGTCGCTTCGCGGCTAGATGCTATAAAATCTATAGCAACAGCCTAGAACGCTGCGCTGCTAGGTCGCTTCGCGGCTAGATGCTATAAAATCAACAGCCTAATCGCGAAGCGACTCAATCTTAGCAGCGAAGCTGTTCCTAGAAGCGAAGCGACTCAATCTTAGCAGCGAAGCTGTTCCTAGAAGCGAAGCGCTCTATTCGCGCAGCGGCCTAGCAGGACGCAGTCCGCCCTAGAACCTAGAACCTAGAAGCGTAGCGTCCTAGGGCTGAATTAGGTAACATACACTGCAGTTAGACATAAATTCACTCTTTAATTGGATACAGACTTAATGACTCAAGCAAAAGTATGTTTTATCGGTGCGGGCAATATGACTCGTAGCATTATTAGTGGCTTAGTTAAGCATGGCTATCCTAGTGACCTTATTCATGCAACCAATCCAAGCAAGGGTAAATTGGATGCGTTGCAGCACGATTTTGCGATTCAAGTTTCCCACGATAATCATGCAGCGGCACAAACTGCCGATGTCATCGTGTTAAGCGTAAAACCTCAATTAATGGCAACGGTTTGTGAAGACTTAAGTTCACTGGATTTAGCCAATAAGTTAATCATCACTATCGCTGCAGGTATTCCAGCATCTCGTTATCAAGTCTACTTTAAGCAACCTATTAAACTTATTCGCACCATGCCTAATACTCCAACCCAAATTGGCTATGGTATGACAGGTATTTATGCCGATGACAGTATTTCTGCCGAGCACAAAGGGATTTGTGAAACTTTAATGCAAAGCGGCGGTAAAGTGGTTTGGGTTGATAAAGAAGCGGAATTAGATCAAGTGATAGCCCTTGCAGGCAGCTCTCCGGCTTATTTCTTCTTGTTTATCGAGTCAATGATCGCCTCTGGCGTCAACATGGGGATGGCTGAAGACAAAGCAAGACTCCTTGCCGAGCAAGCCGCTTTGGGGGCCGCGCAGATGGTGATACAAAACCAACAGTTATCGGTAACCGAACTGCGTCAAAATGTTATGTCAAAGGGCGGAACTACAGCTAAAGCCGTTGAAACGTTTCAACAAGGCGGTTTAGTCGAATTGGTCGATAAAGCCATGACAAACTGCGTTGCTAGAGCCCAAGAAATGGCTAAAACATTCTAACGTTATGAGATGAACGATTATTTAACTTACGGTTAACCTCTTTGGTGTAAAATAGTTGCGTAAAACTAAGCTTATAAACACCAAATCTGAGTGATAATCCGTTATATTGTTTACTCAGTTAGTCGTACAGTTAAATATTGACGCAGTTAATTTCAGTGCTAATTCACACTCTAATCTGCGCTCTAATGTAAGTACAAGATTAAGCACTAAATCACATCAACGTAAGGCAACATACATGAATGCAATGAGTTTTTTAGTCAACACTCTGTTTGACTTATACCTAATGATCGTCATTCTTCGTTTTTGGCTACAGCTTGCAAGAGCGGATTTTTATAATCCATTTAGCCAATTTGTGGTTAAAGCGACACAACCGATTATCGCACCAATGCGTCGACTATTACCGTCTGTAGGACGTTTTGATACTTCATCAATGGTACTGGCACTGATTGTCGTGTTGGTCAAAATGTTAGTGCTTACTTTCATTGCAGGGGCAACTGTAGATATTGTTACCTTGTTATTATTCTCAGTGACCTCTGTCGTAAAACAAGCTGGCGTGTTACTTTTTTGGATGTTACTTATCCGCGCAGTATTGAGTTGGTTCAACCAAGGTTATAACCCAATTGTGATGGTGATGACCCAATTAACAGAACCTATTTTAGCGCCAGTACGCAAAGTGCTACCCGCTATTGGTGGCTTAGATCTATCTGTATTAGTGGTATTTATTGCGATGAATTTCATTAATATGTTGTGCGCGCAATATATCCCGTTTTGGTCAATTATTTAGATGTCGAACAAATCTAACTAATGAATCCAGTCAGCTATATTAACGATGAGCAGCAAGGTGACTTGCTGCTTTTTGTGTATGTACAACCCAAAGCCAGCCGCGATCAAATTGTCGGTTTGCACGGTAACGAATTAAAAATAGCTATCACAGCGCCACCGATTGACGGTAAAGCAAATGCTTATCTGTCTAAATACCTTGCAAAAGCCTGTAAAGTGGCTAAAAGTCAGGTTCATATCCTTAAGGGTGAACAAGGTCGTCATAAGCAAATTAAAATATGCCAACCGCAGATTATTCCGCCTGAAATAGCCGCCCTTTTGTGACTGTTTCTCCTATAATAACGTTATAGCTCATGCCCGCTAAGGACTAAATTATGTTCCAATCATTGCGTTTATGTCGCCCATTATTACAAATATTATTGTTGTCACTGATAACGATGACCAGTATCGGCTACGCTCAAGCAGAACAAAAACAACAAGTTGGTAATTTTGATATTCATTACATGGCGCTTAGTAGCACCTTTATTACCCCAGAAATAGCAAAAACCTACGGAATAGAACGCAGTAGTTACAATGGATTGGTGAACATTACCGTGCTCAATACTAATCTAGAAGGACACCCAGCTGTCCCAGTTGAAATATCAGGAATCGCCAATAACTTAATTGATGCCCGCGTAACTCTGGATTTTAAAGAAATTCGCGAAGGGAAATCCATCTATTACATCGCAGAAGTGCCTTATCGTGATGATCAAGATGTCAATTTCACCATTGCCATTAAGCACGGCAACCAGCTAAACACCTCATTGAAATTCAAACAAAAATTCTATGTAGATTAAATCATCGATAAAAAGCCTAGAGCGCTGCGCTGCTAGGACGCTTCGCGGCTAGATCCTATAAAATCAACAGCCTAGTCGCCCAGCGACTCAATCTTAGCAGTGACGAAGTCCGTCCTAGAAGCGAAGCGCACTATCCGCGTAGCGGCCTAGGGGCTAGTTAGAGTATAATGACGGCAAATTTACTCTCATCTAAAAAACTTATGCATACCTTAGTCAAACAACAAATTGTTCTTGCCAGTGGCAACAAAGGCAAACTTGCCGAATTTGATCAAATGCTGACTGCATTTAATATTGAAGTATTACCACAGAATCAATTTAACGTGACAGAGGTTGCAGAGACAGGCACGACATTTGTAGAGAACGCCATCATTAAAGCTCGCCATGCCGCTGAAATAACAGGTAAAGCTGCAATTGCAGATGACTCAGGTATTGAAGTTGATGCACTACAAGGCAAACCAGGGATTTACTCTGCCCGTTATTCTGGCGCCAATGCAACTGAAACCAGCAACTACCTCAAGCTACTTGATGCATTGCAAGGCGAAACTCTTCGAAGTGCCCGTTTCCAATGTGTACTGGTTTATATGCGTCATGCAAAAGATCCTACACCTATTATTTGCCAGGCTTCATGGGAAGGGACAATCAACCATGCTCCACAAGGCGAGCAAGGCCATGGTTATGATCCCGTATTTATTCCGCAAGGTTTTGAGTGCTCGGCAGCAGAGCTAACTCGTGAACAGAAAAATGCCCATAGCCATCGAGGCAAAGCACTTGAGTTATTAGTGAGTGCCATGAAAGCTCAAGGTATCATTTTATCGAACAGTACATCGAACAATACTTCTGGCGGCCACCAATAAATGATATTGCAATTACCCCCACTTAGCTTGTATATCCATATTCCTTGGTGCGTGCAAAAATGCCCTTATTGCGATTTTAACTCCCACGGCCAAAATGGTGAGTTACCACAGCAACAATATGTCGATGCATTATTAGAAGATTTAAAACAAGACTTGGCGTATGTTCAAGGTCGAAAGGTGCATACCATTTTTATCGGCGGTGGCACGCCATCGTTATTTGATGCTAGTCAAATTCAACGCATACTTGAAGGCGCGCAAGCGTTAATCCCTTTTGAAGATAATATTGAAATCACCATGGAAGCCAATCCTGGCACATTAGAGCACGACGACTTTAGTGCTTACCGAGCAGCAGGTGTCACGCGCTTATCTATTGGGGTGCAAAGTTTTTCAAAAGAAAAACTTAATCTGCTAGGACGTATCCACAATGAAGATGAAGCTAAAGTGGCGGCTGAAAAAGCCAAACAAGCAGATTATTTAAGTTTTAATCTCGACTTAATGCACGGTTTACCAAACCAAAGCTTTGACGAGGCCATGCATGATATCGACACAGCAACGGCTTTAGCTCCACCGCATCTTTCTTGGTATCAACTCACCATTGAACCCAACACCTTGTTTCATTCAAAACCGCCACAATTACCAGACGATGAAAACCTGTGGCAAATATACGAGCAAGGTCAGCAGCGCTTAGCGGCATTAGGTTATGAGCAATACGAAATATCAGCCTATGCAAAACCTGGATTCCAATGTCGCCATAATCTTAATTATTGGCAATTTGGCGATTACCTTGGCATCGGTTGCGGCGCCCACGGTAAAATCACCCTGCCCGGCTCAAATCGGATTGTACGTACCGTAAAAATAAAGCACCCTAAAGGCTACCTAGCTGCAGATAAATATACCTTTGAAACCACAGATGTCGTTGAAGAAGACCGCCCATTAGAATACTTAATGAACCGTCTAAGGTTGATGACTCCAATCCCTAAAACTGAATTTGAGCAGCGTACAGGCCAATCAGCTGAGGTAGTAAAACAAGGAATGCAAAAATCAATTGAACGGGGATTATTGACAGAAACCACAACGCATTGGCAATTGACGTCTAAAGGCCACATGTTTGTAAATGATTTGCTGTCTCAGTTTATTTAATTTACCAGTCGATTGAATAAAATAATATGACTCGCGGTTTTCTTTTTAAACCGTTAACTGCGAGTCAATAATCAAAAACCTGCTTCTAGCGCCACAATTTACTTACCTTAAATACACACTTTCTAACATTTCTATTCACACATTTAGGCAAAGCTTGATTAGGATATGCGCTTATAACTTAGGTACTTTGGGAAGATATCAATGTCTATTAAAACTAAAACAACTCTCGTTGCTGTCGCGTTATCAAGCTTATTAAGCGCATCAGCCATTGCGAACTTGCACAACATGCCGCAATTGAGCCAACAAGAAAGTACAGCGACATCAAGCCAACAAACTGAATCAGAAAAAGCCAACGTATTGTTTGAAGCCATTTTTATGGAAAATGTGATGGCAAATCCGGTTAACCAAACTTACCTGGGCATCAAACAAGATTACGGCAAGTGGAATGACTTGTCTGATGCTGCTGCAGATGCTGATTTAGCCCGCAGTAAACAGCAACTAATAAGATTAACTCGCCTTGATGCCAATAAATTAAATGAACAAGCTGCGCTCAGTTATGAACTGTTGAAGGCCAGCTTAGAGCACAGTATTAGCGACGATAAATGGCGTTATCACACCTATCCGATTAACCAAATGTATGGCGTCCATTCTGTGGTGGCTTCATTATTGATTAACCAACATCAAATAACCGATGAAAGTGATGCTAAAGCTTATATTAGTCGTTTGAACGGCATACCAACACTACTTGCACAATTAGAGACCTCATTAGAAATTCGCGCTAAAAAGCATATTATCGCGCCAAAATTTGTTTTCCCATATGTAATTTCCGATAGTAAAAACATTATCACTGGCGCCCCATTTACAGATACAGGAAAAGACAGCGCGTTATGGGCTGACGCGAACCGTAAGATAAATAAACTCGATATAACCGATGGCAATAAACAAGCCTTATTAGTCGAAGTAAAACAAGCTCTACTGACTAAGGTAAAACCTGCATATGAGCAGTTAATCACCTATACCAAGTCACTTGAAGCTCGAGCCGATACTCAAGATGGAGCTTGGAAACTGCCTGATGGAGAAGCGTTTTACAATAACGCCCTCGCCCGCACCACTACAACCGATATGACCGCAGACACTATCCATGATCTTGGCTTATCTGAAGTTAAGCGTATTCATGATGAAATGCGGGTCATTATGAAAAAGGTACACTTTGCCGGTAGCTTACAAGAGTTTTTTGTGTTCATGCGCGATGATAAGCAATTTTATTACCCAGAAACTGATGAAGGCAAAACGGCATATCTCGCCCAAGCAAAATCGCTGATCGATACTATGGAGTCTCGTTTAGACGAAGTGTTCACGATTAAGCCTAAAGCCGAATTAGTAGTACGAAAGGTAGAAGCGTTTAGAGAAAAGTCAGCAGGTAAAGCATTTTACGACCAACCTGCACCAGATGGTTCTCGCCCAGGAAGCTATTACGCTAATTTATACAAAATGGAAGCGATGCCAAAGTATCAAATGGAAGCACTTGCTTACCATGAAGGCATTCCAGGGCATCACATGCAAATTGCTATTGCACAAGAACTGCAAGGTATTCCAAAATTCCGTAAATTTGGTGGTTACACGGCTTATATTGAAGGTTGGGGACTTTATTCAGAATATTTCCCGAAGGAAATGGGCTTATATGCCGACCCATACTCTGACTTTGGTCGTTTATCGATGGAGCTATGGCGCGCATGCCGTTTAGTGGTTGATACTGGGATACACGCTAAAAAGTGGACTCGTGAGCAGGCTATTGCCTATTACGTTGAGAATACTCCAAACGCTGAGTCTGATGCGATAAAAATGGTCGAACGCCATATTGTTATGCCATCACAAGCGACTGCGTATAAAGTTGGTATGATTAAAATATTACAACTACGTGAGCAGGCTAAAAAGGCGCTAGGAGCCAAGTTTGATATTCGCGAATTTCATACTGTAATCCTTAAAAATGGACCATTGCCATTAGACATACTTGAAGAGCAAGTAAATAAGTGGATTAAGCAGGTTCAATCGCTGTAATTTTAAATCATTAATCCACTCGAAACATAAAACGGCAACCTCAGGTTGCCGTTTTGCTTTATCAATTTCCACAAAAAAATAACCCCAGAACAAAGTCTGGGGTAAACCAAATAAATTAGGATGATGGTTTTAAGGTTGGCATTATTTTAGTTCGAAAACCATTGCCAACACTGACTCAAAATTTGCTACCTTGCCGATTTGTACATCTAACTGAAAAGGGGTCATTTCTCAGAAAAACGTAGGGTTCAAATCATTTCGAATCAACTGAGTACTATTGTATTGATATCAGAACAGAGTTCAACTAGTTAACAAATGTAAATTGCTAAACCCTTGATTAGCAACTTACTAATAAACTAATCAATCAACACCTTAAGCACTTTAAAATCAGCCGCTTAATACAAAGCCGCAAGGTAAGTTGCGGCTTTGTTCTAAATTTGAAATAATGTTTCCACTTTTACTTACGAAGTTTATACAAATGATCGAACTTAGCATCCCAATAAGGTGGGCTGCTGATGTGCGTTTTAATAAAATCAATGAACGCACTGACTTTTGGAGCTAGATGTTTACGACGAGGATACACAGCTTGTAATGGAAGATTGTGAGTCAACTGCCAATCAGGTAACAAAGGAATCAATGTTCCTTGAGCGATTTCATCTTCCATTAAGTAACTGGCTAAATAGACAATGCCTAAACCACTTACTGCGGCCGATTTCAATGCTGGCGCATTATCGACACGAAAATTGCCTGATACACCTATTTCGCAATAATCGTCACCCTTTTTAAATTGCCACATGCTGTGCTCATGCCACTCGCCTTGATACACCAAACAATTGTGTTCAACCAATTGCTCTGGGCGGCTAATGTTACCATGTTGGGCAATATAACCCGGTGATGCGACTAACAAGAACTGACATTTCATTAACGGTCTTGCCACCATACCCAGCGGCAATTGCTCAGACATGGTTAACAATAGGTCTAAGCCTTCACTGACAACATCGACTTTATGATCAAGTAAGCTCACTTGTAGTTCAAGCTCTGGATGCCTTGCCATAAATGCTGGTAAAGCTGGAATAATGTGCATGGTGCCAAATGATTGTGATATCCCAACTTTTAATACACCACGAGTTGCATCATTTAAGTTGTGAACACTTGAAACGGCCTGCTCTGCATCACGAAGAAGTTCTTCGCCTTGTAGATACAATAAATTACCGGCTTCAGTAAGGCTTAAACTGCGGGTTGTACGCTGAATAAGTTGCACACCAAGTTTATGTTCAAGATCTGCAACTTGAGTACTTACTTTAGATTTAGAAATGCCAAGACGTCTGGCTGCAGCACTAAAACTTCCTGCACGTGCAACATGAGTAAAAATTGCGATAGGTTCTAACAGTTCTAACATGAAAGTCGCCTTAAGCTGGTTACGACATTAATAAAAATTTCAGATATCTGTTAGCCATTGCTGGTAACTAAACCTTGCTTAGCATCAATATCGACACTCAGATATTATGATTGTTGCTGCCAAATGAGCATCAAAACAAACTAATATCTTTAATCAACACTAACAAATGAAGATTCTGAAATATAACCACATCTAAAGTAGAGTGTAATTTTGTAATAATTCTCACGAGTATAACAAAAAAAGCCTCTATGGCTCTATATTTATAATTGACAATTTTTTTATCAGAACAAAGCAACACGAGCTATAGCGGTAAACCAGCTAGAATTGGCCCCAAAAAAAAGCCCCTGTGTCTTCAAAAAGAGCACAGGGGAAGGTCAGGTGTCCGGGAAGACAGGTTGAACAAAATAAATTTACTCTTTTAGCTCGCCTAGCTTGGCCAATGTATAAGGTGCAAGTTCTGGTATGGATTTACGCACTTGGCTTTCTAACACTAATAATCCTTCGAAATTATCACAAATTTTATCGGCTCGTTGTTCAAGGCCTTGTGATTGCGACTCAAGTTGTTGCTCGATGTCTTTACCGACATTGTCCATTTTTTGTGAAAAGGTATTCATTTTTTCTTCAAATGAACCGCCTTCAGAAGACATGATCTGGCTACCTAATGTCATCATTAATGATCCCATTGAGTTGGTGACCATTTGTTCTATCTCTTGTTCAAACTCTTCATTAAATGCATGTTCAATTGAAGAGTCTGTTGAACCTAAATAAAACTTATCGCCTTGCTGATACGCCATGGTGTCAATGCGTGTTTGAATCCCTGTCATTAGCTTATCAATTTGGCTACCAGTGGCGTCGCCAAATATTGGGGTTAATGCCATATTGACTGCTTGAGATGCCATTACGACAACATCACCAACCAAATCAATTACCTCAGGTACTTGACGAGATAGCTCATCAGAATATTGAGTGAGTAACGTTTGTTGTTTAGCGGTTAAGGTGACTTTTTTACCGTCTACATATAGTTGATCGAGTTCAACGCGATATTTCTCGGATCCATTATCACTAATCTGCAATTTTTTTGGTTCAACAGTAACGTCATAGTTTAATGTCACATTGCACTTTTCATCATTAATGGACATTTTTGCCATGGCGGGAGTTAGCGCCCCTACTGTGAATAACATGCTGGTTAACGCTACACTACAAATCAACTTCTGTTTGGTCATGATAAAAATCCTTTTGCTATACATATATCAATAATTAGCTCGTATATGAGCTTTATAAAGCACAAGCTATGCCAATAGTTATAACTACATGACTTTTAATAGATTAATGATAAAATAAGACAATATATAAGCTAATGAATATACAATAGCGGAAGTGTATTCGTAAAATAAACCAATAAATAGTCTATTTTACCAATCTCAATAATAATTAATCTATCTAGGGCCAGCTGAGCTTCAGGATGAATTTTACTGCAGTTTGTATTTTGCTAGACAAGTAAGCGTATACGACGTGTGGCTGTTCTAGATAAGTAAGCAATAACCTAGGCGAAAAGAAGCCACTAAAACTGCCCAAGTGGGCAGTAAAATGACTTTTAAACGTTTTGAGTCAATATTATAGATTCAGATTTGATATACAAAGAGTGAGTACGTTAAGGTCGAACAACGTTAACCGCGAAAGATTAGCCCTTGTATAAACTAAAAAATTGAACGGCCTAACTGTTGGCTTAAATGTTCTAACATGGCTGTGCCCGCAAGCGAGTTACCATTATTGTCTAGCTCAGGTGACCACACACAAATAGACATATCACCAGGAATAACCGCAATAATGCCGCCCCCCACGCCACTTTTACCGGGCATACCTACTCGATAAGCAAACTCTCCTGCGCCATCGTATAATCCAGATGTCGCCAGTAATGCATTGAGTTGCCGAGTTTGCACCGGCGAAACTAAGCTGTCACCATCGAGTGTCTTACCGCGATTAGCCAAATAGAACATCGCACGGGACAAGTCAGCGCAATTCATTCTTAATGCACAATAATGAAAATAACTTTTAAGTACGGTATTGACGTCGCCTTCAAAATTACCAAATGACTTCATTAAATAGGCAATAGATGCATTACGTGCACTGAACTGGAACTCAGAATCCGCCACAACTTTATCGTAGGCTAACGTCGGGTTCTGGCTCAATTGACGCACAACCTCAAGCATACGATGCTTAGGCGCCCCTAAACGGGCTTGCAACAAGTCAGCAATAACTAGCGCACCGGCATTAATAAAAGGGTTGCGAGGTTTACCGCGTTCTAATTCGACCTGTACCAGCGAGTTAAATGAATGCCCTGAGGGTTCTTTACCCACACGACTCCAAATTTCATCTTCAGTATATAAATTAAGTGCCTGAGTAAGGCTAAAGACTTTAGAAATACTTTGAATTGAAAAAGGCTCAAGGTAATCACCGGCACCAATTGTTTGGCCATCAAGGGTAGTAACGGCAATCCCTATTTTGTTAGGGTCAACGCAGGCAAGCGCAGGAATATATCCTGCAACCTTGCCTTTACCCAATAGCGATCTTACTTTATCGACGGCTTGTTGAAGTAATAATTGCTCAGGCAATTTAGCTTAACCCCACCAGATATCGTACAAATCACTCACTTCGAGGTTAGAAACTGGCTTGTCTTTCCAGAATGCATTCACTGCTGCGGTATCTTCATCAGTACATTTACCGATAGCTTGGGTAGCAATAATACCTTCCCATTGCTTGTGTCCACCACCGTGGAAACCTAATTGACGAGGTTCAATGACCTCAACAAGAAACTGATCAACTAAGTTATCAATATCTTCTTCAGATACCGACTCATCAAAAGTCCAGTTGATTTCAAAGCCTAATTCTTGAAACTCATCAACTCGTAATTTTTTACGTAAACGACGACTACGATTTTGCGCCATGGTGTATTCTCCGATTGCTGAAAGTATAGTTGTGATTAAGCAGTACGCTCAAACATGATATCCCATACGCCGTGACCGAGTCTGTGGCCTCTTGCTTCAAACTTGGTAAGCGGACGATGCTCTGGACGTTCGACAACTGTACCAGTTGTTGATTGATTTTTATAACCTTCTGCTGCATTCATTATTTCTAACATATGCTCGCTGTAATTTTCCCAATCGGTTGCCATATGAAATACACCACCGATTTTAAGCTTACGGCGGATAAGTTGTACAAATTCAGCTTGTACAATCCGGCGCTTATGATGACGTTTTTTATGCCATGGGTCAGGGAAAAACAATTGTACGCGCTCAAGTGAACCATCAACAATGCTGTGCTCTAGCACTTCCATTGCATCATGATGATATACACGTAAGTTAGTCACTTCAGCTGCACCGGCATCAGAAAGACACGTACCAATACCAGGTTTATGAACTTCTATGCCAATAAAGTTTTGCTCTGGGGCAGCTTTTGCCATTTGGACTAATGATGCCCCCATACCAAAACCGATTTCTAACACGGTATCTGCATCGCGACCAAACACTTGAGTTAACTCCAATGCTTGTGGAGTATAATCAAGTCCCATTGCTGGCCAATGTGCTTCAATTGCTTGAGATTGGCCTTTGGTTAAACGGCCTTCGCGTAAAACAAAACTTCTGATTTTACGAATATACTTACCGTCTTCGTTAAATTCAGCTGTGGTAACGTCGCTCATCTTTGCCTCATTGTCTGCGTACTTTGTTGTGCTGTGTTACTAAATGTCTAACCGTTAGGCTGCCACTCTTTATCAACACATTACGCATTTGCTATCTGTGATAGATCAATTTTAAAATCAGTTGGGCATTATACCTAAACTCATTGCACATGTTTACGCTAATTTAGTGCAAACGTGTGATTTAAAATAGCAGTGCCACTTGTGTAATAAAATGGCTATGGCTACACTGCGCCCATGAAAAATCTGACTCCATTTTCTGAGCGTATCATCGCTTGGTATGACCTACATGGTCGTAAATCACTGCCTTGGCAGATCAATAAAACGCCTTACCGTGTTTGGGTGTCGGAGATCATGCTCCAGCAAACCCAAGTCGCGACGGTTATTCCCTATTATGAAAAATTTATGGCGCGTTTCCCCAGCGTGGTAGATCTTGCTAATGCTCATCAAGATGAGGTGCTGCATTTGTGGACTGGCCTAGGTTATTACGCCAGAGCACGCAATTTACATAAAGCAGCCCAACATATTCGTGATGCTTTTAATGGCGAGTTTCCTACTCAGTTTGATGATGTGCTCGCGTTATCTGGAATCGGTAAATCAACTGCGGGTGCTGTGTTATCGTTGTCGCTCGGGCAACACCACCCTATTTTAGACGGTAATGTAAAGCGCGTATTAGCCAGACATGGTGCTATTGAAGGTTGGCCAGGACAAAAAAATGTTGAACAACAATTGTGGCAATTAACCGATACGTTCACACCTGCCAAAAACGTTGAAAAGTTTAACCAGGCAATGATGGATATTGGTTCAAGTGTTTGCACTCGCAGTAAACCTAATTGTGCAGCCTGCCCTGTAGCAATTGATTGTGTGGCTCAACAGACGGGTCATCAAAGTCTATATCCCGGTAAAAAACCTAAGAAAGTGACGCCAGAAAAATCAGCTTTTATGCTGGTATTAGTCGACAACAGCGGAGATTCTGTAAAAGTTCAGCTTATCCAACGCCCACCAGCAGGTATTTGGGGGGGGTTATGGTGTTTTCCGCAATTTGAACAGCAAGCAGAATTAGAAGATTATTTAACGCTGCATAATTTGACAGAGTCAGAACAAGGGCTTGCAGGGTTTAGGCATACATTCAGTCATTTCCATCTTGATATTCAACCAGTATTAGTTGAACTATCTGTCGATCAAGCAACAGGCATCATGGAACAAACCTCGGCTCTCTGGTATAACATAGAGCAACCTGCGAAAGTCGGGTTGGCAGCCGCCACAGAACGTATTTTGGCTAATTTAGCCGTACTTTTCGCGACATATTAGTTTTTAGTGTAATTAAAGTTAGTAAGGAATCATCATGGCTCGCACAGTTCACTGTCAACACCTAAACAAATCAGCTGACGGCTTAGATTTTCAGCTTTACCCAGGCGAATTAGGTAAGCGTATTTTTGACAATATCAGTAAAGAAGCTTGGGGCTTATGGCAAAAGAAACAAACCATGCTCATTAATGAGAAAAAGCTCAATATGATGAATGTTGATGACCGCAAATTTCTTGAAGAGCAAATGACTCACTTTTTATTTGAAGGTAAAGACGTTGAAATTGAAGGCTATGTTCCACCTGCTGAAGATGAATAACCTAGTAATATAATAGATAACTATATTAAACAACAAAGCCGCTTAACTTAGCGGCTTTGTTTTTGGTTATCAATGACTAAATCCGATAGATTATTGTTTAACGCCTTCCACTACCAATGCTAATTCAACGTTAGCAGAAGCTGGACCTAAATCCATTTTGACCCCAAAATCTTTCATCGCAAAAGTGGTTGTGCCGCTAAAACCAGCACGATATCCACCCCATGGATCTTTACCTTCACCAATAGCAACGGCATCAATGGTTAACGGCTTTGTCACACCATTTAAGGTAAAGTCACCATTAATCACAAACTGGTTATTGCCTTTATCAACAATCGAGGTTGATGAAAAAGAGGCTTCAGGGAATTTACTGGTATTTAAAAAGTCTTCGCTGCGTAAATGCTTGTCACGCTCGGCATGATTAGAATCAACACTGTTAGTATTAATTTTAACATTCACTTTGCCATCTGCGACTTTGTCAGCATCGAAACTGAAGTCGCCAGAAAACTCATTAAAGCGCCCAACCACAAAGCTATAACCCAAATGGCTTACACTAAATTGAATTGATGCATGCGCACCTTGAGTGTCGATAACATAGTCGGCAGCATTAACAGCAACAGGTAACATAAACGTTGCACTGATAAGTGCTGCTATAAGGTGTTTTTTCATGGTTTTTTATTCCTTTAAGTTAATAACAAGTAGATATATAAAGAGGTATTGATATATTCATCAAACATAACGGTTAATATATTCAACGGTTAAACAATTCAACGGTTAAACAATTCGATTATTTGCTAATACGATTTGGCATCAGCATTCTTTTAAGGGTGTTATCTTTATCAATAAAATGATGCTTAATCGCACCAGCTGCATGCAACACAACCAAGCCAATTAAGCTATAGGCAAGGTATTGATGTATTAACCCCGCTATATCAGCTTGATCATCAATAAAAGCATTAGGAAATGGCACGGCAAACCAGTCAAAAATCCAAATATCTCGACCATCGGCTGTCGAAATCATAATTCCTGAACTCATAATGAGTAACATTAGCGTATAAAGAACAGTATGAGCCCACTTTGCCAAGCGTTTTTCCCAAGGCTGATGATTCGATAATGGGCTCGGAGTGTGTGATATCCCTCGCCAAACTAACCTTAATAGCGTTAACCCAAGTAAAAGCAAACCGACACTTTTATGCAGATGCGGCGCAGTTTGGTACCAACTACTGTAGTAGGTAAGATCTACCATCCAATAACCAGCACTAAATAGACCAATAACTGCGATGGCGGACAACCAATGGAAAAAAATGGTTACTA
Source organism: Shewanella sp. TB7-MNA-CIBAN-0143 (assembly GCF_040310065.1). Lineage (NCBI taxonomy): Bacteria > Pseudomonadati > Pseudomonadota > Gammaproteobacteria > Alteromonadales > Shewanellaceae > Shewanella > Shewanella sp. TB7-MNA-CIBAN-0143. The sequence continues at coordinate 30,000 of NZ_JBEOPL010000012.1, forward strand.
AGCCATAGCCAGCTGAAGTGTTTTTTAACATATCTTACTTTCCTCTAAAAAAGTCACAACATTTTAACGTTAATTTTAGGAAAGAAAATCAGTAAAAATAGCCGAAATCGTTCTATAAAATAGAAGTAACAGGTATTAAAATAGCGAACAACCAAATAATTAAGCAACTACTTATTAAACATGTCTCAATTGTAGTCACTAATTATCAAATAGCATCTAGGATGTATTGATCTTTCTTGGCTAAATATTTTCAAGATAAACGGCTTAGTTTTTTATATTAAAAGACAGCGCAGTGTTAGACATTAAGTCTCTAACTACGCTTATGCACTGTAACAAACATATTCTATAAAGATTAAACTGAACTCTTCGGGCAGCGTTTGTGGCTTCTTTCTACTGCGTTATCGCTTACTGTTTACTGCTTAATGCTTACTGCTTACTGAATAACGAATAACGACATACCATAGCTCTGTCTGGTATCAATAGTCACCACAGTTAACGGTAAAATTGAGCTTGAAAGATCGTATGGCCTTAAATAACCATATCCGAAGCACCTCTATCCCGTTGAGTAAATGCCCTAGCATTTCAGCTCACATAAATTAAGATCAACGACGCTACAAAAAGTTCACTCATTTACATGTAAATAAGTTATTCATCAGCCTAACAACTCAAACTTACCGTTCTTGAACTTGCAATTAAAGCGAGGACACTAACCATAAGTTAAAAATCAAACGGGTCTAGTGCTGAGCAAAAAACAAATGACGAATTCAATTTTCTGGTTTCTCTTTCGTTATTTTATTTAATCGTCAGCAAACTTCTACGACTTTATTCTTACCGATTAACACTTACAAACTACTTTTAGCGTTAAAAATCGATAAAAAACCACCAGTTTGCACATTAACTAGCCGAACGAGTAAAAACATTTGAAAAACCACTTGCACGATAAAAACCATCACTATACTATGTGCGCACTCCAGACGAGACGGGCATTGATTACCAAGTTAATACCTAGTCTGCAGTGATTAACTAACGCTTAGTTAGTTGCCCGAATAGCTCAGTCGGTAGAGCAGAGGATTGAAAATCCTCGTGTCCCTGGTTCGATTCCGGGTTCGGGCACCATATTTAGCCGGCATAGCTCAGTTGGTAGAGCAACTGACTTGTAATCAGTAGGTCCCGAGTTCGACTCTTGGTGCCGGCACCATAAAAACAAAAAAGCCACTCAATGAGTGGCTTTTTTGCATCTGCTATTTAGTCAAATCTAAACATCTTAATTCAGATATTGTATTTATTGAATTTAACTTCCCCAAACAAAACAGGCACTCAATTGAGTGCCTGTTTTGTTTGGGGAGGCCCGAAGATTATCTACCGAGTACTTCAACACGGGCTAAACGATTAACTTGGTTTAAAGAACCCAAATGACCATAAATTGGGCCTAGTAGACCGCGCTTTTTAAGCTCGATAAACTCTTCGTCGCTTAGTGCATTTAATTTAGCTTCATCAATAAGGTATAAACCATTGATATTACGCTTCTCACCCGCTACATCAACAGTGAGAGTCTGATTAATCAACAGCCCTTTTTCATCTAGAAACCCTAAAATACCGCGAGTAGCTTGATCTTGTTCATAGTGGCTAATCAAAGCTTGCTTACGCGCTTCTAAAAATGGAGTTTCTTTACCATCTTCAAATAATGCTTGGCCGTCTGTTTTAGTCACTTCTTTGGCATCTTCGCGTATACCAATCCATACTTTATCTTTAACGTCTGGATTAACCACTAAACCAAGGGGATAGTCACGAACAACAGCTGGAATATACAAACCTTGCCACTTACCATCTTTCACACTTAGATTTTGACCTGGTTTTAGGCCTAACATCGCAACTGACTGAAATTCGTTAGTGTCACTGTTTTTAACAAATACGATTGGATACTCAGTGGCAGCACGGTTAATTTCATGCAAGGTAACCGGCACGATGTGCTGCTCCGCCACGTGAGAAAAATCACTTGGAGTCAGTTTTAAATCACCATGCTTGGTTTGTTCTAATAATGTAATCTGGTTAGGCATCTTGGCTCCTTGAAGCACTGATTATCTTTTATGGTATAAGTACAACATCATTGTCATACGTTGTGTTAACAAATAATTAATAACTGAAACTACCAAGTTAAATCTTAAATTCAAGTAGATTTAAGTTAAATTGCGTCAATAAACGTCAAATGGCCAATTCTTGTGCAAAATAGGCTTTGTGTTTAACAAAGCCTATTCGTTTATATTGATAGTAGCTCAACTCTCTATGTGATTACTCGCCTAGTGTAACTTGAGCTTAGGGCGTTGCCAGCGCAGTAGCTTTTGGGCAATACGATATACAGAAGCCGAGAACCAGCCATACAAGCTGGCTAAATGACGCTGATACAGAGAGATGTACATCAGACGAGCAATGTGTCCTTCAACAAAAAAATCTCCTGAGCGGAGGCTTCCCATTAAGTTCCCAACCGCCGAAAAACGACTCAGTGATACTAGTGATCCATAGTCTTTATAAACGAAAGGCTTTTCTGGCTGCTGTTTCATCTTCAAACAAATATTGGCATAGAGACGATCTGCCATTTGAGCCGCTGCTTGGGCTCTTGGTGGTACCGGCTTACCTGATGGTAAGATTAATTGAGCACAGTCGCCTAAAGCATAAATATCATCAATGCCTTTTACACGCATGCAATCATCTACATCAATTTGATTACGTGGAGTGACGGGAAGTTGAGTGAAATTTTCAAATACTTTGGGACCTTTAACACCTGCCGCCCACACTTTGATATTGGCTTTTATCGTCTCCCCTGTCGCAGTAACAAAGCCTTCTTTGGTTACTTCTTTAACCTGCACACCTAAATGCAATTTAACCCCTAATTTTGACAGTACAGTTTGCGCTCTTGTACTGACTTGCTCTGGCAATTGAGGGAGTATTTTTGGGGATGCTTCTATTAAATTTATATCTAAATGATCTTTAGAGATGTTTTGATAACCGTACTCTCTTACTGATTCAATAACATGATGGAGCTCAGCGGCAAGCTCGACACCTGTAGCACCCGCACCAACAATGCCGATACCTAATTGATCTTGGGTTTCATTAAGCTGTAACAGTGCATCCATCAGCTTATGATGAAACAGATTAGCACTGTCTAGACTGTCTAAAAAAATACAGTGTTTTTCGGCTCCTGGTGTATTAAAGCTATTTGATACGCCCCCTAAGGCTAGAACAAGAGTATCGTATTCAATATTGCGCGCGGCAATGATCATCTCGCCTTCATCGTTATACACAGGAGCAAGTTGAATTTTCTTAGTCGTCGGATCGCATTGCTCAATGGCACCTCGAATATACCGGTAACCATTCTTTAATCCGTGATCTCGATATTGCAGGCCTTCGATTGATTGATCAATTACACCAACAGCGACTTCATGTAATTTAGGTTTCCATATGTGGACGGTATTTTTATCAATCAAACTAATGTCGATTAACGGATTTTTACCAAATTTCCGGCCCAATTTTGAAGCCAATGCTAGCCCTGCAGCCCCACCACCCACGATAACAATTCGTTGCACCATACACTACCTCGGAATTACCTTATACCAACAACATAATCACACAATATTTACAGTTATAAAAAAAGGCCCTTATGGGCCTTATACTGCTTCTTCATTTTCTTCGCCAGTGCGAATACGAATCACGCGTTCGATATCAGTTACAAATATTTTACCGTCACCAATTTTACCTGTTCTGGCTATATCAACGATAACATCAATCGCACGTTCCAGAATGTCATCTTGGATCACTAATTCAATTTTTACCTTAGGTAAAAAATCAACCATATATTCTGCACCACGATAAAGCTCTGTGTGGCCTTTCTGACGCCCAAAGCCTTTAACCTCTGATACCGTCATACCCGTAATGCCAATTTCAGCAAGTGCCTCACGCACGTCATCAAGTTTAAACGGTTTAATAATCGCTTCGACTTTTTTCATTAAATACTCCTGTCATCGGCTAAGTTTTTGATTAACCTCAACTCGGGATAAGAGATGGGATAAATCGATAAGAAAATGGTTTATTTCAAATCTGCAATATCGAATTTGCCATTTGTTTTACTAACAAGTCACCTTTGCACGTCAATATGGTGCCTATTGCAAGTCAATCCACGACAATAAACAGGACAAAAACAATTTAATAACCATTGATAACCCCATACTGAAGTTGATTAAGCACATGTCCTCATTGCAATTTATATACTCGCTAACATCGTCCAAATATCTTACTTGAAAGCGAAGCTAATTGTCGCGGCTATTTTACGTATTTATGAAAAGATATTTCTCAGCAAAGCTGCTGGTTATTTTCTATACTAATTTAATCTTACTGCAGGACGCAGCTAACGACGTTTAAGGATGAACAACAGTGAAATTTCCTATCCAAGCAAAAGGCTTTAGCCTGATTGAAGTTATAGTCACCACATTGATTGCCGCAATAATGTCACTCATCGCAATCCCCTCTTTTTCTGGAGTAATTGAACAAGTACGAGCAAAGAGTAATATTCAAGTTATTCAACAGACTATTCAGTTAGGCCGAAATATGGCCATAAGTTATGGTTCTAGGGTAACGGTTTGCCCTTTAATCGATAATCTGTGTTCAGCAGATTGGAGTATTGGATTAAGCGTATTTATTGATCATGGGCAAAAAAATCAACTTGATGCCAATGATCGCTTACTTCAACAAACGGCTCCTTTTCATGAAAATGACTATATTGATTACAATCGTGAAGCGATTAGATTCCAACCCGATGGATTAGCTTCTGGTACTAATGGCACATTAACGTACTGCCCAGGAAAATTTGACAGTAAATACTCAAAAGCCGTCATTGTAAATCAAGCAGGAAGGGTAAGAATGTCGAAAAAGAAAAATATTAAATGTAAGCTTTAACAAAGTAGGAATTAAATAGGGTATTTGAATAAATATCGAATCAGTAGTTCGGTCAAAATGGTCAATAAAACACTGTAATTCATGCTGCGCTTAGTTATACTCTGCTTTATATAGCAGAGGATTTATGCATGAAAAAATTAACGTTTGGGTTTACTTTAATAGAGGTGATGGTCACTGTTGTGATAGCAGCAATACTCATGACCGTTGCAGTCCCCGCATTTAAGTCGCTTTATGAAGGCATTAGAGCGAGAAGTGTGATTAGCACTATTGATTCATCGTTTGTCTTTGCCCGCAGCCAAGCGGTTAGTTACGGTAGCAGAGTTTCTATTTGCCCTATGACATCTACAACTTGTGGCAGTAATTGGGCCCAAGGTTTTAGTATATTCATCGATAATGGCGTTACTGGAACAATGGATACAACCAATGGAATTGCTGATGTGATCTTACGTAAAGTCGATGCATTTAATAGTAACGATATTATAAAATCTGACTTATCAATATACAGTTTTACCCCTGATGGCATGATGGCTAATGGTAACAGTGGTACTTTTCGATATTGCCCTGGCAGCGCAGACAGTAGTTCATCTGAGGCCGTAAATATAAATTCGTCAGGCAGAATGTCTAAAGTTAGCACCACCGTTACTTGCAGTTAGTAAAAAGGCTTACATAGGTAAGCCTTTTTTATGTTAGCAATGAAATGAGTTAATAAGTTCTTTGCTCATCTAATTCCCGCACGTATGCATCTTTAAATTTTTTATCTTCTGCAATGCATTCGACAACTCGCTTAACCAATAAACGTTCGTTAGATATTGTTGGCACGTATTCCGCGAGTAGAGCACTTTGCTCTTGTATAACTAATTTTTTTTCCCATAAAAACACGGCAATATTTGGACCGTTGGGTGTTTCGATATGGCATTTATACGGAATATAATCAGCTTCTTCTTCCGCAAAAGCAGAAGATGTACTAAAAAAATATAAAATTGCTGTAAATATTATGCTTATTCTCATTTCCAACACTCCGAAGGTGACTTAGCACCCGTTGAGGTTAACGATATCGTTGCACAAGCCGTATCACGAGTCGCTTGTACTCCAACAGCAGTAGCTGTCACGGTGTAATCATCACCACTCAGCGTTGTATCAACCTTATAATAGGTATTTTCAACAATCCAAGGATCTGCTTTCAACCCAAGTTTAGTCATATCAGTTGCAAAGCTACGATGATCTAAATAATACTGTTCTTGCAAATTGGCAACATGCATCACCCCTGCCAAACCGTCACCACGAGCACCTTTAGCAACAAACTGAGTATAATTAGGATATGCTATTGAAGCTAAGATCCCCACGATCACAACAGTGATCATCACTTCAATTAATGTGAATCCTTTCTGATTTATCATTGCTTTTTTACTCATCTTTATTCATCAATATGATAATAAATTTTATTAACGCCTGGACCAGCACCGATACATTTATTATCACCAGCAGCACAGCCATCACCCTCATCATCCACTTTATCCATATCATCACCAGCAGAGCCAATACCAATTAAATACATATAACTATCTGATGTACCATTTGGTGGTATGACTAACTGAGGCGTATCAGGTACTCGTGCGCCCATTTCTAAATATTCTTGAGTATATGAACGAGTACCTTTGTGTAAATCAAAGCCGTATAATCGACCCTCACCAGATGCAAGACATTGATTTGATGATGTCACATCGCCTGGAACATAAGAGGTAAAGTACACTTTTCCTTGGATGATTGTAGATGCCGATAAACTTTTTTCTCCTTTCGCGGCGAAGTTATAATACCAACCTCGTTTTGCACCAAACTCAATATTTTGCTGTTCAGTTGTCGGAGGCGTAGAAGATACATTATAAAGATTTGCTAACTCCAACGGAGCAGGTATCTCTTTACCTGCAGCGCCAGTAAACGATTTAGTCACGACATTACGGTCTTGTAACACAAAAAACTTGTCTGAGCGCGTTGTATCTAAAGGATGTGGCCTGTGACCACTGCCTACGGTAACTGCATCATAAGGAATATTCTGGTACGTCAAACTAGTAGTAGTATTACTATCAGCATCCGTCACTGACACTTGAGAAATGTTAGTAAATACTGTTTGCGCCACTGCAGGTTCGGCAAAAAAACGTCTATCGGTTGCTTGTGTAGAACCACCTAGACTCGCAAACTTAAACGCCGTCCACGGACTGGTAGAACTCGTCGGTGAAGCACTGGGTAAATCCATACGCCAAATATTAGCCCCTGTGTCAGTTGCATATAATCTGTCAGTCAATCTATCACCGTTACTGTCTAATATTGCAATACTATTTGGAATGCTATCAACAATACCAGGTAATTGTGTTCCACTAGAACCTGTACCAAATCGATACACTAGGGCTCCAGTTTCAGCGTTTAAAATATAAACACTGCGACCGGTAGTGTCATCAGTACCAACCCCTGCACCATCTTTTGTTGAAGGGTTATATCCACCGCCAATAATCACAACTGGAGATGCGGTACCAGCAGAGGTATTACCCGCTGGCACTCCTGGAATAAACGTGACCACAGGCTCAGCCCAAGACTGGCCCATATCACTCATCCCTGTGGAGCTCGGGTCAACTTTCCACATAAATTGTGGTGAATCAGGATTGGTAATGTTGAGCGCATAATAAGATTTCCCACCGCGGCGCATACCCACAAATAACCAAGCTTTATCAATTGCACCTGATGCATTTCTTTTTACATATGCAACAGGCGGGCTATCCATTCCGTAAACAGAATGAACGCCTGTTGGTACGTTTGCCCTTAACTCACGAAGGTTAGGCAGTAACTCTTGCGGCATAAATGACCAGGACTCTTCAATACTCGAACCACTGTCTTTAAACATGTGTAAAAAGCCTGCATTGGTGCCCAGTAAAATACGTATATCTGGTGAGCTTTCAGTACCATAGTTAATGGCTAACGGTTTAGAATGCAGTGGGTCGCCCATAATATCTGAGCGCTTATCTGTTGTTGAACCGTCTTTGTCTTCATCATCAACATCAATGCCGATCGCCCAATCGAATAATTTAGTTAACTCAGATGTGTCTACGCCCATAAAGGCAGCCAAGGCAGCTTCACTGCCAATACCTGGACTGGTTACAGCTTTTGATTTAGTGAAAGCTTCAATAGCGCCACCTGTACCAAAGTTCCCGTATAACGTTCGACTTGGCGTTGATTGAAGCTTAGTTAATGCTCCACCGATTTCAACATTATTACCATCACCGCCGCCGCTTGTGGCACTGCAGACAGCATCCGATGTCCAATAAGAACATGCCGACGAGGCCAAATTACCATCACCATCAATGGCATCATTACCATTTTTATCGACAACATCACCAGATCCAGTCACCTTAAATTTTTTCAAATTACCAATCCAACGAGGACCTTCGTTAGGTAAAAACATCGCGTAATAAACCGAGTCTAATGTTTGGGTTCTATCAAAGTTATTACTGGCAACTGATGGTGAAGTGAAACTTGAATTAGTTTCTAGAATATTAGAGAAGATAGATTGTAAAGCCTCTTGCAATCTTGCAGCATCGGATGCTGGAAAATATGCACCGCCGCCACGATTTGCTGTTTCTTGCAGAAGTGTTGCAACACTCGTTGCACCAGAACCATAACCAATGGTATAGGTCGATACAGTTTGTGTTCCATCAAGGCTAGTATTAACATCATTTGTGTTTAACCAGCCTGCTAGCGCAGCTAAATAACTACTTGAGTATCTATTACTGGTAGTTACACCTGAGAGACCTAAAACTTTACTATCTGCATCATTATCACTAACAGGAGCACCATCTGTAACATATATAATATAGGCCTTATCTTGACATTGTTTACCGACAAAAGGGGATGTGTAGACACCATTAACCTCTACAGTCAGGTCTCTAAATGGAGTTCGAGTAGGATCATCGTCACCATAATCAACACCTAAACCTGCAAAATAGCGGTAGGCTTCATAAAGGTTTTCGCATAAAGGGGTATTACCGCCAGCGGTAAAACTACCGATGGTGGTGAGTAAGTTGGATTTATTAGCATCATTATTCGTTGTTATGCCATATACAATTCTACCACCGTTTGTACTGCTACTAGTATTTCGGTTAAACACACTCAAACCGAAATCAACACCAGGTGTTGTAACAATTGTATCTTCAATTACCCGTTGGGCAACTTGTAGTCGAGAATAACTACTCTGAGTTTTAGTACTATGATACCAATCAACATACCTTTCGGTATATATTGTAATCGGTTGACCAATGCCAAAATTGGTTAATTTAGCTTTTGCGACGGCAGCATCAATTTCGGTTGAAGTCGATGAGTTATCGATAGCAGTATAACGAACAGGGTTTGAACTCACCCCTAAGCCATCGACAGGAAAACCGTTTGTTTCCTGACGGTTAGCATAATTCAATTCAGCTATATCTTCATAACAATCAACATATTGAATACCAGTTCCGTCAGTCAGAGGGAATTCAGACCATTCACCATTTTCACCAATATATTTGTGCTCACGAAGATATCCGGTAAACATACCATAATCTTTTAGATAGCGATCACTGACACCGCAACCATTAAACTTAGCTTCGAAATATTGGTTACTTGAAGACAAAGGAATATTACTACTGCTACGAGTAAAAAATAACTTAGTTGTTCCTCTTAAGCGAACGCCATTATTATTGACATTTTCATTACCACGGCTATAAGGATCGTCAGTCGAAAAACTGGTGCTCATACTGCCGGATGTATCAAAAATAATGAGTACCTGCGGTTTTGAGCCTGTACGTGCGGTAGACTCAAGTACATACAACTCAGTATCATCGGCAAAGCTGATGGATGAGTAAGCCAAAATTGCAAATAGCAATGTATAAGATAATTGTTTAAAAAACATGACTAACTCCTTCAGTACACTTCTTGTTCAATACCAGCAACCACTGTCACTAGCCCCATATTATTGCGGCCAAATGTTGCAGCGCTCGAAATTTCAATTCGGCGACAAAATATAGGAATTGAATTGCCTTTTACATTTCGTTGACATTTCACATCACCTACAATCAATGGCGTTATGGTATTTGTAACACCTAATTCATTATCAATTGTTTGAGAAATAGCTGTCATACTTGTGAAAGTGTTGCCTGTATTCGCCAAAATAACTTTATCTTGTCCGCCTTGAGCTGAAGCCATCGCTTCAATTCGTTCTGAACCAGCACCAGACATTCTCAATGACTGTGTCGAATTGACTGCCAATGCCACACCAATCAAGGTCATTAACACTAGGACGATTAACGAAAAAAACAACACAATTCCCTGCTGCGTCTTTATTGATGTGATCATTTACCTACCTTTCCTGCATCCACTCAAAAAAATTACGAAATGAGCTGTGATATTATTGGTTGATTAAAATTGGATTTTCTAAAACAATAGTGCTTGAAACTATTTTTCGACGAAAGTTATCATTAAGTGGTCCAATGGTCTTGTCACCTAGCTTATAAGTATTATCATTTGTATAACTTCTGTCTTCTTCGCTTGAACGAACCAATAAAAATACCCTTAAAGCAACTAAACGCTGAAACTGTTCATTATCCCACATTAACGTTGTTACGTTTTGCGCAGGCATATAACTGTCTGCTGTGCCATCACCATTACTATCAAAACCATATAAAATACGCATATTTTCTATGCCTTCTACGAGCTGTTCTTCGTTATTCATGCCGTTATTTATTGATAACGTCCGACGCCTTAAAACGGGAGTGGTGCCGTCATTACGAACAAAGTAGACATGATGCTGGTATTCCCAAATGCGGCTATTCGCTAACCCAGGGGCAGCGGCACTGCCATTGAAAAATATGATTTCATTTTGCGTAGATGCTGCGTAATAGCGTGTTGCGGTGAGAACTGTTGCAGGTGGTCCCATTAAGCGTTTAATTTGGATAACATCTGTGGCGTTATTAGGTGTAATACACGCTAGTGATTCTGCACTTACGCCTTGCTCGTATCCCCACAAGCGCCTGAAATGAGAAAGTTGTGTATTAGGAAAACTGGCATTATTCAATCCTGCACCCACGCAATCAGCCGTTACTGCGGTGGCAGATAACGTTGTATCAGTGCCAACAATCAAATCAGCACCCGTAATGTCACCCATAAAACCAAGCTGGCTTAAGTCGCGTTCCATAATCGCTAATGCGATTCGGCCATTTTCTTGTAATTGATTAAATTGGCTGGTTGTTGTTACATTACTTGAAGACATGCTAAACATAGTAAAAAGGCCTGCTGTTAAAAACAAGCTAATCAACATCGCGACCATTAACTCAACTAGCGACATTCCTCGCTGGATTACTGATTTCTTCATCATCTTAATATCGCCGTATTAACCACTAATGCACGTCGCCTGTCACTACTCGTTCCACAACCTTGTACAACGCTAGATTGTCCTGAAGCGCCATCTGAAGATGATCTAACGCCCTTCCAAGTGATTACGACCATGACATTATTATTAGCGTCTATATTTATACAAGCTGTTGGAGAATCTAATCCACCCACATTATTATTGTCAGATGATTTTTCATTTTCACCTAAAAACGCGCGTTCCCACTGATATAAGTCCCAGTTTCTTGTTTCAATGTTGGTACATAGAACATTACCACCCACAGCAACATCACAAGATTTGGCCGATGATATAGATGAACCAGTATAAGTCCCTGCATAGGTGGCTAGTTGACTACTGTTTATACGCATTCGATTAATGATGTCGTTAGCATAATACGAGGCTTGAGTTTGTTGAAAAGATTCGAAACTGCCTTTCTTGGCAACTAAATGAAGATTAAAAATCCCAATAAGGCCAATCACTAGAATAACCAGTGAGACCATTACTTCAATTAAGGAAAATCCATTCCTTTTGCATGACATGAACGTAAAACCTCCAGATAAAATCAAAAGTAGATATTTTCACTCTTGAATATCGATATTTTATACAGCACAACTATTTAACCAGTCTAAACATTCAGCATAGATAATAACTGACTTAAATGTAATCAGATAGTATCAATTTTGTATGATTAATAGAACAACATATTTTATCCGTATTATACTCGGTTTACTTTGTAAGCACAAAAAACCCGCAACTTAAATTAAGTTGCGGGTTAATATTTATAGATGATTGAAATTACTAACGTAATTCAGCTGGAACTGCAAATACAGTGTCTTCTTTACGGCCTTCAACTTCAGTAATAATACTTGGAGCAAGTTTAGCTATCGCGTTAACAACTTGTTGCACTAACACCTCAGGCGCTGAAGCACCAGCAGTTACTGCTACTTTTTTCACACCATCAAACCACACAGCCTCAACGTCAGCAGCGGTATCAACGAGATAAGATTGCGTACCTGTTTTTTCAGCCAGCTCACGTAATCGATTTGAGTTAGAGCTATTTTTAGAACCGACAACAATCAATAAATCGACTTCGGAAGACATACTACGTACAGCATCTTGTCGATTTTGCGTCGCGTAGCAAATATCATCCTTACGCGGCCCCTCAATTGAAGGAAAGCGCTTTTGCAATGCAGTAATAATATCTAAGGTGTCATCAACAGAAAGTGTTGTTTGAGTGACAAAGCATAAGTTGTCTGGATTATTGACCTGAAGATTATTAACATCCTCTGGAGACTCAATAAGATAAACACCACCTTTAGGATTATCATATTGTCCCATAGTGCCTTCAACTTCTGGATGGCCTTCATGACCAATCAAAATGCACTCAATACCTTTACGACTTGCACGAGTCACTTGTAAATGTACTTTTGTCACTAAAGGACATGTCGCATCGAAGACTTTTAAACCACGATTTTTAGCTTCTTTACGCACAGCTTGTGATACACCGTGAGCACTAAAAATAACAATACTGTTGTCTGGCACTTGGTCAAGTTCATCAATAAAAAGAGCACCACGCTGTTTTAGATTTTCAACCACATATCGGTTATGTACCACTTCATGGCGTACATAAATTGGTGGTTCAAATAACTCTAAAGCACGCTCAACAATACTGATAGCACGGTCAACACCGGCACAAAAACCACGAGGGTTGGCCAATAAAATACTCAGTTCTGGAGACGTCGGATCAACTTTTAGCATGTGATACCTTTTTTACTCAGTTATGACACTGATCACTTCAAGTTCAAACGTAAGCGTGCGTCCTGCGAGTGGATGGTTTAAATCGACGGTAATTGAATCACCAGCAGTATCGCGAACGATACCCGGTATTTCACTGCCACCAGGACCCGCAAAACTCACAATAACACCGTCTTCAAGCTTCATATCTGCAGGAAATCGACTTCTGTCCATATAGTGAATCGCATCAGGGTTTGACTCACCAAAAGCGTCTTTTGCCGCTAAGGTAAATGTGTGCTTATCACCTTCTTTCAAGTCTTTTAGTTCGTTTTCAAAAGCCGGACTTAGACTACCGTCACCAATATTTAAACGTGAAGGTTTGCCAGATGATTTTGTACTGTCGGCTGTGGACCCGTCTTCCAGTACAATATTCATATGACATATTAATGAATGACTGTCTTGCTTATTTAAATCTGTCACAGTTAATCTTGCTCCTTCGGTGGCTTTGCTTCGGGTCTGAATGATTCCCAAATGATCAGTACCGCACCAATAAAGATGCCTGCATCGGCAATATTAAATGCAGGGTAATGGCTGGTATTCCAGTAAAAATCGACAAAATCAATTACAAAACCATGCATTAAACGATCAACCAAATTACCTAATGCGCCGCCAATAACTAAGGTAAAGGCTAAATTACTGCGCCATAACGCATAAGATTGTTTACGCAACCAGATTGTTAACAAGGTACTAAAACCGACAGCAATGATGGTAAACAACCAACGTTGCCAACCACCAGCTTCACTTAAAAAACTGAACGCGGCACCGTAGTTTCGCACGTAAGTGAAATTGAAAAATGGTAAAAGCTGTATAGACTCATACAATTCAAAATTACTCAGGACCCATTGTTTAGATAGCTGATCGGCTAAAAACACCAATGCAGCTACCCAATACCAACGTAAGCCACTGTCTTTCCATGTTAATGGCACAGTACTCATTATCAATGTTTCCTTAAGCGAATTCGCGTTGCTCGCCTTCACCTTCAATATTGGTCACACAACGCTGACACAATGTTGGGTGAGCTTCAATGGTGCCAACCTCTTCACGATAGTGCCAGCAACGCTCACACTTCTCGGCAGCACTTTTGGCAACCACTAGTTTAAGCGAACTTAATTCGGTTTCGATGGCATCGCTACCCGCTTGTGACATATCCGCAACCGCTGCTTTAGAGGTGATAAGGATAAATCGTAACTCATCACCCACTTTAGCTAACTCAGCCGCTAAATCAGCATCGGCGAACAATGTCACTTCAGCTTCTAATGAACCACCAATACGTTTATCACGGCGTGCTTGTTCGAGTACTTTATTAACTTCATTACGGACAGTTAATAGTTTTTCCCAATAATCATCGCTTAAATCACTTTCAAGAGTGACGGCTTCTAAGCCTTGATACCATTCTTGGGTAAACACATACTTTTCACGTTTACCGGGTAATAATTGCCACACTTCATCAGCGGTAAAGCTTAAAATTGGCGTCATCCAACGAACCATCGCCTCGGCAATATGATAAAGCGCAGATTGACAGCTACGACGTGCATGCCCTTCTTGCTTAGCGGTGTACTGGCGATCTTTAATAATATCAAGATAGAAACTGCCTAACTCTACAGAACAGAACTGCATCAGTTTTTGAGTCACTAAATGGAAATTGTATTGATCATATGCTTCAATGATTTCTTGTTGCAGCACTGCTGCACGACGAACAACCCAACGATCTAACGCGACCATCTCTTCAGATGCGATCATGTCTGTTTCTGGGTTAAAGCCATTCAAGTTAGCAAGTAAGAAACGGGCAGTATTTCGAATACGACGATATGCATCAGCACTGCGATTTAAAATCTCGTCAGATACCGTCATTTCGCCACTATAATCGGTTGCGGCAACCCATAGACGTAAAATGTCAGCACCAAGCTTATTGATTACTTGTAAGGGAGCTATCACGTTACCAACAGATTTTGACATCTTACGGCCTTTACCATCAACGGTAAAACCATGGGTCAACACTTGCTTATAAGGTGCTTTACCATTCATAGCGGTTGAGATCATCAATGATGACATAAACCAACCACGATGCTGATCGCTACCTTCTAGATACAAATCTATGTCATGCCCATGAAACTCTGGACGCGCTGCGACAACAGATGAGAATGATGAACCTGAGTCAAACCATACATCCAATGTATCAGTCACTTTGCGGTATTGATCGGCCTCATCACCTAACAATTCGCTGGCATCTAAATCCCACCAAGCTTGAATACCTTGTTGTTCAATGCGATGCGCTACACGTTCCATTAATGAAACACTGTCTGGATGTAATTCATCCGTTTCACGATGTACAAACAACGTAATAGGGACGCCCCAAGTACGCTGACGTGAAATACACCAGTCTGGACGGTTTTCTACCATTTTTTCAATACGGCTTTGGCCCCAATCAGGGATCCACTTCGTTTGTTCAATTTCTTTTAACGCTTGTGAACGCAAACCATGATTATCCATAGAGATAAACCATTGTGGCGTGGCACGGAAAATAATTGGTGTTTTGTGGCGCCAGCAATGTGGATAGCTATGGCGTATAGCAACATGCAGAAGTAATGCGCCCTTTTCTTCTAACAGCGCAACCACATTGGCGTTGGCTTTAAATACATGCTGACCAGCAAAAAACTCAGTGTCTGGCTTATAAACACCATTGTCGCCAACAGGGTTAGCGACTTCCAAACCGTATTTTTGGCCGACAATAAAATCGTCCTGACCGTGGCCTGGTGCTGTATGTACAATACCGGTACCTGCGTCAGTAGTCACGTGATCGGCTAAAATAGCAGGCACGTCAAACGCATAAAATGGGTGATTAAAACGCATTAACTCAAGTTCTGCGCCTTTTACTTCACCTAAAATAGTGTGTGACTCTGCACTGTAACGCTCAAGACATGACTCAACCAGAACTTGAGCTAATATCAAGGTAGTCGTTTCACCATTCTTAACAAATTCAACCAGGCTGTAATCTAACTCAGGGCTTAACGCTAATGCACGATTTGCAGGAATCGTCCATGGGGTCGTGGTCCAAATTGCCATAGCTACTGGTTTAGCATAATTTTCTACGCCAAATTTAGCTGCAACAGCTTGGCTATCAACCGCCACAAAAGCGACATCGATTGCTGGAGATGTTTTATCTTCGTATTCCACTTCAGCTTCAGCAAGTGCTGAACCACAGTCGGTACACCAATGCACAGGTTTAACACCTTTGTGTAAATGACCGCTTTCAATTACTTTTGCCAATGAACGGACAATATTCGCTTCGGTTGAAAAGTCCATGGTTAGGTAAGGGTTTTGCCAATCACCTAATACACCTAAACGAATGAAGTCATCACGTTGGCCATCAACTTGGATAGCGGCATATTTACGACATTCTTCACGAAACTCTGCCGCAGAAATTTTGACACCTGGCTTACCGACTTTTTGCTCAACTTTAAGCTCAATCGGTAATCCATGACAATCCCAGCCTGGAATATAAGGCGCGTCAAAACCTGACATGGTTTTAGACTTAATAATGATGTCTTTAAGGATTTTGTTTACCGAGTGACCAATATGAATGCTGCCATTGGCGTATGGAGGGCCATCATGAAGAATGAAAGGTTTACGGCCAGCACGGCTATCACGGATCTGTTGATACAGTCCGTCTTGCGTCCAGCTATTTAACATTTCTGGCTCGCGATTTGCCAAATTACCGCGCATCGGAAACTCTGTTTCCGGCAAGTTCAAAGTAAATTTATAGTCGCTCATTGATCCCATACCATTATTTAAAGCTGATTCATTTCAGCTAGCATCGTTGCTAAATAAAGCGCGAGCTTCATTTGCATCATTTAAAATCTGTTTTTTTAGCGCGTCCAATGACTCAAAAGGTTGTTCATCACGGATCTTTGCTACTAATTCTACTTCCACTCGTTTGCCGTATAAATCACCGCTAAAATCAAACAAATGGACTTCTAATCTGCAAGTTTGACCATTTACAGTGGGTCTAAAACCCACATTAGCCACACCGTCATAAATATCGCTGCCATCCCAGTACAAACGAACCGCAAACACCCCTCTTACAGGTACTACGTGTCGTTTTAAGGCAATATTTGCTGTTGGAAAACCAATTGTACGGCCTAATTTTTGCCCGTGTGCAACCTTACCACTTAAAATGAAAGGATGACCCAATAACCGCCTTGCTTGCTCTAAGTGCCCTAACGCTAGTTGTTCTCTCACTGCAGTAGAGCTTACTCGCAACGAACCAACAACAAAGCTTTGTGTACTGACCACAGTAAAGCCAAATTCTTTACCCGCAGCAACGAGCATATCGAAGTTACCTAAGCGACCTTTACCAAAACAAAAATCATCTCCAACAACGAGATATTTAACCCCGAGTTTTTTAACCAGTAACTCTTCAATAAACGCTTCAGCAGGTTGACTAGCAAAGGCTTCAGTAAAATTGATACAAAGTAGCTGATCAATTTTAAGCTCATCTAACAATCTAATTTTATCACGTAGAAGACTCAGACGCGCCGGCGCATCTGTACCACGAAAACGTTCTTGCGGTTGCGGTTCAAAGGTCATTAACATTGCAGGCAGTTGAAAATGATGCGCTTTATTAACCAAGCTGCTGATCACCTGTGCATGGCCACGATGGACACCATCAAAATTCCCAATGGTCAAAACGCAACCATGATGAGAAGGTAAAATATTGTGTATACCGCGGATTAATTCCATTACGCTCAATACTGCCTATTGCAAATCGGCAGATTATATACCCAAACCAATGTCAGATGCGAGTTTCAACCTCAGATTATTACAGCGAATTTTGGATAATCAGCCGAATATGCCTAAGTCTCTCACGTAGGATAAATTATCCCTGACGTTTAATTTTCCAAGGCCGTACACCCAATGCGAGTAAACTCAACAAATAAATAACCGCGCCACCAACAATGAGCTCAATCAACATAAACATCCGTTCGAAGGTGTGCCATTCGAGCCATATGCTTTGTTGCGGCATAAAATAAACAATGCCAATGGCCATTAAGGCTGTAGAAATAATCACTTTAAACGAGAAAAATAACGTTTGTCGGCTCATTTGATAAACGCCCGCTTTATGCAAACCTCGATACAACAAACCCGCATTTAATAGCGCAGACATTGATGTCGCAATGGCTAAGCCCACATAACCAAATGGAATGGCAAAAATAAGGTTAAACACCATATTACTAACCATGGCAATAATGCCATATTTAACCGGAGTTTTAGTGTCTTGACGCGAATAATATCCTGGAGCTAACACTTTAATCATCATGAAACTTAACAAACCACAGCCATAAGCAACCAGGCTATACGAAGCCATTTGAACGTCATTTAGGCTAAATGCACCACGCATAAACAACACCATCAGCATTGGTTTAGCGAGAATAATCAGTCCTAACATAGCCGGAGTGCCTAAGAGTAAAATGGCTTTTACTCCCCAATCCATCGTTTGATTAAAGCCACTGCCTTGGGCATTAACATGTTTTTGCGATAATGCAGGCAAAATCACTGTCGCGATGGCAATACCAAATAATCCTAAAGGGAACTCCAATAGGCGGTCTGCGTAATACAACCAACTAATCGATCCCGTCATCAGGAAACTGGCTATAAAAGTGTCGAACAATAAATTAATTTGCGACACAGACACACCAAATAAAGCTGGGATCATCAAGGTTCTAATTTTTACCACACCAGGGTGATGCCATCCCCACGTAGGCCTAACGAGTGCTTTCTCACGAATTAAGAAAGGTATTTGGAATAAAAACTGAATCAATCCACCAACAAATACCCCCCAAGCCAAACCAATTTCAGGGTTTTCTAATGTGTGCGCATACCATAACGCCACGGCAATAATCGCCACATTCAAAAATACTGGCGTAAAGGCTGAAACCGCAAAGCGTCCACGAGTATTAAGGATTGATCCTGCTAGGGCTGTGAAGGTGATAAACCATAAATACGGAAAGGTAATTTTTAACATGACAGAAGCCAGTTCAAATTTTTCTGCATTAGGCCCGTCATTTAACCAATCGACAAACCAGCCACCACCAAAAAGAGCAGCTAATACTGGAGAACCAACAACACCAACCAAAGTAACAATTGTCACTAGTACACCTAAGGTACCAGCGACTTTACTTAATAACTCGCGTGTATCTTCTGGGGTCATTTTTTCCTGGTACTCGGTCAGTACCGGCACAAATGCCTGCGCAAAAGCCCCTTCGGCAAATAAACGCCTTAAAAAATTAGGTATCTTATTTGCAAAAAAGAACACGTCAGCACTACTGCCTGCTCCCATTAGGTTCGCAATCACTACATCTCGAACTAAACCTAATACTCGTGAAATCAGCGTCATAACGCTGACAATCAAGCCTGATTTAAATAATTTTTTGCTCAAACAGCCCCCCAGGCACAAACACACTTCAACGAAAATTAATGGGATATATTAATAAATATTCTATTATGGCCCTGTCACACAGACCAAAGAGCTGGTAGAATTGCGCCACATATTACACGAGTGGGTTGAAGTTAGGCATGTTAGGTTGGATTAATTTATCTTTATGATGATTATTCAACTGTAGTCGTTGACAAGACGACAAAAAGCAGGCATATTCCTCGGCCTTTAAAAGTATCAAATCCAGTTTTTAGGAGTTGCACCTTGGCTAATAGCAAGTCTGCAAAGAAGCGCGCGCTTCAGTCTGAAAAGCGTCGTCAGCATAATGCTAGTCGTCGCTCTATGTTACGTACATACGTTAAAAAAGTCATCGCTGCTATCAAAAGTGGTGACCATAAAGCGGCTACAGAAGCGTTCGCTATTGCACAACCAATTGTTGACCGTATGGCGACTAAAGGTCTTATTCATAAGAATAAAGCCGGTCGTCAGAAGGCTCGCTTAAATGCAAAAATCAAAGCTATCGCAGCTTAAGTTTTTGTAGATTAAGATTCAAAAAACCGGCTTAGGCCGGTTTTTTTATCACTAAATTTTACCTATCTATCTTTTTCATCTGCAACTTCCCCTATCTCAATCTCAACTCAACTCAACTCAACAGATTAGTATCAATATAATAATGTCAAAATTATTAATGATCTGACCCTAAAAAATAGTCTGATTAAAGGCAAGTTGCGCTTGAGAACTGTTTTAACGTTTAATTTAATACTATTAATATTGGCGACTAACTAAGCCTGTAGAAAGACAGTATGGAAGCTTTCACTCATTTCAACGGGAGAACGATCAATTTTATGAAAGTTGAAAGTTGAAAGTTGATTGTTGATTGTTGATTGTTGATTGTTGGTGGTTTTGAACATATTGATATATTGCAGGTTTGTGGTTTGAAGTGTCTTAATTGCGGCCAGTAAGCGGCATATTGCGTGTATATAATTTACAGAACTAAACGTCTTAACTTAAGACATCATCAATGAGATGCATCAGTTAAGACGTTTGTGGAGTCAATTTAATAACAATACATATTATTTAATACTTGAATTAACTCTTTTACCTCATTACTTTTTAATGAATAAAAAACGGTTTGTGCTTCTTTTCTAGTACAGACTAAATTGTCTTTACGAAGCCATGCCAAATGTTGAGATAATGCCGATTGACTCAACCCCAACTTCTTATTCATTTCACCAACACACATTTCACCTTCATTAAGAAGATGACACAAAATAAACAATCTACGTTCATTTGCTAATGCTTTTAGCAATACAACCGCATGATCTGCTTGCTGCTGCATTTTTTCTATATTCATCACGCGCTCTTCTCCTCATCTAACCCCGCTCTAATATAGCGTTCCCTTACAAATAGAGTCGGGACATAAAGCACACTTTTTGGTAGATTGTTGTAAAAAATGAGACTTAGCTAAAATAATCAAAGGAAACTCATGAAAAACTATCAAAGAGCCACTCTCGTCGGTGCCATTTTTGCAGCACTTATTGGCTGTCAAACAACGTCACCAACTAAAGCCACTGCACCACAATTAGTGATTAATGATTCTGATGATGCAAAAATCAGTCAACAATTAGCTAAACAAGCTTTATCGTCTCGCTTAAGTTATGACATAGTCGAATCACTCACCGTTGAAGTTGGACCAAGATTAGCTGGCACGGATAAAGATATAGTTGCGGTTGATTGGGCAATGGAAAAATTGTGGCTGCTCGGATTTGATAAAGTGTACAAGGAGTCTGTTCAAGTTCCTGCATGGTCAAGAGGTAGCGCCCACGCAAGTATCGTGGCGCCTTATGATCAGCCATTAGTCGTTACCGCCTTAGGTGGAAGCGTGGCAACACCGGTTAACGGTATTCAAGCATTAATTGTACGCTTTGACAGCTTAGAAGAGTTATCTAATGCATCACCTGGACGCATCGAAGGCAAAATTGTATTCATCGACCACAAAACTGAACGCCATATTACAGGTAAAGGTTATGGCGAAGCTGTAGGTGGTCGCTCTCAAGGAGCTATAGTTGCTGCACAAAAAGGAGCGGTTGCCATCGTTATCCGCTCTATTGGGACGGATCATGACAGAATGGCCCATACTGGTATGATGCGATATGAAGAAGGAACGCCTAAAATTCCT
The DNA here is from genome assembly GCF_040310065.1 of Shewanella sp. TB7-MNA-CIBAN-0143. Taxonomy (NCBI): domain Bacteria; kingdom Pseudomonadati; phylum Pseudomonadota; class Gammaproteobacteria; order Alteromonadales; family Shewanellaceae; genus Shewanella; species Shewanella sp. TB7-MNA-CIBAN-0143. The sequence continues at coordinate 51,762 of NZ_JBEOPL010000012.1, forward strand.
GCGGCAGCAATGTCGAATCCAGATGCCGATTTAATTAATGCGATGTTAAAGCGCAATCCTAACATCACACTATCATTAAATTTGACCTCAGAAAATCTAGGGATAGCCACATCTTATAATGTCATTGCAGAAGTCACAGGTAGCAGTAAGCCTGACGAAATAGTCCTTATTGGTGCTCATCTTGATTCGTGGGATGAAGGTACAGGTGCGATTGATGATGGCGCTGGTGTGGCGATTGTCACCACCGCTGCTAAACTTATCCAAGACTTACCACAAAAGCCAGCACGCACTATTCGAGTAGTATTATACGCTGCAGAAGAAGTCGGTTTAGTTGGCGGTAAAGCCTATGCGGCACAACATGCTGATGAATTAGATAAACACTATATTGCCGCAGAATCTGATTTTGGTGCAGGACCAGTATATAAAATTGATTTTAACGTTAATGCCGCGACATTTGAGCAGGTCAAACAAGAACATTCAGCTATGACCTTAAACGGCGTTGAGCTAGGCAATAATGAAGCGTCTGGTGGCCCAGATGTTTCAATTCTACCAGCATTAGGCGTTCCAGTAGCGTCGTTAAATCAAGATGGTTCAGATTATTTTGATTATCATCACACTCCTAACGACACCTTGGATAAAATTGATCCCAAGAAACTAGCGCAAAGTGCCGCTGCTTATGCACAATTTGCTTATATGATGGCGCAATCAGAAATCGATTTAAGGCCTGTTACTCAGCAAAAAGAACAACACTAATCGGTTTATCTCAATCGAGCTTAACACTCAGACATTAAAAAGCCCTTATTCAAGGGCTTTTTATTAAGCTGGTTTTATTATTTTAGAGAGCGTTATTTTTGTTCATCTCGTAAAAACACTGGCGCTGTAGGGGTCGATTGCACTTCATTATAATAATAACCTTCAAGATCAAACTCGGTTAATTGTTCAACACTAGTAGGTTTAGTATCCACAATGTAACGAGCCATCAATCCGCGCGCTTTTTTAGCATAAAAGCTAATCACTTTAAATTGACCTTTTTTACAGTCTTTAAATACTGGTGTAATCAACTGTCCTTCAAGCTGCTTAACGTTGACCGATTTGAAGTATTCATTCGACGCTAAATTGACAATGATATCGTCACCCTGCTCTTTCAAGGCCTTATTCACTTCAGCAGTGATAGTCTCGCCCCAAAAAGCATATAAATTGCTGCCCTGTGAGTTTGCTAGTTTGGTACCCATTTCTAACCGGTACGGTTGAATTAAATCCAACGGTTTAAGTAAACCATACAAACCAGACAAAATACGCAGATGCTTTTGACTAGAAGCTATTTGTGACTCAGATAAATGATCTGCATCAAAACCGGTGTAGACATCACCTCGAAATGCGAATATAGCTTGTTTAGCATTATCAAGGCTAAACGGTGGCTGCCAGTCAGCAAAACGAGCAGCATTAAGCCCGGCAATTTTATCGCTTACTTTCATTAAACTGGCAATATCCATTGGTGTTAATTCACGGCATACATCAATCAATGCTTGGCTTTGTTTAAGTAAACACGGCAGAGAATGGGTGTTAGTTATAGGTGGATTTTCGAAATCTAATGTTTTCGCGGGTGAAACTAAAACCAGCATAAGTACGCTCCAGGTAAAATCATAATGTCATCATACTGAACTGATAAAAAAAAACCATGCTGCTGTAGCATGGTTTTTTCGATTACCCTAATAGGTAAATGCTATTTTTTTACAGGCTCTGCTGAGTTAGGCCAAATTTTTTCTTCTAATTGGTCGGCTAGCTCCGGAAACTTACTAGTATCAAATACCGGATCAATACCAGCGTCTATCTGTTCACGGTAGTCATTGATCACTCTAACCGCCAAACCAGACAACAAGACTAATGCCACTAAGTTAACAATGGCCATTAGCCCCATCGACACATCCGCTAAATCCCAAACCAAACTAATTTTAGCGAGAGAACCAAACATCACCATACCTAAAACCACTAAACGAAATAAAGGTAAGGCTTTTTTACTATTGCCAGACAAGAACATTACATTGGTTTCTGCATAAGAATAGTTGGCAATAATAGACGTAAAGCAGAAGAGTAAAATGGCAAAAGCAATAAATGCTCCACCCCAATCACCCACATGACTGGTTAATGCACTAATGGTTTTGGCAATACCATCCGAGCTAGAAGCTGCATCTCCAGATAATAAAATAATCGCTGCGGTTGCGGTACAAATAACAATAGTATCAACAAACACGCCCATCATTTGCACAAAACCTTGCGATGCTGGATGGTTAGGATTTGGAGATGCACTTGCAGCAACATTTGCGGCACTCCCCATACCCGCTTCGTTTGAAAACAATCCTCGGGCAATACCAGCTTGCATTGCTTGCGAAACACTAAATGCAACACCACCAGCAGCAGCTTCTTGCCAACCAAATGCACTATTGATAACCAACATGAATATGTCGGGTAATTTTTCAATGTTCATACCCACAACGACAAAAGCAATGGCAATATAAGCAATAGCCATCACAGGCACAATTAACTCAGATGCTTTAGCAACCTTCTTAAGGCCTCCAACAATCACAAAGGCACTGCAAATAACAATACCAATTCCAATATAGACAGGCTCAAAACCAAACACCTGAGTCATAGCACCAGTTATGGTGTTAGCCTGGACTGCATTAAACACTAAACCAAAGGCTATAATTAAAAATATCGAGAACAGCACACCCATCCAGCGTTGACCAAGACCTTTCTCCATATAATAAGCAGGCCCGCCACGGTACTGACCATCACCATCTTTCACTTTATAAACTTGGGCAAGGGTCGACTCAATCATTGCGGTTGCCATACCAAGTACCGCAATAGCCCACATCCAGAACACGGCACCTGGTCCTGCGGTACCAATTGCAACAGCCACACCGGCCATGTTACCAGCACCTACACGTGCTGCCATACTGGTACAAAAAACCTGAAATGATGATAAGCCATGCTTACCTGGACGACGGCTAATAGCCAATACTTTAATGCCATGAACAAAATGAGTGGCTTGAATAAAACCGAGACGAATGGTGAAAAATAACCCAGCGCCTACCAGTCCATAAACTAATAGCTTGCCCCAAAGTAGGCTATTCATAAAATTAATAATCGTTTCTAACATTGCCATATTGTCTAATCTTCCCCGTTATAAGGTTATTTTTTTGTATCAGGCTATTGCGCTGAATGTTAAAGCACATAATGGACAGACCTGGCACTTCATATGCAAGCTGCTATGTGTCAAACGGTAAAACAAATAAAAGTGCCAAATAAAGGCGCCATTATAAAAGCTAATGATGGTGGATTAATAGGTATAGATCACCAAGGGCTGTGAATGCTAAAACAACGTTACCTACCTGATACATTGCCTAAGTAAATAACACGTTGAAGCAACACAAATAAAACAAAAAGCAACAAGTGACATCCATCACACTTTATCACTTCTATTATTAATGCTCTATGCTTAAAGCACTGGCAAATCGTTATTAAATTTCAAGTAATTATCGACATATCAACCAAAAATGCGATCTGAACTAAAAGTGACTCGTCAAAAATCAGATAAAGGCCACATTATTGTAATAAAATTACAGATACAGTGTTCTCAAAGAAAGTTAAATAATTATTTTCACTTTTAATCGAGGTCACAATGACTAACTCAAATGAAATAACTGCACTAAAAAAATACGTACGAGCGACTAACTTCTTGGCGACATCGCAAATTTATCTGAAGCAAAACGTACTTTTTAAGCGTCCTTTACAACATACTGATATCAAGCCTCGTTTACTTGGTCACTGGGGAACGTGTCCTGGTATCAACTTTGTCTACGCTAACGTTAACCGTCTTATTGTTAAGCATAATCGTGAATTCATTTACCTTGTTGGCCCTGGCCACGGTTTCCCAGCAGTACAAGCTAACTTATTTGTAGAAGGTTCATTAAGCCATTTCTACCCAGAGACCATACCTTATACAGAAACGGGTATCGAAGATATCTGTAAAAAATTCTCAGCAGCTTACGGTTATCCATCACATGCGAATCCTGAAGCACCAGGTCAAATATTAGAAGGTGGTGAGCTTGGTTATTCACTTTCAGTTGCTTGGGGCTCTGTATTAGATAACCCAAATCTTATTGCCGCCTGTTTAATTGGTGACGGTGAAGCAGAAACAGGTCCATTAGCTGCATCTTGGTATGCCAACCGTTTAGTCTCACCAGATAACAACGGTGCAGTGCTACCAATCGTACATATTAACGGTTACAAAATTTCAGGCCCTACTCGTATGGGCCGAATGAGCCATGAAGAGCTAGATTTAGAATTCCGTGGTCTTGGTTATCACCCAATCATCGTTGATGATGAAATGGAAACCGATATTTTTGAACAAATGACCGCAGCAATGGACTTGTCATATGACATGATCAATGACATCCAACGTCGCGCACGTTCAGGTGAAGATGTCGTTAAACCACGCTGGCCAGTTATTTTAATGAGAACCGCAAAAGGTTGGACTGGTACTTCTGAATACGATGGTAAGAAACTTGCTGGTAACTGTGAATCTCATCAAGTAATAGTGAGCAACTGCGCCAAAGATAAAGGCCATCTTGAAGCACTTGATAAGTGGTTGGCTAGCTATAAGTTTGACGAATTAGTGCAAACCACTGAAAGCGGTGAATTGATATTTGATAAAGACATTATGTCTTTGATGCCGCCAAAAGAGTTATGTTGTGGTCGTCAACGTCTAAGTTACGGCGGTGAAGTTGTACGTGCTTTAGCAAATCCAGATTTAAACAAATTGGGTTACGGTTCAGAAACAGCTCGTGGTCAACGTGGTTTCTCAATGTTGAAAATGGGTGAGTGGATGCGTGATGCTTTCAAACTAAACCGCGATCAACGTAACTTACGTATCTTCAGCCCTGATGAAACATACTCAAACCAACTACAAGCTGTGTTTGAAGAAACCGACCGCGCATGGCAGTGGCCAATCGAAAGCTGGGATCAAGATATGTCTCGCGATGGCCGCGTGATTGAGCTCCTATCTGAAAATTTACTTTTCGGTATGTTACACGGTTACACAGTAACAGGTCGTCACGGCATGTTCCCTACCTACGAATCTTTCTCTCAGGTAGTGTCATCAATGGCGGATCAATATTGTAAATATGTTCATGCAAGCCAAGGTATCCATTTCCGTAAGCCTATCCCTGCATGTAACGTCGTATTGTCTTCACTATTAGAACGTCAAGATCACAACGGTTATTCTCACCAGAATCCGTCTTTCCTAGGCGCTATGTTAGAGAAACATCCGAACATTATTTCTGCTTATTTACCTGCAGATGCTAACAGTACCTTGGTTTACACTGAACGTGCTTACGCTGATCGCGATAAACTGAACATTATTGTTGCGGGTAAAAAGTCGTTACCACAGTGGTTATCACTTGATGAAGCCCGTAAGCAAGCTAAAGACGGTATCATGGTGTGGGATTTCGCCTCTGATGACAAACCAGATGTAGTACTTGCAGGTTGTGGTGACTACGCGACGCAAGAATGTATGGCCTCACTGGTATTAATTCGTGAGATTTTACCAAGAGTGCGCATCCGCTTTGTAAGTGTCTCAGAACTTCACAGCAGCGGTTTAGGTAGTCTTAAGTTTCAAAGCAAGCCTTGGATGATGGATGAAGTCTTCACTGAAGATAAAGGTGTGGTATTCAACTACCATGGCTACCCAAACACCATCAAAAAGCTTGTATTTGATTATAAAGGTAACCGTCGCTTCCGTATTAAAGGTTATGAAGAAGAAGGTTCAACGACTACACCATTTGATATGGGTGTGCGTAACGGTACTTCTCGCTACCATTTAGTTATCGATATGGCATACAAGTTGTTCCAGCAAGGCGTAATTGATGAATCACAACATGTGACCATCACGACCGATATGTTACAACGCTTGGTAGACCACAAAAACTACATCAAAGCGAACGGTGTTGACCCTGAAGAGATCGAAAACTGGGTGTGGACACGTTAAGTTAAGCCACTTTTAACAATAAAAAATACGCCTTCAGGGCGTATTTTTGTTTTTATAATCCCCAAAAGTGACCATTTCATAAAAATCAAACTAACTTATTAAAAAAAGAGTTGATATTCACAATTCATCTTTAATCATTTATGAATTAAAACATACATGCTTAGCTTATGTTTTAATTAGTTATTTTAATTAAAACAAATTTCATCCTGAGTATTATCTAATCTAGCATTACCAAAAATTAATCCTTTTTACTATGGAAAAACATCTAATTACCAACCATAATTGCGCCGCTGACTAAAATACAAAGAAACACCACATTAAGCGTCAGTAATGCATGACAATAACAACTCCGTTACATGCATATTTGGTGGAGTAAAATAACAATGGATGTAAATATGATGAAGAACACATTAAAAGTAGTATTACTCACCTCTATGTTGCCTTTCGCTGCATCAGCTGCACAAGAATTAACACCTTGGTATGTTGGTGGTGGTTTAGGCGTCAACAACTATGAACCTAGCTGCGACCAAAAAACCATGAAAGTATGTGGTGAAGATGACCCATATGCTTGGGATGTATTTGGTGGTTATTTATTTAACGAATACGTCGGTATTGAGCTAGGTTATCGTGACCTTGGCCGTGCAGAATGGACTGATTATTCTAACAAGCGCAATGATGTTGGTGCTCGTGGAATGTCATTAGGTTTTGTTGGTTTTTACCCACTAGCAGACAAGTGGAGCTTATCAGCTGAAGCTGGTGCGCTTAACTACCTAATCTCGAACAAAAAAGAATACAACACTGAATATTACAGTGATAGCGGTATTGCACCATATTTAGGTGCTGGTATTGGTTATAACTTTACTGACAATTTAAAGTTACAAGCTAAATACCGTCGTTATGAAAATCTTGACGAAGAAAAGTGGAATACACTTTCGATGGAAAGTAACTATTGGGGTCTTGAGCTAAGCTACCGTTTTGGTACTAGTACTCCAGCTCCAGTTGCTGCACCAGTTGTTGTTGCACCAGTTGTTGTTCCACTTGGTGATGATGATAAAGATGGCGTAACAAACAACATAGACAAATGTCCAGACACACCATCAACTCACAAAGTTGATGCGACTGGTTGTAGCGTTTATGAAAACGTTACAACTAAGTATGACTTAGGTGGTATTTTATTTGCTAATGATTCAGCTGAAATCCGTGCTGGTTCGTTTGCTGATTTAGAAAAACTTGCTGACCACTTAACTAAATACCCACAACACACTGTATCTGTTCAAGGTCATGCGTCTAACGTAGGTAAAGCAGAATACAACATGAAGCTTTCTGAGCGTCGTGCGGTAGCAGTTGCAAGTGCACTAAACAAAAAATATGGCATTAGCATCAGCCGTATCAGTTCTGTTGGTTACGGTGTCACTAAACCAGTTATGCAAGGTAGCTCAGCTGAAGCTAACCGTGTTAACCGTCGTATCGAAGCTATCGTGACGGGTACTGAAAAGCGCGTAGTATTACGTTAATTGTAATATAGATACGCTATACTTTAGAAGTCGCTGCTTGCAGCGACTTTTTTATTTTAAGAACAACGTAAAACTAGTACACCAGTGACTGCCACTGACGTAGCGGTAATAGAATTGGAAGTATGTACCGTATAAACTGACCAATTCTGTCTATTTAGCAACAATAATGGCTTTAAATAAGCGAAAACAGCGGATAATTTCGTAATTTTTTTACAAATAAAGTTGGAATAATTCCTAAAATCGCTTCTAATAAAGGCATTGATCTATATTCATTGCTTAACGAGAGGAAATTTCCATGGCCAATGCACTCGCGCAACTCAAATCATTCACGACCATCGTTGCTGATACCGGCGACATAGAAGCTATTAAGCGTTACCAGCCTGAAGATGCAACAACCAATCCATCACTCATTTTAAAAGCTTCTCAGATCCCTGAATATGCTTTTCTTATCGAGAATGCAATTGAATGGGCTAAAACTCAAAGCCAAAGTATTGAACAACAGATTGAAGATGCAGGCGACAAACTTGCAGTCAATATTGGCGTAGAAATTTTAAAGCTAGTACCAGGTCGTATCTCAACAGAAGTCGATGCTCGCTTATCATTTGACAAGCAACGCTCAATCGACAAAGCTCATAAGCTAATCAAATTATATAAAGAAGCCGGAATTGATAAATCACGAATTTTGATCAAACTAGCTTCGACTTGGGAAGGTATTTGCGCAGCAAAAGTACTTGAACAAGAAGGCATCAACTGTAACCTAACATTGCTATTTAGCTTTGCTCAAGCAAGAGCCTGTGCAGAAGCTGGCGTATACCTTATTTCGCCTTTTGTGGGTCGCATCCTAGATTGGTATAAAAAAGACACAGGCCAAGATTACACTGCAGAAACCGATCCTGGTGTGGTCTCTGTTACTGAGATTTACAACTACTATAAGCAACATGGTTATAACACTGTTGTAATGGGTGCGAGTTTCAGAAATATTGGTGAGATTATTGAATTATCAGGTTGCGACCGTCTAACCATTGGCCCAGCATTACTAGAAGAATTAGCCAATACTGATGTAGAAATTATCCAGAAATTGGTTGCGACGCCAGCAACACAGTCGGCACCAACAGCACTCACTGAAGAACAATTCCGCTGGGCATTTAACGAAGACCCAATGGCAGTAGATAAGTTGGCAGAAGGCATTCGTAATTTTGCCATCGATCAAGGCAAACTAGAAGTTATGCTAAAAACAAACTTAAGCTAGTTGGAGGCTTTACTCGTGACTACACTGACTCAAAGCACGACTTGGAAGGCGCTACAAACCCATTCAAGTCAACTACCTCACATGCGCGAATTATTTGCCCAAAACCCACAACGTTTTGAGCAAATGAGCGTTGCGGCTTGTGGTCTGTTTTTAGATTACTCTAAAAACCGTGTGAACGATGAAACACTTAAGCTGCTATTCTCTCTCGCTAAAGAAGCAAAACTGAGTGAAAAAATTACTGCAATGTTCAATGGTGATGTAATTAACAACACCGAACAGCGCTCAGTATTGCACACTGCATTACGCAGTAAAGCAACTCAAACGGTTATTGCTGAAGGAGCGAATATCGTTCCCGAAGTGCAACAAACATTAGCCAAAATGGCTAAGTTTGTTGGCACGGTGCAATCAGGTGAGTGGAAAGGTTATACCGGTAAAGCGATTACAGATATCGTCAGTATCGGCATTGGAGGTTCTTTTCTTGGACCTAAAATTGTTTCACAAGCGCTTAGACCATATTGGCAAGCAGGGCTTAATTGCCATTTTGTCGCCAACGTTGATGCAACTTCAATCTGTGAAAAATTAAAAAATCTCAATGCTGAGACCACATTGTTTGTGATGTCGTCAAAATCATTCAGTACTCAAGAGACTCTTACCAATACCCTTAGCGCTAAAGATTGGTTTTTAGGCCAAGGTGCAAGTCAACAAGATGTGGCGAAACACTTTGTTGCTGTAACATCAAATGTGGCTAAGGCAACTGAGTTTGGTATGGACGCTAACAACATATTCCCAATGTGGGATTGGGTTGGCGGACGCTACTCATTATGGTCAGCCATTGGTTTACCAATCGCGCTACTTATTGGTATGGATAACTTTAAAGACTTGTTAGATGGCGCGCATCAAATGGATGAGCATTTTACTAACACGCCTATCGAACAAAATATGCCCGTCATCATGGCTATGTTGTCTGTATTGTATGGTAATTTTCATGGTGCTCAATCACATGTCATTTTAACCTACGATCATTACTTACGTGGTCTTCCGGCTTATTTTCAACAACTCGACATGGAAAGTAATGGTAAATCAGTGACACTCGATGGCACTGACGTCGATTACAGCACCGGTCCCGTCATTTGGGGCGGTGAAGGTACCAACGGTCAACATGCCTATCATCAGTTGCTACATCAAGGCACAGCACTTATTCCTGCCGACTTTATTATGCCGTTGCAAAGCCACAATCCGTTGGGTGAACATCATGACCAACTTGCATCAAACTGCTTTGGGCAAACCCAAGCCTTAATGCAAGGTCGTACCTACGATGAAGCACTGGCTGAACTAAGCAATGGCCAGCTTGATGAGCAACAAAAACCGCTTATAGCCAAACATAAGGTAATGGTTGGTAACAAGCCAAGTAATACCTTATTGATGGATAAGCTCACGCCAACAACATTAGGTGCGTTAATCGCGCTATATGAGCACAGAACCTTTGTTCAGGGTGCTATATGGCAGATAAACTCATTTGATCAATGGGGTGTAGAGCTAGGTAAGCAATTAGGCAATGATGTGCTTGAACGAATTGGTGCCGACCAAGATGCTACCGATTTAGATGCATCGAGCAATGCATTAGTGAACCTGTATCGTAAAGGTAAGCTATAGAACAAATACTAGCCTTAAATAAAAACCTCAGCTTGCTGAGGTTTTTTTATGCGTTTTTGATATCAAATTCACTAAACTGTGATTTATTAGTAACGTAAATGCAACACAACTATTGCACCCTATAGCTGAAATATGGTACTTATTTGTGCAGAGACATCATAATAACAAGGGAGGTTACCATGGATCGATTAGACTATGGTGGTGCGCTAGACGAAGTTGTTGAAAGACCAACCCGCTCAAAAAGCTCGTCAAAAAAACGCAAATGGCGTGAAATTGAAACCATTAAGGATAAACAGCGTTTACTCAAGGAATTGCAAGATATTGATGATTCATTCGATTTTGATGTTAATACATTAGTGCTTTAATTGGATCCCACCACATTTAACACTTAACGATAAAATCGATTAAAAGAGCGCATAGAGCGCTCTTTTTGTTTGCCAAAATTTATAGGTTGGCTATGAATGTACATCACAACCCTCTAGCCCAGAATAATCACATCATTTGTTATCTGAATGTTCAATATAGGTCCGTAAATCTTCAAAAATCGTTTTATCATTATCATTAAATAACGGATCTTCAATTAAGCGATTTTGACATAACACGTTGATTTTTTGCCAATCGTTATTGTCTAATGCCTTAACAAAATTCGGAAAGACTTCCCGTTCTTCATACTGCATATGCAATTGTTGTAGGTCAATATATTCTTGCAGATCGTTAATCAACTTGTCGCGCGAGATAACCACATCCGAAAGAATCATATTCAAGCTATAAACTAAAGCACCCGATGCCTCAGCTAAACGATGATGTTCATTATAAAGTTGGCCACAATTCGCTAAACCCGTCTTATTACTGTAATAATCAAAAATAATATCTTCCAACGGATGATGACTATGCTCAGCATAGCCTTGCATATACTCAACGATATCCCTAACCAGATTAAAATTAACTCCGTTACCTTCAGCCAATCGAGTCAATTTATTCGAAAGGATATTCAACAAAATGGCAATATGCTTATGATCGCGCATTAAACGTTGCAACATAACCTTCTCCCGTCATCTATCTAAAAACACCAATGTATAAATAATAGCCAATAATGCATCTTTTACTAATCTACACTGGGATAAGCATTATGAGGTATGACCAAGATCATAATATTGAAATATAAAAAAACACCTAATGCCAATCTCATTGATATTAGGTGTTAGATATTTGAAGCTAAGGGGTTACTTTAACACAGCAAACATATGAGCCTTAAGCTGACCAAAATCAGCATCTAATTCTGCTGACAGAATCGTTTTGTGTGCCACTGCAGCTAATTCAGGAGGTAACGGCAAATTAATGGCCAACTCACGGTCAACCACATCTTTAAACTTCGCAGGATGCGCTGTACCTAGAAAGACCCCAGTTTCTTTACCTGTTAGGCCAAGCGTTAATGCATGAGCCGCAATCGCCGCATGAGGCTCTGATTGATAACCCAACTGATAAAGTTCTGCTAAAGCGCCAGCGGTATCATCTTCAGAAAGAGCTACGCCAGTTACCAATGACAACGGCCAGCCCATTTGCTCACAAATCGCTTCAACACGAGGCCAATTACTTGGCTCTGACACATCCATAGCATTTGACATAGTCGCCACGGTTTTATGTGGTTGCCATTCACCACCAGTGAGATAACGCGGTACCGTGTCATTACTATTGGTTGCAGCAATAAAACGTTTAATAGGTAACCCCATGGCTTTAGCAAATAACCCGGCCGTTAAGTTACCAAAATTACCGCTGGGTACAGACATCACAAGCTCATTATGTCCAGCTTGCTTTGCTTGCGCTACCGCTTCAAAGTAATAACATATCTGAGCTAATAAACGGCTGATATTAATCGAATTAGCAGAATTTAACGCTAAGCCATCGCGAACATCACTGTCATCAAAAGCTTGTTTTACCAGATGCTGACACGCATCAAAGTCAGACGTTACTGCCACAGTATGAATATTTTTACCTAAGGTGGTAAACATCTTCTCTTGTAGTTCGCTAATTTTACCTTTTGGGTATAACACCATTACATTAACGTTATCTAAACCGTAGAATGCATCCGCTACTGCAGCGCCAGTATCACCCGATGTTGCGGTTAAAATGGTCAGTTTTTTATTGCCAGCAAGTAAATCAACACATTGGGCCATAAACCGTGCGCCAAAATCTTTAAACGCTAATGTCGGGCCATGAAAAAGCTCTAAACAAGCGCGTTTATCATCAACCTTAACGAGTGGTACATCGAAGGTAAATGCCTTATCAACGAGCTTATCAACACTTTCCTGCCCTAGTTCATCCGCTAACCAAGCACCCAAGACTTTTTTGCTTCGCTCAGCAAAGGGTAATGCCAGTAATGCATCTATATTGGATAGTACAGGAATGGACTTTGGGAAAAACAATCCTCTATCTTTACCTAAACCCAGCTGAACCGCTTGACTGAAGTTAACTACCTGCGATGGGTGTTTTAAATTATATAATTCCATTGCGACTGCCTTTTAAATTTCAATATCAATAATGTGAAAGAGAGCGTTACACGCAGCGCGTGCCAAGTTTATCTAATTTACAAACGTGAGCAAAACCACCTTGCTCCGAAATATAATGTTGCATCAGCCAGTTTTTGGCTTTTTCTGCGGTGGCTAAATCGTCGGTTACACTAAACAATGTTGGGCCGCTGCCAGAAATACCACTAGTCAGCATGCCTAATTCAGCTAATGCTGATCGCGCTTCGGTATAACCAGGAATTGCGGATGCACGATAAGGTTCAGCCAAAACATCTTTTAGCATCTCAATCGCTAATGCGGCATCTTGCTGATAACTCGCGTGAACAAATGCACTTAAGTAACGTCCAAAATCGATGGCTACAGACTTATCATATTGCTGCGGCAGCAATTCGCGCATTTTGGCAGTAGATAATGAAATTCCCGGGTAAGCGATAACCCAATACCAGCTATCAAAACTTGGAATAGCAGCACATGCTTGGTCACGAGAGTTTAGCATTAGCTGCATGCCGCCTAAATAGCATGGCGCTACATTGTCATAATGCACGCTGCCAGATATCTTCCCTTCAAACTCGCCCATCAATGCTAATAAAGCTTGCTGGTTAAAAGGCTGTCCAAAATGTTCATTTAAAGCATATAACGCGGCGACAACTGAACTGGCACTAGAGCCTAAACCACTGCCGACTGGAAGGTTTTTCTCTAGACAAACAGTGACACCATCTTGTCGTTGTAATTTATCTAAAAAAAACTCAGCGCATTGGTAAACAATATTGTCCTTACCATCGCTTGGTAATTTATGTGCCCATTCACCTGTTTGGCTATATTCAACCCCGCTGGCAGCAGCGCTAATCATCACTCTATCGCCCAATAATGAGCCGTCAATCGGCGCCAATGCAGCGCCTAGCAAATCAAAGCCAACACCAACATTACCCATAGACGCTGGAGCATACACAGTAAGCGTGTCTTGGCTTACTTTTAACGTTTGATTCATAACCCAACCTCACGAGTCCAGTTTAAGGTTCTTAATACGTCAGCAAAAGCCCCAGCAGCAGTAACATCGGTACCGGCACCATAGCCTCTTAATACAAAGGGAATTGGTTGATAATAACGGCTATAAAATGCCAGCGCATTCTCGCCACCTTTTACGCTGTATAATGGATCAGTTGCATCGACTTCAATAATTCTGACATGGCATTGCCCATCTTCAATTTGACCAACATAACGCAGCACTTTACCTTCGGTTTTAGCCGCCGCGACTCGAGCAGAGATAAGGTCATCTAATGAAGCAAGATTGGCCATAAATTGATTAACATCGCCTGAGTCATCAAAATCAGCAGGCAATACAGATTCAATATTAATGTCGTCTAACTCCAAAGGTAAACCCACTTCGCGAGCAAGAATGAGTACTTTACGAGCGACATCCATACCACTTAAATCATCACGAGGATCGGGTTCAGTAAAACACTTGTCACGCGCAATCGCAGTCGCTTGCGATAAGCTCATACCGTCATCTAACATACCAAAAATGTAGGATAATGACCCAGACAAAATACCATTAAACTTATGTAGCTTATCACCGGCGTACATGAGTTTTTTCAAATTATCGATAACCGGCAAACCAGCTCCTACCGTCGTTTCATACAAAAACTGTCGACGCTGAGTTAAAGCCGTTTTACGCAATGCTTGATAGTAAGCATAATCACGAGTGTTCGATTTTTTGTTTGGGGTGACGACATGGAAACCGGCATTCATCACATCAAGGTAACGGTCTGACACTAACTCGCTTGAAGTACAATCAACCAGTACAGGATTAAGTAATTGCTGCTCTTGCCCCCACTCAAGTAGCTTAGCTAAATCATACGCTTGACCCTTCTCGGCCAACAATGACTGCCACTCACTAAGTTCAATGCCTCCACTATTCAACAACATTTGGCGTGAATTGGCGATACCACAAACTCTGATACTAATGTGCTGCTCTTTTAACATCGCACTTTGCTGTTTGATTTGATCGAGTAATCCAGCCCCCACATTACCGCTACCGACTAAAAAAACATCAAGATACTGCTGAACATCGAAAAATGCTTGATGGCATGCTCCAATAGCATGTTTGGTTTTTTTCTGTTGAATAACAGTAGAAATAGAACGCTCAGATGACCCTTGCGCAATGGCAACGATGTTGACACTGGCTTTAGCTAGCGCAGTAAAAAACTTAGCCGCTACGCCCTTGTGGGTTTTCATGCCATCACCGATCAAAGACACAATCGACAGGTCATGACGTAACTCAATCGGTTCAAGTAATTCACTCTTAATTTCTAGCTCGAACTCCTGCTCTAATGCCCATTTCGCTTTATTGGCATCTGAAGTTGCCACACAAAAACTGATACTGTACTCAGATGAGCTTTGCGTAATAAGAGAAACCGAGATACCACTACGAGAAATAACCGCTAATGTTCGGCTTGCCATACCGACCATGCCTTTCATACCAGGGCCCGATACGTTAAACATGGTTTGATTATCTAGATTGGAAATTGCTTTAACTTGTAAACCGGTTTTATCATCGTCATTAGACACTAGCGTGCCGGGAGCGGATGGATTAAAACTGTTTTTGATGTAACAAGGAATATGATACTGAGCAATCGGCGCAATCGTTTTAGGATGCAACACTTTGGCGCCAAAGTACGAGAGCTCCATCGCTTCTTGGTAGCTTAATTGTGACAATAATTTAGCATCAGCAACCACTCGAGGATCTGTGTTATAAACCCCATCAACGTCAGTCCAAATTTCACAACTTGAGGCATCTAAACATGCCGCCAGTACCGCAGCTGAATAATCAGAACCATTGCGGCCTAATGTGACGATCTTGCCCTGAGCATCTGCAGCAGTAAAACCAGGCATAACCCACACTCGATATTGATCAAGCGGTAGTAAGGTAAAGCGAGGTTTGCTCACCGCAATATCAACGACCGACTCCAACGGCTGACCATGCGCTAAAAATAACACCACTGGATCTAATTGTGCTGAAGTGATGTCTTTCGCCAACATAACTTGTTCCATTAATGCCGCAGATAAACGCTCACCCGTCACCACTATTTCAGCACGAACACTATCAGGGCATTCGCCTAGCAGTTTAATACCGTAAAGTTTATCTTTCCAAACTTGCATTTGTGCCGTTAATTTTCCAATCAGCAGCTCATGTTGAAGAGCCGTAATAAGTGATGCCGCCGCGTCAGAAAACAGCCCGCTATAGACCAAATGAATATGATCTAATACCGGTTGATAATCATGTTGTTCAACTGCTACATCTACCATTTCTAAAAGCGCATTGGTCACTGTAGCAGGAGCTGAAAGCACTGTAGCAACAGATTCTGTCAAAGCCGTATCAGCAATAATATCTGCCGCCATCGAAAAACGAGGCCAATTCGCTAGCGATGTTCCACCAAATTTCATTACTTTCATGTCGCTCTCCTTGTCACTCATAAAGTGACAACATTAAATTAAAATCAAATGATTAGAATAAAAACAAAAAAGCCCGCTTCAGTTGTTAGAAGCGGGCTTTTTATGCAAAATCTTTTAGGGTGTAATCAGCCCGCCCCCACTATGGTAATAGTGGTGGTTGTAATGGTTGTAATTACAACGAGCATGAGGGTAAACATTTGATGATTCTCTTCGTTAAGTTAAATGTTAACTGCCGATAATATTTAATTAGATTAAATAGCTGATCCACGTTGGCTAACAGAATTGCTTTTTTAACCCAAGGTTGTCAACCCCTCATTACAGTTTATTTACTAGTTATTTTTTAAGTTGAGTTGATTTTTTTAATAATTAAGTTATTAAAAATCAATAATGAGTAGTGATAACCATTATTGATTGCCTTATCCAACGTTAACGTAGACGTAAGAGTAATAAATAAAGTTAAGTAAATACAACAATTTCATAATGATAGAAGTAGTAACTTAATATGTATTCATAAAAAGATTGCCAATAAATGTGTAACCAAGATGATTTATCCGCCTTAGCTATTTCCTACACCAATTAAATGATTTATTTTCACCATCAGTCGATGTAAAACATGCAGCATAAGACAAAACAAAAAAAGCTGTGATTCAATAACCAAAAACTGATGTTAGTCATCGCAGACTTATATCAAAATACGGTATGATACTCACATCACAATTGGAGGCGATATGAAAATTACAAAACATGCGGCGGTCACTATTCATTACCGCTTATCTGATGAGCAAGGTCTATTAGTAGAAAGTTCATTTGAAAGTGAACCAATGGTTTACTTACATGGCACTGAAAATTTAATTCCTGGACTTGAATCAGTTTTGGAAGGTAAAACTGTTGGTGAAAATATCGAGGCAAAGATCCCTGCGGAACAAGCCTATGGCGAATATCACCCAGGTTTAAAGCAAGAAGTTCCTGTCAGTGCATTTGGTGATGTCGAAGATATCGTTCCAGGTATGCGTTTTATCGCTGAAACTGAAATGGGTCAACGCCCTGTTCAAGTAATTGAAGTGAAAGATGATGTCATCGTTGTTGATGGTAATCACCCTCTAGCGGGTCAGTCACTGCATTTTAGTGTCGAAGTTATTGCTGTAAGAGAAGCAACAGCAGAAGAGCTATCTCATGGACATATCCATGCTGAAGGCGGCTGTGGTAGCCATGGACACGACCATGAATCATGTGGCACAGAGAAACCTGGCTGTGATGGGAATGGCGGCTGTGGCTGTCGTTAATTCATTATTGATTAAATAGATAAGTGACTCATTCTATTTTTAATGTCTATTTGTCAGTAAAAAGGTTGAAACATCGTAAGGCACTGTCTAGTTACTAGGCAGTGCCTTTTTGTTTAGGTTATAGTTAGTTCGTTAGTCACATCAATTAGTCAGATTTATTGTATCGACCGTTAAGGATAACTAGGCGGTACAATCCTCACTAATTGACAACCAATATAATAATTAATACCTAGCGACGGAGTGCTTATGTTAATTAAACCGCTGTATGAATTACTGCCGTTCACTTACATGCTTGTAGGCAGTGTCAGTATTTTTCTTCTTGAACCTAATTATGCACTTATTGCTTCAATTGTAGTGTATTTATATGGTGCACATATTTACAACTTACGTTCCAAGAACCGTAGAACCGATCCCAAACGTAAACGCAAATCAGGATTCATTCCCGAAACGATTTATGGTTTATTACCCTTTATTTACGTATTAAGTGCCGTGAGCCTTTATCGTTTTTACCCTAGAGATTCGAGCACACTTTTTGCTCTGTGCCTAACCACGTATGGTGGATACCTATTTTTAAGACGCTTAAGTTATCGTCATCACAGATTACCGCGTGGAGTTAGCCAATAGTCAGATTTATTATTGCTATGAGGATGAAAAAGGTTAACTGAACAAAACAGCATAATGAATTGATTAGAAATTGTTAATAGTGAACCTAATTTAATTAAAATCGATGGGTGTCTATTTGATTTTATGAGCAATGCTTTAGGCTCGATAGGTAACAAAAGACACCTATCGAGTCAGTTATATTGGTGATTTATCAGCACTGAATTATCAGCACTGAGGACTGAAATATTGTGTCGATGCGAATTGATGACCAATTGCTTAGCCTAAAATCAATTGTTAACCTAGAATCAATTTTTTAACTAAGTCCCTTTGATTTACTGGCATATTTTTTAAATAATTTGAACACCGTGTAATCGTTGCAATACTCACTTGATGTTCTGCAGCAATTTGTCTCTGACTCAATTCCCCTGCTAATAACGTTTGGAACACCTGTAAACGCCCAGAAACTGCACTCCGCTCTTCTTCGGTTAATAATAAATGAAACAACACCGACAAATCATCTTCATTTGCATGGGTTAATATTTTTTCTACCACTAAATTCCAATTGGCACGCATTATTTTTCTCTTTTTAGTAATGCCCAGACATTACAAGTGTACCAAGGAACGACGTCGATTAGCAAAATTGCTACCGATAAACTTGTAATGAAAAATGAAAAATAACTGCTGGATGCTATTGATGAAAGATATCGCAAAGTGCTTATAAAATTGTGTAGAATGAGATGTAATACCCTCATAACTAAGCGCTAAAAACTCGACTAAGCAGTAGGCTGAACATTTAATGGTTAGCACTTTAGTTAAAATTTAGCATAATTATGTGGATATCAGTGCTTATGGAACCGGTACCACCCACAAAAAAGTGAAGGATGACGATGAAAAAGATATTACTAACGGTTGCGGCAACCGCAATGATGATCCCTGCTGTGTTTGCGAATAATTTTGAAGAACCTGCAGATGCCATTGAATACCGCCAAGCTGCTTTCGGCTTAATTGCTTATAACTTTGGTGATATGGGCGCTATGCTAAAAGGTAAAAAACCTTTTGATGCTGCTGTATTTAGTGCTCGTGCAGATAATGTTGCAGCGCTATCAAAAATACCACATGAAGGTTTTATTGTTGGATCAGATAAAGGCGATACCGAAGCACTAGCTAAAATTTGGCAAGATAAAGCCGATTTTGATAGCAAAATGACTGCATTTCAAGATAATGCCGCGGCATTAGCTGTTGCAGCTAAATCAAGCGATAAAAATAGCATTAAACAAGCTTTTGCTAACACTGGTAAAAGCTGTAAAGGTTGTCACGACGTTTACAAAAAAGACTAATTTGATTAGTTAGCTCTGGTGAGTATAAGTAGCTCTACTCAATAGTGAAAATGATAAAAGCCCATCTTTATGGGCTTTTTTATTGGCTTTAATTAACCTGGAATTATAAAAAACTGACCACAGGTTCGAGTAACAACCACCAAATAGCAGCAAAAATAACTGACACGATAACTAACGCCATCCAAGGCGAACGCAATGTAGGTGAAGTGACCTGCTCGGTAACTTGTTTATAACCGCTGAACATGGCTTTAAGTACATTGTCACCCTTAAAAACATGCACTAACACGGCAATAATATGTACCGCAGCCAAAACCAAAATAAGATTGAAATTAGTTTTATGCAGCCAGGTTAGCCACCCCGCAGTATCTGACGAAACGAGATATATCAGCGGACCTTCAGTAAAAATATCATCTGTTGCAAATAAACCGGTACTTAACTGCAACACAAGCGATCCCAGCAACACAATCACCATATAACCACCTAGTGGATTATGCCCAAGTGACGAAGGTTTAGGCTGGGCTTTCGCGTAAGCGATAACTTTTTTAGGTGCAACAAAAAAATGTGTAAACTTAGCGGTGTCACTTCCGATAAAGCCCCAAATTAATCTAAATGTAATCAGAGTCATCAATAGATACGCCAATATCTGATGCCACTGCATTTCACCTATTTCGGCTGTCCACCATAATCCGCCAATTAAACACACCATAGCCCAATGGAAAAAACGTGTTGGAAAATCCCATACCTTTATTTTTTGTTGTTCTATACTCATTAATAACCTGCTTATTACTATTCTTTACTGACAAATTATAAACTCATCAGTAATAAATAAAACAAGAAGGTTTACAAACTAATACAAATAAACATGCTTACGCAGCTAAAAAAGACAACCAAAGAAGCTTTGCTTTATAAAGAGGATGAACCTAACCGAGAAATAATAAATCAATGTCAGCTAAGTAACCAGTAACATAGGATAAAGGAGCATGCTTGTAGAGCGTTTATGAATAAGACAACCCCATACAAAATCGTGCTTGAAATTGTATGAAAAAACCTCAGCAAAGCTAATTAAGTATTAACTTATCCATACAAATATGAGCCTATATTGACAGTATTACAAGCATATTTAATGGCTTTTTTGTTTAAAACGTCTAAGAGATCAAATATGCAGCACTCGACATATAAAGCCGGTAAAAGTGTGATGTAGATCACGAATTTTATGGTTAACCTTGGTAATCTGGAGTTAAGCAAACAACAAGAAGGTTCTAAATATGCTGAAAATCACTAGCAAACAACTTGAAGTCACTGCCCTTATCCGTGAACGTATTGAAGGACGATTAGAAAAATTAAGTCGACATGATATTCAATTAATTAACCCGCACGTCATTATTACTAAAGAAAAGCAGTTGTTTAAAATAGAGGCATCAGTTGGATTACCTAGTGGAGATTTATTCGCCCAGGCAAAAAGTGAAAACCTATACGCAGCAATTACTGCAATGGGACAAAAGCTGGAAAAACAGCTAAATCGCCTGACCCACAAACCCCAGGCTCAACGCCATGTATCATTACCAAATGACACAGAAAGCGAATTTGAGTATGTTTATAAGGAGGAAAACGCCGCTTGATATTATTTATCTCTCACCAGCGCACCTTCGGGTGCGCTTTCTTTTGTCTATAATCCAATACTCGAGCCTTGATGAGTAAATTTACGTTGACAGTCGCCTGTCAGAGCTTTAGTTTTACTCCATGAACAAAAAAATATTCAGCCTTTTTATTTTCTTTTTTATTCAGCCCACCTCTGGAGGCGGATTTTCTGTGTAAAAACGAAAATGAAAATTCTAAAGCCTCCCAACTGGGAGGCTTTTTTGTCTTATAAACTCTGCCGTATCTAGTCATGCGCCAGTATGTAGCGTCACATTGAGGTCAATATGCAAAAACCACCTGAGTTAAGTCAAACTCGTGAACAGATAACTGCCTTGGATAAATCCTTATTAGCGTTATTATCTCAGCGCCGCCAATTGAGCCTAAATGTTGCACGCAGCAAAGAAGTTGATGTTAGACCTATACGAGATACACAACGAGAAAAAGAACTACTTGAAAGACTGGTACAGCAAGGGCGTGACCAAGGACTTGATGCACATTTTGTGATATCACTTTATCAAAGCATTATTGAAGACTCGGTTTTATTTCAACAAACGTATCTTCATGGTAGAGCTAACCCAGACACTCAAAAGCAGCAATATACTG
The DNA here is from genome assembly GCF_040310065.1 of Shewanella sp. TB7-MNA-CIBAN-0143. NCBI lineage: Bacteria > Pseudomonadati > Pseudomonadota > Gammaproteobacteria > Alteromonadales > Shewanellaceae > Shewanella > Shewanella sp. TB7-MNA-CIBAN-0143. Next base: position 73,669 of record NZ_JBEOPL010000012.1, read on the forward strand.
TGGCTTATTTAGGTGCTAGGGGTTCTTACTCTTACTTAGCTGCAAGCCGTTACTGTTCACGCCGTCAAGTCGAAATGCTTGATTTCGGCTGCAAAAGTTTTGATGAAATTGTTAATGCCGTTGAATCTGGTCATGCCGATTATGGTTTTTTACCGATTGAAAATACCTCTTCAGGATCTATCAATGAAGTGTATGACGTACTGCAACATACAACGCTGTCAATTGTTGGCGAAACAACTATTGAAGTGAGTCATTGTTTACTCACTAAACCCAACAGTAAACTATCTGATATCAAGACTATTTACGCTCACCCGCAGCCGATCAGTCAATGCAGTCGCTATTTAAGTCAACATCCTCATATCAAACTTGAATATTGTTCTAGTAGTGCTGAAGCCATGACAAAAGTTGTCGAGGCGGACAGCAATACTGTCGCAGCCATAGGCAGTGCTGAAGGCGGAGCCCTGTATCAGTTAATTGCGATGGAGCAAGGTTTAGCTAACCAAAAAATCAATCAGAGTCGTTTTATTGTTGTCGCTCGAAAAGCCTCTGCGGTGCCTTCTCAGCTGCCAGCAAAAACCACCTTGATCATGGCGACAGGACAGAAGCCAGGAGCATTAGTAGAAGCATTATTGGTACTTAAAGCTCATAATTTGAATATGAGTAAGTTAGAATCTCGTCCAATACCTGGAACACCATGGGAGGAGATGTTTTACCTCGATATTGATGGCAACTTGGCTACTACCGAAGTACAACAAGCGATTAAAGAGTTAGAGCGCCTTACTCGTTTTATCAAAGTATTAGGTTGTTATCCATGTGAAACCGTTAAACCTACACAACTATCGCAAGCTCAATTATTAATTGAACCCGGTAGCTCTAAACAAGAGCCAATAAAACCTATACCAAATAGCCAAGCTAAGCATTCACGCGACTATAAATCACAAGATACTCAATTGTTCTGTCAGCACTTACAAATAGGCGCCGGACAATTTAGCGCATTACAGCAAATTAACTTACCGATAGATAATACCGAACTGGCTACGCAAGCAAAGCACATCAAAGAATCAGGCTTTCAAGCCATTGTGCTCAATGATTTAAAACAACAACTCAATGAACAACAATTAAAACAGCATGCACAGGTCATCGAACAAGCTGGTTTATTATGTGTAATGCAAATAGATCAAGAACAAGAGTTTATCGTTGCTAGCCAATTAGCAGATATGCTGATATTAAGTGGTAAACAAATGTACAACCCGGACATGTTAACCTTAATTGGTTCCGTCAATTTGCCGGTAATATTAGAAAGAAACACCATGGCTAGTATCGATGATTGGCTACAAGCTGCCGATGCAGTCCTTAGTCACGGTAATCAACAACTCGGGCTATGCGAATCAGGTGTACGTAGTTTCACGCACCCAGAGCAGTTAAGCCTCGATTTAGCCGGATTGGTTGAAGTGAAATCCCGCAGTCATTTACCTGTAATCGTTAACACGAGCTTCTGTATTAATGCTGCACTGTTAACTACTCATGCAAATGCCGTTAAGCAACTTAATGCTGACGGAATTATATTGTTACATCAAGATGGTGTATCGCAAGCTGATATTATTCATGGTTTATACCAAGCAAAGTAACGATTAAATAACCGGGAATGACACACATAAAAATGCCGAGAATATTCTCGGCATTTTATTACTCGTAATTGTAAAAGGTAATTAGTTATTCAAGGCTATTCAATAATCATACTGCTAGGCCATCATTTAAACTTATCCAGCCTTTAAAAATACGATAACTGAACCAACTAACACCCAGTAAGTACATGGGTAAACTCAGCCATAAAGGACTAAGCCAATATCCTGCAATAAAAAATGGGCATAGGCCAATAATACTCATACGTTGCCAACGTAGATGACTACCCAACACAGAGTCTGGGTTGACGTTCTTTTGGATCAAATTAAGCCAAAAACTCAATAATACAGGCACAAAAAATAATGGAAAAGCACTCATTAAGCCGTAAAGAAAATGCCCTAAGGAATTATCTTCAACCTGTTGAACAGGTAGCATATTCGATGGCATCATCGACATGGGGTATCCTCCAAAGGTAACTAAGTTTACTGAGCTAACACAGCGTTATTTGGCTACCGTATTAACTAAACATAAGCTTTGTGTCACTATTTCGCAATAATTAGTTCAATTAATAATGCTTCATTTAGCGTTATCCAGCTTTCATATCATTAACAGATTGCAACATGGCGCGACTTTCATGTTGGAACTGCGGCGCAAAGTCACCAAACCATTTAGCGACACGCTGGAACTGCTCCACAAAGGCTTGCCTATTACCAGTTTGCAACATTGTTAATGCATCACGATAATTATCTAGATAATCACTAATCGCGTGTTGGCTGCCAGGTTGGGCAAAAATAATATCGGCATAAAGCTCGGGATCTTGAGCAAATAAACGACCAACCATGGCTAACTCTAAACGATAAATCGGTGAGCTAAACTGTAATAAGTTACCAATATCAGCTTCTTCTTTGCACAAGTTGACGCCATATACGAATGTTGAAAAGTGACGCATAGCCTGTACAAGTTGCATCGCTTTATCATGACGCTCTGCTTCAGCTTCAACTATTCGCGCCCCCCAAATTTCAATCTGTTGTAGTAACCATTGATACGCTTCTTGATGACGGCCATGACACACCACCACCACCTGTTTAGCGAGACTACCAACATCTGGGCCAAACATAGGATGCAGACCCACTACAGGGCCTTTATGCGCAGCTAGCATTGCCGCTAAAGGTGCTTCTTTAATCGAGGTGAGATCAGCTAGAATACAATTTTCAGGTAGCTGGGTTAACTTGTCACGGATCACTTCGCAGGTCACATTTATGGGTACGGTAACAATCACTAATCCTGCACCATCAAAAATGGCAGCGGCATCTTGCCAATCATTTTTATCTATACTTTTAACTTCATAGCCAGAAAGAACCAACATTTGACTAAATAACTGTCCCAGTTTGCCCTGACCACCCACAACGACCACATGACCCAGATCTTGCTTAATCTGCTTAAACCCAACATCTTTTTCATTTAGGTAAGATTCGCGCATAAGTCGACGTAAAATATCTTCGATTAACTGTGGTGAGACATTCATTTTTTGTGCTTCGTCTCGACGTTTAGCTAACATCGATGCTTCACGTTGTGGGGCATAAATAGGTACTCCAGCCGCATGTTTTACGGCACCAACTTGCGCCACTAAATCGAGACGTTTACGTAATAAATGCAGTAATTGTTGATCCACGCCATCAATTAAATCACGAAGATGCTCTAAGCCTGCTGTGGTTTTTTCATTCATCTGTTTATCCATTAACCGTTAACAACCTGCAGCGTCTCAAAACGCGTTGGTAATACTGCAGACAACTGGTTAGCGCCTTGTCTTAAAATGGTTTCAGTAGTTTCCCAATCAATGCATGCGTCAGTGACAGAAACACCATATTTTAGCTCTGCTAACGGTTTATCTGAACTCTGATTACCTTCATTGAGGTTACTTTCAAGCATAACACCGATGATAGATTTATTACCTGCTTCAATTTGGTTAAATACATCTTCGCAAACGTTTTTTTGACGTTGATGATCTTTTGATGAATTACCATGACTGCAGTCAACGACTAAACGAGCACTGAGTTTCGCCTTATGAATTTGGGCTTCACTCTGAGCAACACTGTCTGCATCATAGTTAGGTGCTAAACCGCCACGTAAAATAATGTGTCCATCTGGATTACCGGCCGTTTGCAACAAAGAAACTTGACCTTCTTGGTTAATGCCCATAAAGCGGTGGCTGCTGGCAGCTGATTTTAATGCATTAATAGCCACTTCCAACTTACCATCTGTGCCATTTTTAAAACCAACAGGCATCGACAAACCTGAAGCCATTTCTCGATGAGTTTGCGATTCTGTGGTTCTTGCGCCAATTGCAGACCAAGTAACTAGCTCGGACAAATATTGCGGACTGATCGGATCCAGCGCTTCTGTCGCGATAGGTAATTCAAGTTCAGCAAGCCAAATCATGAGTTCTCGAGCCATTCTGAGTCCTTTCTCGACATCAAATGACTCATCCATATCAGGGTCATTAATCAACCCTTTCCAACCGACAGTTGTGCGAGGCTTTTCAAAATACACGCGCATTAAAATGTAGAAATCATCACTGAGTTCATCATGTAACTTTTTCAGCTTTAATGCATACTCTTTTGCCGCGGCAATATCATGAATAGAACATGGCCCCGTCACCACAAGCACCCGATTATCACGTTTATGGACTATATCTGAGACTTGCTTACGAGCATTTAGAATATATTGATAAGCATGAGTTGATAATGGAAGTTCTTGCTTTAACTCTGCAGGAGTCACTAGCACTTGTTCTGAACTGATGTGCACATTATTAATGGTATCTTGTTGCATACTTATCACTCTCTTTTGACGACAGACCAAAGGTCACTAATAGATTTATTTTTTAGGTATTGGATAGTACAATCTGTATTTTTGTAACGCTACACCATTACACTTTAAAAGCAACTATGCCTGCGCAAAGGTCCTAGAGCAAGGCTTATTTACACAAAGTGTAAAAAATCATATAACCGATGATATTTCGTACAAAAAAATAACCCCAGTCATACATCTTGTACGCGCTCTGCTCACTGTTACCGCTCTACTCGTCGTTACCGCTCTACTCGTCGTTACCGCTCTACTCGTCGTTACCGCTCTACTCGTCGTTACCGCTCTACTCGTCTTTACCGCTCTACTCGTCTTTACCGCTCTACTCGTTGTTACCGCTCTACTCGTCGTTACCGCTCTATTCGCTATTACCGCTCTATTCGCTATTACCGCTTTATTCGCTGTTACCGCTCTGTTCGCTATTACCGTTCTATTCGCCATTACCGCTCTACTCGTCGTTACCGCTCTACTCGTCGTTACCGCTCTACTCGTCGTTACCGCTCTACTCGTCGTTATCGCTCTACTCGTCGTTACCACTCTATTCGCTATTACCGCTCTATTCGCTGTTATCCCTTTATTATTTTTAAAAGCCCCACAAACAAAAACCCGCCTTTCGGCGGGTTGTTGTGCGAACACTGCATCTTTATTCTGTATTGGTAACTATTACTTAGTTGCCAATTTTTCACGGATACGTGCAGACTTACCTGAACGCTCACGTAAATAGTACAGTTTAGCACGACGTACACGACCGCGACGCTTAACTTCGATGCTAGCAATTAGCGGGCTATGCGTCTGGAAAGCACGCTCAACACCTTCGCCATTAGAGATTTTACGTACTGTGAATGCAGAATGCAGACCACGGTTACGCTTAGCAATTACCAAACCTTCAAAAGCTTGAAGACGCTCTTTTTCGCCTTCCTTAACACGTACTTGAACTACTACTGTATCACCAGCACCAAAATCAGGCACATCTGTTTTCATTTGCTCATCGTTGAGCATTTTAATGATGTTGTTCATAATTACTCCATCCTAGTAATAACTGAGCGTTGACTATGCGGACTTGTCCGTTTCATTCACGAACTGCGCTAATAAAGTCGTTTGTTCGTCAGTCAGAGCTAGATTTTCAAATAATTCTGGTCGTCTCAAAAAAGTTCTTCCGATACTTTGTTGTAAACGCCAGAGTCTAATTTTTTCGTGGTCACCGCTTAGCAGCACTGCGGGTACGTCAAGACCATCCAATTGTTCAGGGCGCGTATAATGAGGACAATCCAGTAAACCATCAGAGAAAGAATCTTGCTCTGCTGACGCTTGCTTGCCCAGTACACCAGGTACTAAACGAGCCACTGAATCGATTAACGTCATTGCCGGTAACTCACCACCCGAAAGTACGTAATCACCGATAGACCATTCTTCATCAACTTCTGTTTGAATAATGCGTTCATCAACACCTTCGTATCGACCACACACTAAAATCAAACACTCTGATTTAGCTAACTCAGTAACGCCATGCTGATCCAGCTTGCGTCCCTGAGGAGATAGATAAATCACTTTTGCCCTATCACCTGCAGCTGCTTTAGCTGCATGGATAGCATCACGCAGAGGTTGCACCATCATTAACATACCGGGCCCACCACCATAAGGTCGGTCGTCCACAGTATTATGTCTATCATGGGAGAAATCTCGAGGATTCCACGTTTGCACCTCTAGCAGGCCGTTTTTCACGGCTCGACCCGTAACCCCAAAGTCTGTAACAGCACGAAACATCTCTGGAAACAGGGTGATTACCCCTAACCACATATGTTGTACCTCGACTTAGAAGTCAGGATCCCAATCCACTAAAATCTGTTTCCCTTGCAAGTCCACCTGTTTGATGAACTGCTCAGGGACAAAGGGGATCATACGTTCCGCTTTGCCGAAGGCATCTTTGGCATTAGCTTTAATCAGTAGTACGTCGTTTGATCCTGTTTCCACGATCTGGTCAACAATACCCATGTTATAGCCGTTTATATTGGTCACTTCGCAGCCGATAAGATCACGATGATAGAATTCACTATCATCCAAATCTTTCATTTGCTCAGGCATGATCGCAATTTCACAATTTGTGAGCATTTGCGCATGTTCTCTGGTAGCGACACCTTCTAGTTCAGCCACGACAGCTTTACCTTGAAAACGCCACTGAGCGACCTTAACTTCACGCCAAACGCCTTGTTCTTTTATAAGCCAAGGCGAATAATCGAAAATACCTTCAACAGAATCGGTATAGGAAGTGATTTTTAGCCAACCTTTAATACCATGACTGGAACCTAACTTACCCAGTACAACTAGCTCTTGGTTACTACTCATCTATCTATACCTTATACGCAATTAAGCAACAGCTTTACGCGCGTCTTTAATCAGTTTTGCAACACGCTCAGATGTTGCAGCGCCAGTAGCAACCCAGTGCTCAACACGATCAAGATCTAAACGTAAAGTTTCTTCTTGGCCACGGGCCAATGGATTGAAGAAACCTACACGTTCGATGAAACGACCGTCACGAGCATTGCGGCTATCAGCAACAACGATATTGTAAAATGGACGCTTTTTTGCGCCGCCACGAGCTAAACGAATGGTAACCATGCGTTTTATTCCTCTAATGATTTGCTAGAAGCAAAAATAAAAACTGGAACTCCGTGTTCGCGAAGAGTCCCAGAAAGAAAGCCGGAAGATTTTACCTGACTTTTGAACTATTGCAACCAAATCTGATGATTTTTAGCTCACCCATTTTGTTGCAATAAAGTCAAAAATATAACCTAACCAACTGATTGAATTTAAAAATTACTAGTTTTTCTCTTGAAAGATGCTGTTATTATCGACCAGGAAACTTCATTCCTGGTGGTAACATTCCGCCCATTCCGCGCATCATCTTCTTCATTCCACCCTTGCCAGACATCTTTTTCATCATTTTCTGCATTTGGGTAAATTGCTTCAATAAACGGTTTACATCTTGAATTTGGGTACCTGAACCGCCAGCGATTCTACGTTTACGAGATCCTTTAATCAAATCTGGATTCTTACGTTCTTTAGAGGTCATTGAATTAATAATGGCTTCCATTTGTCCGGTCATTTTACCGTCTTGAACCTGGGCCAATGCTTCTGGTGGTAATTGTCCTACACCTGGAAGCTTCTCAAGCATGTTCATCATTCCGCCCATGTTTTTCATTTGCTGCAATTGCTCACGAAAATCTTCTAGGTCGAAACTGCCGCCGGATTTAACTTTTGAAGCCAGCTTCATCGCTTTGTCTTTATCGACGCCACGTTCAACTTCTTCAATTAAAGACAACACATCACCCATTCCGAGAATGCGCGAAGCAATACGGTCTGGATGGAAAGGCTCTAATGCATCGGTTTTCTCACCAACACCTAAAAATTTAATTGGCTTACCTGTGATACTGCGAATCGATAACGCTGCACCACCGCGAGCATCACCATCAACTTTGGTTAAAATAACACCCGTCAAAGGTAACGCTTCATTGAATGCTTTAGCTGTGTTGGCCGCATCTTGCCCCGTCATCGCGTCAACAACGAATAAGGTCTCAATCGGATTTACAGTAGCATGCAGCTGTTTGATTTCATCCATCATAGCTTCATCAACGTGCAGGCGACCTGCTGTATCGACAATCACCACATCAATGAATTTTAATTTTGCATAGCTTATTGCGGCTTTAGCAATATCAACTGGCTTTTGGCTCACGTCAGACGGAAAGAATTCAACCTCAACTTCTGCAGCCAATGTTTCAAGTTGTTTAATTGCCGCAGGACGGTATACATCCGCACTGACGACAAGGACTGATTTTTTATGACGTGTACGTAAAAATTTACCTAATTTGGCTACCGAGGTTGTTTTACCCGCGCCTTGAAGACCCGCCATCATGATCACAGCCGGAGGTATTGCCGCTAAGTCGAGGGCTTCATTCGCCTCACCCATGGCTTTTTCAAGTTCGTTTTGGACAATTTTGATAAAGGCTTGCCCTGGGCTTAAGCTTTTTGACACCTCTTGACCCACAGCGCGTTCTTTTACGCTGTTAACGAAGTCTCTAACAACAGGTAAAGCTACATCCGCCTCAAGCAGCGCCATACGCACTTCACGCAGGGTTTCTTTAATGTTGTCTTCTGTTAAGCGACCACGGCCACTAATGTTTTTTAGTGTGCGTGAAAGTCTGTCAGATAAATTTTCAAACATTGAGCGGCTCTTTTAAGCATATCGATAATTGAGCCCATTATACCCAAGCCACTCCAAATTACGATACTTGCAACGCGAAGAACGTAAACACTGACTCATTTTGAGTAAATTATTGTAGCTAAAGGTAGGAAACTGTTAAATTTTGGGTCTTAGGTCACTGCCATATTAGGCCCTGATCATGTTAATCTAATAAAATAATGAAAATGTGATGCTTTGATAGTATTGTTCAACACTCACAGCGCAGTTTTTCAGCATTAATTACTATGATAGGTTGAGTCTCAATGGTTATTTTTTCAGCGGCAGCCATGCTGTTTTATTGTTTAGCTTTGGTTTTAGTAACAAGCAGACTTTTTCATGTTGAAGGGCCTAATCGTAAGGCCGTTATGCTGGCTTCTGGTATTGCCGTCATCATGCACGGGTTTGCACTTTCGAATGCGGTTTTTACTGTCGATGGACAAAACTTTAGTTTAACCAACGTAATTTCATTGGTTAACTGGATTATTGCATTAACGTTCACGATTACAATGCCTCGACTTAAAGTCATCATTGTAGTGCCCGTTGTGTATGCCTGCTCAATATTGTCAGTAGCACTTCTATGGTTAGTGCCGCCGCAGTTTATTACTCATTTTGAAATACACCCTGAACTTCTGGCACATGTAGTGTTATCACTCATGGCCTATAGCGCATTGATGATAGCGGCTATGTACGCCATTCAATTATGGTTTATCCAGAATAAACTGAAGAAAAAGCAAATGATGATGAGCCCAGCAATGCCGCCATTAATGACGGTTGAAAAGCAACTTTATCACCTCATCATTATTGGATTTATTTTACTGAGTTTATCGCTCGTAACTGGATTTGTATTTTTAGAAGATATGTTTGGCGACGGTAAAGGCCATAAGGCAATATTATCAATAATAGCTTGGGTGGTTTACGCTGCGATGTTGTGGCAACAATATACTGTTGGCTGTAGAATCCGTACCGCAGTGATTTATAGCTTATCGGGTGCAGGCTTACTATCTCTCGCATATTTTGGTGCTAGAGTTGTTAAGGAATTGATATTAAACTAATTTTAATATCTTTACGCTGAATATGCTTTTCTATTCTGTTGAAAAATAACCAAGATTACTTGACACTAACGGCCAATAATAAATAATGGCCGTTAAATTTATGACAATTTGGCCAATAGGTCAATTTCACACCACTTTATGGGGCCCCTTTTTTGGACGCTATATCTACCAGCGCACTCCTTATTTTCCTTTTGGTTTTAATCGTGATTTCTGCTTATTTTTCTGGTTCAGAAACCGCAATGATGAGCCTCAATCGATACCGCTTACGACATCTTGCATCCAATGACCACAAAGGTGCACAGCGCGCCTTAAAGTTACTCGACCGCCCAGATCGACTCATTGGGTTAATTCTCATCGGTAATAATCTGGTTAACATTCTTGCATCTGCAATTGCGACTATTATCGGTATGCGCTTGTTTGGTGATATGGGTGTTGCTATTGCAACCGGTGTTCTGACTATAGTGGTGTTAGTGTTTGCTGAGGTCACACCAAAAACGTTTGCGGCTTTGCACCCTGAACGTATTGCATTTCCATCGAGTATTTTATTAGGTTGGTTATTAATATTGCTGTCGCCATTAGTGAAAGCAATCAACTTAATTACCTCAATGTTTTTACGTTTAATGGGCATTAAAACGGTCAAAACAAGTGACGCGTTAAGCCAAGAAGAACTGCGCACAGTTGTTCATGAAGCTGGAGCACTAATCCCACAGCGTCACCAAGAAATGTTATTGTCGATTTTAGATTTAGAAAAAGTCACAGTCGAAGACATTATGATTTCGCGCTCAGATATTTATGCTATTAACGTCAATGACGATTTTAAATTGATAAATAAGCAAGTGGTTCAAAGTCCTCATACTCGAGTTTTAGTCTATCGCGACAACATCGATGATGCTGTCGGGTTTATTCACTTACGTGATGCTTTGCGCTTACAATCCAAAGAGCAATTCAGTAAGTCATCATTATTAAGGGCTGTTAAGGAGTTATACTTTATTCCTGAAGGCACACCACTAAACGTTCAATTGACTAATTTCCAGCAAAATAAAGAACGCATAGGGTTAGTTGTTGATGAGTACGGTGATATTCAGGGCTTAGTCACACTTGAAGATATTTTAGAAGAGATTGTCGGTGACTTCACAACCTCAATGCTGACCACGGCAAGTGAAGACATTAATATCCAACAAGATGGTAGTTTCTTAATTGATGCCACGATTAACATTCGTGACCTTAATAAAGAAATGAAATGGAATCTTCCGATTGATGGCCCTAAAACCTTAAATGGCCTGATCATTGAATTTCTGGAAGATATTCCTGCAGCAAACACCAGCTTACGCATCGTTGATTATCAAATAGAAGTCATCGATGTTGCAGATAATATGATTAAAACAGTCAGAGTTTTACCCAGCAATTTAACGTTAATTGATGATAACGAGTAGATTTTTACACATAAAAAAGGCGCTGCAAGCGCCTTTTTTATTGCCATGAAATGGTCATTCATTACGATGCACGACGCTTAGCCTCTAAAGCACGGCGTTTATCACGTGCTATTGGGGTAATTTCTGCGGCTAAGTCTTTTTCCAAGCCTAATATGAAATACAACTCTGCCATCAAAAAGAATGGCCCAATCAGAAGCTGATTGAGATCATCCATAAAAGCAGGTTTAGCCTTTTCATATTTATGGCCAATAAACTGAATAACCCAGCCAATAATAAAAATACTAATGGCAATGATAAAAGGATGTGAGGTATGAACAACCAGCTCTGTGGTGTATAACACCGGCACAATGAACAATACTAATCCAAACGCCAGGCGCATATGAAGTGCCATATAGTAACCCAATACCACCACAGCTAATATCATCGCAACACTCACTTGATAATCTTGCCATGCAAAGCGAAGAGTCCCCAGCATCAAAAATGCCGACCAAATAATCATAGGAACGCCGACAAAATGCGTCTTTATATTTTGTGGATTTAAGTGCACGCTTTTATAAGTTGAAAGTTGTTCTACTGCCGATTTCATTTTTGATTCTCTCTAGTTAACCTCAGCTCAAAAGAAGGAATGAGGTAGGTAAACTGGCATCATGATATTCGATCTAATTCATATCTAGTGGATCATTTTTGCTAACAATCCGTATTGATTTACCAATATTAATCTAGTGTGATGTCGTCGTATTAGTATAGAAAAAGACTGTTTGATGTCAGTTATCATCTCGTTCTGAGATGAGTTGTTTATATCTTGTTAATCTACCCCACTTACGGCCATTTTAAAAGCTCACAAAAAAGGCGCTAATGCGCCTTTAATAAATAGCCTAATATGGTTCTCATCAACTTTCTAACACCACAGTGGCTACAGCATAATGTTTTTCATCTGCAATACTGATAAAACCATGCTTGCCCGCTAATTGTTCAAGCCGTGCTAGCGCGCCATCGGTAAAACGTACCTGGGGCGCGCCATTATCATCATTGTCGATATGGATATGTTGAAACGACACACCTCTGCCAATTCCTGTGCCTAAGGCTTTTGCTGCAGCTTCTTTGGCGGCAAAACGCTTAGCTAAAAATCGCTCAGGCTGTTTTGATTGCAAGTAAGTAGTAAACTCAGACTCTGTCAGCACTCTTCTGGCTAACTTGTCACCTAGGCGCTCTCGCTGCTCACTGATGCGGGCAATCTCAACAATGTCTGTTCCTATCCCTACAATCGCCATTATTCGCCTCTGCGGCCTTCAAGCATCAACTTCTTCATATCCCGTACTGCAGTGTCCAAACCATCAATAGCGGCTCGAGCAATCACAGCATGACCAATATTAAGCTCATAAAGCTCAGGAATAGCCGCGATAGCCTTAACATTGTGATAATGCAATCCATGCCCAGCATTAACCACTAAACCTTTACTGTGAGCATATTGTGCCATTTCAGTAATACGAGCTAATTCATTTGCCTGCTCAGCATCGGTGATGGCATCAGCATAACAACCAGTATGGATCTCAATATAAGGTGCGCCAGATAACACTGCTGCATCAATTTGAGTTTTATCAGCATCAATAAACAATGACACTTTAATACCTTCTGCAGCCAAACGTGTTACGGCTGAGCGGATTTTTTCTAACTGACCAGCAACATCAAGACCGCCTTCAGTTGTTAGCTCTTCACGCTTCTCTGGGACTAAACATGCATACGCTGGTTTGATATCACAGGCGATAGCGATCATTTCTTCAGTGACAGCAAACTCGAAGTTCATTCTGGTCTTCAATGTCTTTGCCAATAAATACACATCACGATCTTGAATGTGGCGACGATCTTCACGTAAATGTATGGTGATACCATCGGCGCCGGCATGCTCTGCTACTGCAGCTGCGTGTACGGGATCAGGATAATGAGTACCGCGGGCCTGACGCAATGTCGCGATATGATCGATGTTAATGCCTAATAGTATTCCGCTCACATCGAGCTCCTTAAGATAATAAATAACACAATGAGGCACACGATAACCAAAGTTATGCACTAATTTACAAGTGTTTGGTCCATGTGTTGGGTTTAAAATAGATTATATGCTAATCCGATTTGTTACTGAATAACTGCCTACTTAATAACGGCTTATTACCCAACAATGGTGTGAGTAAATAACGCATTAATCCTTTAGCTTGATTAAACTGTTCAGGTTGCAGGTTTTGTGATGCCAATGCTAGCAACATTGCCCCAGATAAACAGCCTTTACCATGAGAAAAAGAGCTTTCTTGAGTGGTTACTACAGGGATAAAACCACTCTCTGCAATAAACCGATAGTGGCAACTGTCATCTAACGAGTCACCTTGGGTGTCATAAGCAAGAGACGGCAACGCACCTAACTCGAGTAATAATGCTATTTCAAAATAACGTAGGTGGCTTGAACAAAACTGTTTCGCTAACGCCAGTAGTGCACGATGATAATCGAGAAAGAGACCTTCAGCTTGGTGATCGACTGACAATAGGCGAACTAATATTTCGTTTAGGTAAAAACCAGAATAAAGACTATTACCGCTCAGCGGCATAGCAGGTGCAGCGGCTTCAATTTGGGTAATATTTTTCAATCCTAAATTTCTGGCTTCGGATTGGGCACTAAATTGGATAATCAGCGGCTGAAAAGGTTGTAAGATACTTTTAATCGACCGTTTACCAGAACCGACTCGAGTAATGGCATCAACACGCCCAACACCTTCTATCAGCAAATTAACGATCACGCTCGATTCACGAAATTGTCGATGATGAAGCACATAGCCACGTTTCATAGTGGCCATGCCTATAAATACTTAATCAATAACGCTAAAGCCAATTTAGCTTTCGCCATAGCCTAAACTTCTCAATGCACGTTCATCATCAGCCCAACCTGATTTCACTTTCACCCACACTTCAAGAAATACTTTATTGTCAAATAAGGTTTCCATATCCAGACGGGATTGCGTTGCAATCGTTCTAATTCGCTCACCCTTATTGCCAATCACCATCCGTTTTTGGCCTTCACGCTCAACCAGAATTAACGCATTAATTTGATAGACGCCATTTTCCATCATTTTAAACTGTTCAATCTCTACCGTTGCGTCGTAAGGAAGTTCATCCCCAAGGAAGCGCATTAGCTTTTCACGGACAATTTCAGATGCCATAAAGCGTTGTGAGCGATCGGTAACATAATCTTCTGGGAAATAAAATGGTGCTTCTGGCAATGATTCACGTGCCATATCCAAAATGCGTTGCACATTGGTGCCTTTACTGGCTGATATTGGCAAAATTTCATCAAAATCAAACTTTTTAGCCAATTCCGTTAAATAAGGGAACAATGATTCCTTATCTTTAATGTTATCAACTTTGTTGATGGCTAAAATGATTTTTCGATCATCATTACGATGTTGAATTTTTTGGAGCACCATCTCATCATCGGCAGTCCACGTCATACCATCAACAACAAAAATAACCATAGCAACATCAGCTAATGAACTGGCAGCTGCACGGTTCATCAAGCGGTTTATCGCACGCTTTTCTTCGATGTGTAGACCAGGTGTATCAATAAATATAATCTGGCTTGGGCCATCGGTATGAATACCCATGATACGGTGACGAGTTGTTTGTGGTTTTTTTGAGGTAATACTCACCTTTTGACCAAGTAACTTGTTCAAAAGCGTTGATTTACCCACATTGGGACGACCGACAATAGCCACCATGCCACAATAAGTTACATCGTATTTGGCTGTGGCCGTTGGTGCTGCTTGGTTCATCCTTGCCAGCAGTTCATCTAAGCTAGGCTCTTGGTTATCACCTGCTGGCAAGTCTGTTTTTTTGGTCATTTATTCAGTAGCTCCAATACCTGAGCAGCGGCAAGCTGTTCAGCTTTTCTTCTTGAACTTGCCACACCGGTGACAACTTTATCTAATTCACTAATTTTACATTCTACGGTGAATGTTTGATCATGCGCTTCACCTTCTACCGCAACAACTTGGTAATCTGGCAATGGCTTTTTAAAACCTTGCAGGTATTCTTGCAAAATTGTCTTCGGATCTTTTTGATTAATACCCGGTTTTATCTCAGCTAAACGCTCTTGATACCATGATAATAATAGCTTACGGCACACTTCAATATCGGCATCAAGGTAAACTGCACCAATAATAGCCTCTACGGCATCCGCTAAAATAGATTCGCGTCTAAAGCCACCGCTTTTGAGTTCACCAGGGCCTAAATACAAATAATCACCTAGCTTGAATTCTTGAGCGATGATTGTCAGTGTGTCACCTTTGACTAAAGTAGCGCGCATACGGCTTAAATCACCTTCAGTCGCCTTTGGAAACTGATGATATAAGGCATCTGAAATAGCTATCGATAAAATCGAATCGCCTAAAAACTCTAAACGCTCATTATGTTTATTTGCTGCGCTGCGATGTGTTAAGGCCTGAATGAGTAATTCAATATTATTAAACTCATACCCTAAAGTACGGCACAACCGCGGCAAATTTTTAATGGGTTCCATCAATGTATTCCACCTACTCTATCAAAACGTACTCCGGTCGGTACCCACGTTGGTAACACATCACTCGGTTTACGATCAAATTCAAAACTAATCCAAATTGCAACGGCTTTACCGACAAGATTCTCTTCCGGTACAAAGCCCCAAAAACGACTATCGGTACTATTATCACGGTTATCACCCATGGCAAAATACATTCCTTGAGGGACAACGAACTCACCAGCAGGAAGACCCGCTTGAGGATAAAAGTGCTGTCTAAAATCAGGGCGCGATGGATTAAGCAAAATATCGTGTTCTACATCGCCTAATTGCTCACTCAAACGAATTAATGGCACGTCATTTTGGCTAAACTCACCACGATTAATTTCTACATGCTCAATCGTATGAGCAGCTGGGCAGTCAGATTTATTGACACACGCTTCTTGGATCATCAGTTGTTTATTACGATAAAATATCTTGTCACCTGGTAAACCAACCACACGCTTTATATAGTCAATTTTTGGGTTTTCAGGGTATTTAAATACAAATACGTCTCCGCGCTCAGGTTCACCGGTTTCAACTAGTTTGCTGCGCCATACAGGATCGCGTAACCCGTAACTAAACTTTTCAACCAGAATGAAATCACCCACTAAGAGTGTCGGCATCATCGAACCAGATGGAATTTGAAATGGCTCATAGATAAAAGATCGTAAAATCATCACAAAGGCGATAACCGGAAAAATCGAATGTGCAGTTTCAACTAACACAGGCTCACGAATGATTTTATCTATCGCATCTGCACTTAACTGAGTTGAGTTAGCTTGTGCTGCTAATAAGCTTTCACGGCGTTTAGGCGCAAAAAATACCACATCAATTAACCAAATAAGTCCACTGACTAAGGTTACGAGCACTAAAATGAGCGAAAAATAGGCTGCCATTACTGATTTATCTCCTGCTAGGTGTGTTGGATCCATATGGCTTGAGCAAAGGCTCAGAATAACTCAATCCAGTATGGTGATTAACGAATAAACATTCACCCAGTTGAGTGTTACAAAATATATAGTAAAAATAACGATAACGCCGCAATACGCGGCGTTTAGTGTCGGTTAATCTTTCAAGGTTGTTTTGGCAGCGAATTGTTGGTCATTTATACAAGGCAGAGGCTTTGTAGTGTAGTTATTCTACATAAAAAGCCGATAACGCAGTAAAAATGGCCAACAAACGTTGCCCGAAGGGTTCGGCTAAAAACGTTTTACTCTTTATTGAGTGATTCTTTGTGAATCAAGTGGTGCTTAGATTACTAGGCAGCAATCCACTCGCCTCGATTAAAACGTTTTTATCTCGAACAAAATTTAACCAGCAAAGATCAACAGGCACTAGCAAACTAAAACAATTAATTATAATTAATCGTTAAGTTTCAATACCGCTAAGAATGCCTCTTGTGGCACTTCAACGTTACCGACTTGCTTCATGCGTTTTTTACCTTCTTTCTGCTTGTTAAGTAGTTTCTTCTTACGTGAAACGTCACCACCATAACACTTAGCGGTTACATCTTTACGTAATGCTTTAATACTTGAACGAGCAATAATCTGACTACCAACAGCAGCCTGAATAGCAATATCAAACATTTGGCGAGGGATCAGTTCTTTCATCTTTTCAACCAATGCCAAACCACGATGACGAATATTACTGCGATGAATAATCATCGCTAATGCATCAACTCTGTCGCCATTGATTAAAATGTCCAGTCGCACCATATCAGCAGGATCAAAACGAATAAAGTTATACTCTAATGACGCATAACCACGACTCGTTGACTTAAGACGGTCAAAGAAATCCATGACCACTTCAGCCATCGGCAAATGATAAGTCACGGCCACTTGATTACCGTGATAAACCATATTGGTTTGCGAACCGCGCTTTTCAATACACAAGGTAATCACGTTACCTAAGTATTCTTTTGGCACTAATATATTGGCTTCAACAATCGGTTCACGAATTTCTTCGATATTATTCAGCGCAGGTAGGCCTGAAGGATTATCGACATAAATCGTTTCACCATTGTTCATGATAACTTCGTACACCACTGTGGGTGCCGTCGTGATCAAATCTAGATTATATTCGCGCTCTAAACGCTCCTGGACAATCTCCATGTGCAGAAGGCCGAGAAAACCTATACGGAAACCAAAACCTAACGCTGATGAAGTTTCAGGTTCAAAAAACAGTGATGCATCATTCAAACTTAATTTATTTAACGCATCACGGAAGCTTTCATATTCATCGGTAGAAATAGGGAATACACCGGCATAAACCTGAGGCTTAACACGTTTAAAGCCTGGAAGAGGTTTGTCCGCGCCATTTTTTGCATGGGTCAAGGTATCACCTACTGGCGCACCGTGAATTTCTTTAATACCAGAAATCACATAACCCACTTCACCTGCACGAAGCTCTGTTTTGTCTTTTTCTTTTGGGGTAAAAATGCCTACGCGATCGGCGTTATAGTTTTGTCCAGTGGACATCACTTTAAATTTTTCGCCTTTCTTAAGTATGCCATTCTTAATACGTACTAAAGAAACAACACCAAGGTATGCATCAAACCATGAGTCAATAATCAACGCTTGTAAAGGCGCAGACTCATCGCCCACTGGCGGAGGAATTTTTGCGATAATTTCCTCTAGTACTAAATCAACGCCAACACCTGTCTTTGCTGAACAACGCACAGCATCCATGGCATCAATGCCAACGATATCTTCAATCTCTGCTGCTACACGGTCTGGTTCAGCCTGAGGTAAGTCAATTTTATTTAATACAGGAACTACGTCTAAATTCATTTCTAGTGCGGTATAGCAGTTTGCTAATGTCTGAGCTTCTACGCCTTGACCAGCATCAACGACTAATAGTGCACCTTCACATGCAGCCAAAGAACGTGATACTTCATAAGAGAAGTCAACGTGGCCTGGTGTATCAATGAAGTTGAGTAGATAAGTGTTACCATCTTTTGCATGGTAATCTAAGGTGACACTTTGGGCTTTGATCGTAATGCCACGCTCACGTTCTAGATCCATTGAATCTAAAACCTGTGCAGCCATTTCACGGTCAGTTAAGCCGCCACATACCTGAATCAGGCGATCGGATAAAGTTGATTTACCATGGTCGATATGGGCAATAATCGAGAAGTTTCTAATGTGTTTCATTATGCTGCAATGACTACTACTAAAATGATGAAAATTAAGGTGGCAAATTGTACCTGATTGGGGGGGTAATACCAATCAGATTAAACAATAGTATCCATTTTGGGGCGATTATTAACCATTACAGGAGGTTTTCGAGGCTCTGTACACACATTTTCAGGTTAAAAGAGATGGTTAAACATGTTACACGGCATCATAGGTCATCAGCATAAATGTGGAAAATATTCACTAACCTGAATTCGGGATAAGAGATGAGAATATGATTATAAAGATCATAAACTTAGAAGTTAACCACTATCAAAATTGTCATTTTTTACTAACAAGGCCAATTGACGCGCGTATATCTGGCCTATTGCAAGTTCATTCAACGCAGTTAGTAAAACAAAGGGCGAGCAGTTTGTTATCCCGAGATCAGGCTAACTAATGACTGGCACTGATAATGCCCACTTCTTGGCCTAAATAGGTAATGATAACGGGTGTGGCGTGAGCCTCTAGTTCAGTGGCGAAGTGCTTACCAATAAAACAGGCAACCAATGCGCCTAATGCACCAAAAGCCATAGCAAAACCATTGGTACTCAATCCTATTCCAGCAGCCAGCATATGCCCTATCATTGCCGATAAAAACAACCCAATTAACGGCAATAAATACACCAATGCAGCCGCTTTAATGATGA
Source organism: Shewanella sp. TB7-MNA-CIBAN-0143 (assembly GCF_040310065.1). Classification (NCBI taxonomy): domain Bacteria; kingdom Pseudomonadati; phylum Pseudomonadota; class Gammaproteobacteria; order Alteromonadales; family Shewanellaceae; genus Shewanella; species Shewanella sp. TB7-MNA-CIBAN-0143. Next base: position 93,275 of record NZ_JBEOPL010000012.1, read on the forward strand.
CGCTTTCAGGTAAACCTATTTTAAGCAAATCACCGCTATGGCAAGGTCTTTCACTCGGTAATGAAAAACGTTGTGTATGAACCGAAAAAGCTTTAGCGATCGTCGATGTGCCACAATTTTCACTGCTGGCACAATGGTTACATGCACTTTTTAATTCAACCTCAACAGTTACCCAGCCTTGTTGATAATCAACCACGCGGGCAATTTCTTCCATCATAGTGGATGTGGATGACTCGGACATGTGGCTCTTCATTTAATCAGCTCAAACCATAAATAAGGATTCAATTTTAGCACAATGCCGCTCATTGGCTAAGCAAGTTTACCGCTAAGCTATATCATTTCTAATTTGCCACTAGAAACACGAAAGCCGTGACACAAAATATTGTTGTCACGGCTTGCTTGTTAACGAGCATTGTTTATTTTAATACTAAACTATTAGCTATCCTGTCTAACGTTTCAGAAGGCACCTTACCGATAGCTACAACCTCAAGCGTACCCACTTTAACAACTACCATAGATAAACCATTACGAATAAGCAGTTCATTGGGCATCGGATTTTCTCCCGCTCGCGCGACATAAACAGAAATATTGGCTAATCCATCCGTTAACGCCACATATTCAACCGGCTCGTGAATACCTATCAAGCGATGATGATCGCGAACAACCACATCAAACCCTTCTGGTAACCAAGTAAATTGCCAGTTTTTACCATCCGTGCGTTCCGCTTGGTTCATCACTGCTGGCCACTCTTGCTTTGCGGCTTCAATTAAAATGTTCGCAGGTTCGGCTAATTCAATCAGCTCAATGACCATGGTTTGTTCAAGTAATTGTTTTTCTTTATTGAGGGAGTCAAAACGTAATGGCAAATAAGTGTCCATATCAATCCACACTTGAGCATCATAACGATTGTCATCATTGGCGAGTAAACGGATCATTTGTCCAGGACGTCCAGCAATACGCCCTCGACCACCAATAACAAACTGATAGCCTTTTTCAAGCTGGCTTAAATCTCCCGCTAAAGCTGCTGGCCAAATTCCCTGAATACGAGGCGCGACCACACTGTAAGCCGGTTGGTCATGTTCTATAAACGTAACCGTATTACCCACTCGCACTGCATTTTTCGGCGGACCATTAAGGTATTCAAGTAAAGCGACTTCTTTATTATCGACAATGCCATGAATGTAAACAAGCGGACGGATATGGTCGGCTTGTAGCTGAATAATAGAGGTTTTGTATTGTTTATCGTGCATTGCTTGGCTCATATTCTTAAGCCAAGCTTTAGCAGATAAATCTTCTTCAGCGTGTGTTGGAAAGGTTAACACTAACAGTGCTAGCAGGATAAGGCGCAAGCTAACTCCTAACATGGTAAGACAAGGTTCTGCCGGCGGATTATGGATTTACCGCGGCATCTTGCACGCTATTATCATCAACAGCAACACCTGGATTCAAGCGTTGTTGTAACATGTGATCTTGGATATAAGCATTAATACGGCGACGCTGTTCTATAACTTGCTCATTAGAATAGCTTTGTTGATTTTGTACCGCACCAGTCTGATAGCTTACCGGTGACACACTCCCCACTAAAGGACGAGTCATTAATACCGGTAACGGTGACTCTGCATCACTGGTTTGGTTATAATTTTGCACCCCAACAATGGCCACCATAGCAACTGTTGCTGCAATAGCATATTGGCCAAACTGTTTGAAAAATGGCACCACGTTTGAACCCACTGCAACTTGCTTTGGAGTGCTAATTGGCTCGACTAATTCACTTTGCTTGGCTTGAGGCATAATAATTGTCGGTTCAAGCTCAATTGCTGCAGTGATGCTAGCAAAAAGGTCTAAGTCAATGGCTGTCGGCAACTCGCCGCGCATTGCATCGCCTATCATGTGATAGCGTTGCCATTCATCATGTGAATCAACGTCGGCAGAAAGCTGCGCCAATGTTTTATCATCGGCTTCACCATCAACTGCTGCAGATACCCACTCTTGACTTGATTTAAGCATTATTCACCTATCTAAGGTTAAGGCTGTTACTTTTCCAGCAAAGGCTGGAGCTGTTTGTCGATTGCTTCTCGAGCACGAAAGATACGCGATCTTACCGTGCCAACAGGGCAATCCATTATATTAGCAATATCTTCATAACTCATTCCTTCTAGCTCTCTGAGCGATATTGCCATTTTTAACTCTTCAGGCAGAGTGTCGAGCGTATCAAAGATCACTTTACTCATTTGATCTTTCATTAATAATCGCTCTGGTGATGCAAACTCTTTTAACGCATCACTGCCTTCATAATATTCTGCATCTTCTATATCAACATCGTTTGCAGGTGCTCTGCGCCCTTGCGATGTAAGATGGTTTTTTGCGGTGTTTACCGCAATACGATACAACCAAGTATAAAATGCACTTTCACCACGAAAATTTGCTAACGCTCTATACGCTTTAATAAAGGCTTCTTGTGTCACATCCGCTACATCCGCTTGATTGCGTACATACCTAGAAATCAAACTCATCACTTTATTTTGATACTTCAGCACTAACAGGTTAAATGCATTTTTATCGCCTTGCTGTACTCGCTCAACTAATTGTTGATCACTATATTGTCCACTCATCCGAGCCGACTACTCCTAAATCTGTAATACTGATTTCTCAGTCGCTCGAATCCTGTTCATATAAGTAGACCTACTGATATGAAGAAAGTTCGATATTGAATTAAAAAAAATTAATTTATTTTACATATAAACAAAATATCTAAGCAAAATCACAATAAAATACGCTGTAAAAGTACCCTGTCGTAGTAATTTGATTTACTATGATCAAACCACATAGCCACACCATGATACCTGATGAAACAAGCAGTTGAACACCAATCTGACATTTTGGTCATCGGCAGCGGTGCTGCAGGACTAACTTTAGCACTACATCTTGCTGAAAAATCAAAAGTAATTCTTCTTTCTAAAGGCCCATTATCAGAAGGGTCAACATTATACGCTCAAGGTGGAATAGCCTCTGTTTTCGATGAAGGCGACACAATTGAGTCCCACGTCAACGATACCTTAATCGCTGGCGCCGGATTATGCGATAAATCAGTTGTGACCTACACCGCAGAAAATGCCAAAAGTGCAATGCAATGGTTAATTAATTGTGGCGTGGCATTTGATAAAGAAGAAACCTTAGCTGGAGTCGATAATAGTACAGCCCCCTACCACCTAACCCGTGAAGGTGGACATAGCCATCGTCGTATTCTGCATTCTGCCGATGCTACCGGTAAAGCGGTACAAACTACATTACAAGAACGTGCAATCGCTCACCCAAACATACAAGTGCTTGAACGTTACAATGCGATTGATTTAATCACCACGCGTAAATTGCATCGACCGGGTAACCGTGTGCTTGGTGCTTATGTGTGGAATCGCGATGAGGAACATGTAGAAACCGTCAGAGCCAAATTTGTTGCGTTAGCAACTGGCGGCAGCTCAAAAGTGTACCAATACACCTCGAATCCTGATATTGCCAGTGGCGATGGTATTGCAATGGCATGGCGCGCAGGTTGTCGAATTGCCAATATGGAATTTAATCAATTCCATCCAACGTGTTTATTTCACCCTAATGCCAGAAACTTCTTGTTAACGGAAGCATTACGCGGTGAAGGAGCTTATTTACGTCGTCCTGATGGCAGCCGTTTTATGCCCGATTTCGACGAAAGAGCTGAACTCGCTCCTCGCGATATTGTTGCTCGCGCCATTGATTATGAAATGAAACGTTTAGGTGTTGATTGTGTGTATTTAGATATCAGCCATAAACCTGCTGACTTTATCATTAAACACTTTCCAACCATTTATCAACGTTGTCTTGAATTGGGTATTGATATCACCAAAGACCCAATTCCAGCGGTTCCAGCGGCACACTATACATGTGGTGGTGTGATGACTGACCTTCATGGTCAAACCGATATTAATGGCTTATATGCTATTGGCGAAGTGGCTTACACAGGCTTACATGGCGCTAATAGACTGGCGAGCAATTCACTACTGGAGTGTTTAGTCTTTGCCCGTGCGGCCTCACAAGATATTGAAGGTTTGTTGCATAAAATACCGATGCCTTGCCCAATACCTTTATGGGACGAGAGCAAAGTAACTAACTCTGATGAAGAAGTCGTTATTGCCCATAATTGGCACGAACTGCGCCTATTTATGTGGGATTACGTCGGTATTGTCAGAACAGATAAACGATTAGAACGAGCACTACGAAGATGTTTGATGCTTCAACAAGAGATTGAAGAGTACTATTCAAACTTCCGTGTCAGTAACAATTTATTAGAGCTGCGTAATTTGGTGCAAGTTGCAGAATTAATTATTCGATGTGCAATGGAACGTAAAGAAAGTCGAGGCCTTCATTATAATATTGATTATCCTGAACAAATCGACAATCCTAAACCAACCATTTTACAACCGAGCAGTTAAACGCTGTCAACGTCACTCAACTTCACGTCATTAATGGCTTAATAATAGACGACACAGATTACGATATGCTGTGTCGTCTAACATATCACTCCATACCAGCAATACTCTGTTCTCGCCCGTTTGAAGATGTTGTAAATAAATAATGCACATTAATGGACTAATAAACGGTTTTTTAGTGAGTGTTATTTTATTGAGACTTCCATTTTCACCTTGCAATAATGTACCAGCCCCCTTGTCACCTAAAGTAAGCAAACAACGCCAACTAGATACTCTGCGCCAGCTGTAAAAAAAAATGATGATAATGGTAACGAATAACAACATTTGAATGGCGTGGTATATCAAGGAAGGATAATAAGGCCAAGCTAAAAAGCTCGTTAATACAACAGCAAACGATACCACTAAGGCACCACGCTGCAAAAATGAAGCACTCAATGCAAATTGTTGCATATGAGTGCTAGTACTGACCAATACATCAACAGGCGGGTTAAGGTGCTGCTCTTCCACGGACTTTGATTATCATATTGGCGAACAATGGATCTGAACATTGTTCATGGCCCATAAACCAAGCAAATAACTCCGGATCTTCACACTCTAATAAACGAATAAAAGTGTTTTTATCATCATCGCTCATGGCTTCGTATTGGGCTTCGACAAAGGGTTGAAACAATATATCTAATTCTAACATTCCGCGGCGGCATGCCCAGCGTACACGAGCTATATTCATTAATTCCAACACAAATCTCCTGATGTCTATATCACAAGCTAGCTTATACGGTTTTCAAAATCTTGTACTTGTAGATCTCGTCCTGCAAATAAATCACTAAAATCCGTTGCCAGTAATGATTTTACCGCCGGATGTTGGATCATTCGCTCAGCGAACATCACATGGTACTCTTCTTTAATATCGGTGGTTTCACCAAGTAACACCATACCTTGAGAGAGTATATCATGACGATAAATAGACGGTGCGACAAAAATTCCCTGATTAAAATAGCCGAATGCTTTCATCATTTCGGCATCGTCAAATTCACCCAAGATACTAACATTAAGACTTTTTTCAGCAAACCAACCGTGTAACTGTTGTCCTAATGATGTCCGCTTACCCGGTATGAGTAATTTACGCTGCTCAAGACAAGCGGGAAAAGGGACTGGAATCGCTTCAGCCGAGAAGAAACTGACACCACATTCACCAAGCTTTTTCGATAAAATTTCAGGGAATTTCAACGAGCCGCCAGCGCAATCAGATAAAATCATGTCAAGCTTATGCTCACGTAAACGCTCAATAAGGCTATCGTGGGTTGATTCATAACACGCCAAATGAACCGAACCATCATCTGGAATAACAGTTAACAACACTCTACTCACTAAAGCTTTAGATAAAGCATCGGCAATACCTACCTCAAACAGCAGTGAATCATCTTTTTGATAATTAAGTATATCGAGCATTTCATAGCTCAAGCTAAACATTTTATCGGCATAACGAAATACTAATTCGCCCAACTCTGTAGCAACTAAGTTACGACCAACACGCTTAAATAACGTGCCTTTTAATCGCTCTTCTAATGCACGAATTTGTCCCGTTATGGTTTGCGGGGCCAAACACAATGCTTCAGCCGCTTTAGTCACTGAGCCTTTTTTTTGTACCATCCAAAAATAATATAAATGGTTATAATTTAAATGCTGCATATCAATCATTAACCTAACAAAATTTACTCACACTACTATAGCAAATAAACCGCTACTTCTATTGCTCATTAATCTATACCAATCAACGACAATATTAGTTCACCATAGATAGTTCACCATATGATTAGCCAAGATTAGTCATAAAAAAACGCAGCCAAATGGCTGCGTTAAGTAAAGACGTAGTTACTGACTCCGTCGGCAATCCATCAAACTAGTGATCACTGACTCAAGCTCATCACTGTTATTGACATTGTTCAACGACACCTGCTCTGTGAGTGCTGATACAATTTCAGATTTCACCGGTATATGACTAGCGCAATAATTCAAATTCGCCGATTGATAACGTTTTCCTGCTCGGTATTTTAGTGCTCTTGACTCGTAATCGTTAGGATCTATTCTTTTCTTTGCCAAATCATCACGATACATTAGTGCACCATCTACCACACCTTCTAGATAACTTTGGCAAGTCGGTGAATCAGATGATTCTAAACAAACATTAAATGATTCAGCCGATACAGGAATAACAAAACTGGTCAGTAGTATTCCAAAGGTTAATTTATTCAATTTCATGATTTTACTCCATTTTCAGGCAGTACCTTGGCCAACCAAAAGTAGCCAATCACAGCCGCAAATAACGATCCTGTTAAAATACCTAGTCTTGCATAATCACCAAATGCAGCGGGTGAGTTCTCAAATGCTAACGAAGCAATAAACACCGACATGGTAAAGCCGATACCACACATAACAGCAACCGGTATGATATGCCTCCAACCAATCCCAGGTGGTAGTTCAGCTAACTTAAGTTTTACTGCTAAATAACTAAATAACAGCACCCCGATCGGCTTACCCAACAACAGACCCATGATGATACCTAGGGTGATAGGTTCAGCAAATGTATCAAATGACATATTAGTTAATGACAGACCAGCGTTGGCAAAAGCAAATACCGGCAGGATCATAAAGGTGCTCCAAGGGTGCAACTTATGCTCTAAATGCTCAGATGGCGAGGAACCATCTTTTGCTCTAAGTGGAATACAAAATGCAATAATCACTCCGGCCAATGTCGCATGTACTCCAGACTTCAATACAGCAACCCAAAGAATAAAACCGAGTAAACCGTAAGGCAGAATTGAACTGACTCCTTTCCTGTTCAGTGCGACCATCAGCACGATCGATACCGCGGCAATAACCAAACTAAGCATTGATAAATCAGTGCTGTAAAACAGAGCAATAATAACAATGACTCCTAGATCGTCAATAATTGCCAGTGCTAACAAAAACACTTTTAACGCCACGGGCACACGACTACCGAGCAGTGCCATAATACCTAGCGCAAAGGCGATATCAGTAGCAGCAGGAATAGCCCATCCGATCTGAGTTTCTGGGTTTGAGTAATTAAATGCTAAGTAAAATAATGCCGGAAACACCATGCCACCAATCGCAGCAAAGCTGGGCAATGATGCCTTAGCTACGCTCGATAGCGCACCTTCAAGTAATTCACGCTTTACTTCTAAACCGATTAATAAAAAGAATAATGCCATCAAGCCATCATTGATCCACAGTAAAAGCGGCTTATCGATATCAAGATCACCTACTCTAAGCTGCACTTCGGTGCCTAAGAAATCTTGATATACACCCGCTAACGGTGAATTGGCTAAAATCATCGCCAATGCGACGGCAACGATTAATAAAATGCCACCCGCAGACTCTTGGCTTAAGAAGTTCTTAATTGCTCGTTCCATATAACACTCCTAAAAAAACAATGGGATCAGTCTATCTGATATGTTCAAACAATAATAATCGATTGTTTCTTGATGTTAACTCGGCTTAACCGAGGTGTCGATCGTAAAGTTAGCTCTAAAAGTAAAAATAATTAATTGAACCTGCATTTCATTTGGCAATGATTTGCCGGCCTTGATTAGGTATAATCGATAAAAGCAAAAAAGGAATTGGGACCAATGAAACAGTATTTAGACCTGTGTAAACGCATTGTCGAAGAAGGCGAATGGGTTAATAATGCACGAACAAACAAAAAGTGCCTAACTGTCATTAATGCCGACTTAGTTTATGATGTTGGTAACAATCAATTCCCTTTGGTGACCACACGTAAAAGCTTCTGGAAGTCTGCCATAGCGGAGATCCTCGGTTATTTACGAGGCTACCAAAATGCGGCCGATTTTAGGGCATTAGGCACTAAAACATGGGACGCTAACGCCAATGAAAACCAAGCATGGCTAGATAACCCAAACCGTAAAGGGCCCGATGATATGGGACTGATATACGGAGCGTTAGGGCGTGCATTTCCAAAGCCTGATGGTGGTCATGTCGATTTACTGCAACAAATCGTCGATGATCTCAGTAACGGTATAGATAATCGTGGTGAAATTTTAACCTTCTTGCACCCTGGCGCATTTGACTTAGGCTGCTTACGACCATGTATGTACGAGCACCATTTTTCATTACTCGGTGATACTTTATACCTTAACAGCACACAACGCAGTTGTGATGTTCCACTAGGGTTAAACTTTAATATGGTACAAGTATATGTATTGCTTGCGTTAATGGCTCAGATTACTGGCCATAAACCGGGTAAGGCATACCATAAGATAGTCAATGCTCATATTTACGAAGATCAACTCGAACCAATGCGAGATGTTCAGCTCGCGCGTGAACCCTTTGCATCGCCTAAGTTAATCATCAATCCAAAGATTAAAACCCTAAAAGACATCGAAACCTGGGTAACCTTGGATGACTTTAGCGTTGAAGACTATCAACATCACGATGCGATTAAGTATCCTTTCGCTGTGTAATAGCTGTTAGGTTAACTAAAAACGCCTTTGTTCAACTACTTGAACAAAGGCGTTTTTGTAATCATTTAGAACAATTTAGAATTAACTTAATAGTAGTTTTAGCCCTACCACAACAAGCAAACAAGCAAATATTTTTTTCAATACTGGTGTCGGCCAAGAACTCGCCGCTTTTACGCCAATAGGCGCACACAACATGGAACTAATGATAATGCCGATTAATGCCGGCAAATAAATAAACCCAACCGAGCCCTCGGGTAAATTGGGTACATCGAAACCTGCGATAATATAACCAATGGTACCGGATACTGCGATAAGCATCCCGGTTGCCGACGAAAACCCAACAGCTTGACGCATTTGCAAACCGCAATAACTTAAAAATGGCACCAGCAGAACCCCGCCACCAATGCCCATTAAACCAGCAATTAACGCTATCGCTGTCGATATCACCAGTAACACGGCAAAATTTGGCATACTGCCACCCGTTTTGACTTTAAACGGAAATGCCATTTGTACAGCCATTAACACCACAAAAATAGCAAAAGCCTGTTGCAAATCATCTGATGCAATTTGCTCAGACACAAAAGCTGATGCTAACGACCCTATTACAATACCCGGAAATATAGGCTTAAATAGCTCCCAAGGTATATTTCCACGTTTGTGATGCGCGGTGGCTGATGACATAGACGTTAAAATAATCGATGCCAGTGATGTAGCGATAGCGACATGAGTAATTTGGGTTGAACTGATACCTACTGAAGGTAAAATATACAATAGCGCAGGGACGATAATTAACCCACCACCAATACCTAACAGCCCAGCCAAAAAACCCACGACAGAACCTAAAACAAGGCAAATTAAAAATACCTGCAGTAAACTATCCACGATGACATCCTTAAAATGACGCTTGATTATGTTACGAACCACTAGGAAAATCATTTAAGGTTTTCCGAAGCAGATTCAATCGTACTGCTAATCGATGTTGATTAAATCTAAAAGGTTATGTTTTCGCAAGAAACTGGCTAACAAACCGCGAACCTGGTTTCCATTTGACTGTTGTAAAATAGATTCTAATAACTCAGTGAGCTCTTGCTTTGATACACGCCTGAGTAAAAAACTGATTCTGGCTAAGCTGCCTTGGTTCATACTAAGTTTGTTATAGCCCATTGCGACTAAAAGCAGTGCACCATAAGGTTCACCCGCAAGTTCACCACAAACACTCACATCTAAATCATACAATTTACACTCATCGACAGCTCGTTTAAGTGCTCGAAGAATACCTGGATGATAACTGTCAAATAACGAACTCACACTCGGATTATTACGATCGACGGCCAGTAAATATTGCGTTAAATCGTTACTGCCCACCGACACAAAGTCGACCCGTTTTGCCACATCTTGCAATTGATACAACAATGCAGGAACTTCAAGCATAACGCCGACCTTCGGCCTCACTAAAATAGTCTTTAGTTCTTGGCTTAGTTCGGTAAACGCTTGCTCTAAATATTTTAATGTTTGATCTATCTCATCCAGATTACTCACCATTGGTAGTAATATTTGCAATTGATTGCCGTTTCCAGCAGCTTGCAGCATCGCGCGCAATTGCACTAAAAACAACTCAGGATGATCAAGCGATAAACGAATGCCACGCCAACCTAAAAACGGATTGTCTTCTTTAATTGGAAAATACGGTAACGGTTTGTCGCCGCCAACATCCAATGTACGCATGACAACAGGTCTATCACCAGCGGCACTCAATACCTGACGATATACATTGATTTGTTCACTCTCGCTCGGAAAGCGTTGATGGAGCATAAAGGGAATTTCAGTTCGATACAGCCCAATACCATCTGCGCATTCAGCAATTTCAGAAGCGATACCACTCAATAAACCTGCATTTAAATACAAATGGATCCGCTGACCATCAGTAGTCACTGATGGTAGGTTTAATTCGGCAGAAAATTGCTTTTGCTTTTCAACATCGGCATCAATCAGTAATTGGTACTCTTCAATCACTGCTGGCGATGGCGACACCAATAGCTGGCCACGATTCGCATTGAGGACTAATAGTTTTTGATCGATGTCGATTGATAACACATCATCAACGCCAACAATGGCAGGTACACCCAGGGCTCGCGCTAAAATAGCCGCATGAGCATTAACCCCACCACGCTCAGTGACAATACCAGCGAGCTTTTGCCGTGGAAACTCAGCCAATAAAGTGGCATCCACTTCTTTAGCGACTAAAATAACCGGTTTATCTGGCTCTAACTCTAACCGACCCGGTTCAATAAGCTGTCGAAGTAGTTTTTGCCCAAGCTCACGAATATCACTGGCGCGCTCTTTTAGATATGGATCTTCCATTTCTAAAAACTGTTTGATATAGCGCAATGACACTCGGCTTACCGCAGACTCAGCCTGCCAGCCTAAAGCGACTTCACGGGCATATTCACCACCAAGGCTAGAGTCGTCTAGCAATAATTGAAATGCGGTAAAGATAGAGGCCACATCAGCAGACTTTTCACGCTCAAAACGTTGCGATATAGACGACAACATGTCTTTACAACGCTGCATGGCCAATTTTAAGCGCTGAATTTCAACATCTATATCGAAGCAGCTGACCTCGGGTTGTTCCAGAGAAATAACACCGCCTAATACCAGGCCATGAGCAATCGCAATACCACTTGATGCATTAACACCACTGAAAACCACTTGCTGTTGCACATTAGTAACAGCCGCTTTGTGTTTCAAGCTGCGCACAACCACCGCCAACTGAGCGGCTAAGGTCATTAAAAATGCTTCTTCACTTTCACTGAACTGACGGGCTTCTGGCTGTTGCACCACAATAACGCCCACAACCTGTTTTTGAAAAATAATCGGCACAGCCAAAAATGCACGATATTCTTCTTCTTCAGCTTCGGGAAATAATTTAAAACGAGGATGAATACGGGCATCGGCAAGATTAACGGCTTCTTCACGCTCAGCAACTAAGCCTACTAAACCTTGCGATAATGGCATGCTCACTCGGCCAACGGCAGATTGCTGTAAACCTTCGGTAGCGGATAACACTAGATGTTGTTGTTCAAGGATATAAATAGAACAGCAATGGGTAGCCATCGCTAATCGAGTTTGTGACACTAATATATTTAATGCACTTTCAAGGCTGCTGGCTCTGGCAACAGCTTGAGTGATATCCCTGAGCATATTTAACACTGTTTCAATCCTCTTTGAAATCAGTTAACTCCGTTGTTTGCTTCGTTTTTTACTAAACTCGCGCGTTTGCAGCGCTAATGTCGTCGATGCGAACTCTTTCATTACCTTTCTATATACGTCGCGCTTAAAAGACACAACCTGACGAACAGGATACCAATAACTCACCCAACGCCAATCATCAAACTCAGGATGACCAGAAGAATTCAAGTTAATAGTATTATCGTGACCTTTCAATTGTAGTAAAAACCATTTCTGTTTTTGGCCAATGCAAACAGGTTTGCTTTCTTGGCGTACCAAACGCTTGGGTAACCGATAACGTAACCAAGATCGAGTGGATGTTAAAATTTGAACATGCTCAGGTCTGAGTCCCACTTCTTCGTAAAGTTCGCGATACATGGCTTCTTCTACTGATTCGCCATCATCTAACCCACCTTGTGGAAACTGCCATGAATGTTGACCAAAACGTCTGGCCCACATAACTTGTCCAAATTTATTACAGATAATGATGCCCACATTTGCGCGAAAGCCGTCGCTATCAATCACATGGACTCCAAAAATAACAAATTTTATATCGTCTGATTGTTTCACAAAGCATGCCTATCGGCAAACCTCTATTTACTGTGGATAATTGAATAACAATGTTAATAAATCAAAATTATCAACAATTAAACCAAGCTACCCTGTGGATTATCCACAAAATCTGTGGATATCTCTGTTCGAAACTTTGCTAAAGCTTGATAACAGGCTAAAATTTAGTTGCACCCTTTCTAAGGTAAACTGCTTTTTATTATAATATACTACAATATAATTAGTAACTTAAAAAAAATTGTAAATTAACATTATAGCAAATCGCCGCTATCGTACAAAAAACAAACAACACCAATTAAGATAGCCAATCACTCATTTAGCAACTTAAGTTATACACAAATAACAAGGCTTATTTTAAATTAAACCCGCTAAAAAGCTGTTTTATTGCGTTGACTTGGTGTTTTTAATCAGTTAAAGACAGGTTTTATTACACTTATCCATTAAATCTGTGGATAAGTATGTGTGAAATGTAGGGGAAAAACGAGTGTAACTCGGGACAAGTATAATATAAAAACAACCACAACCTAAAAAGAACTTTTAAAACAACCGATTACAAAGGAATTCAATCAAATAACTTTAACCAACTAAAACATGGTCGTTTTTCAACCACATCGCAAATAACTAACTAAACTTGTTCTCGACGAATATTACTTGATAGCATAGCCTGTTGATTTTGATCGTCTATTCATTCTTTTTTCCAGAGGAAAATACTCATCCATGGCTAAATCATCGCCATTAGATATAAGCGAATTAATGCAAAGAGCGAACAATATGGCTGGCATTCGTTTAGCTGATATTGCGGCCGATAATGACATCATTGTACCAGCCGATTTACGCCGAGATAAAGGTTGGGTAGGCCAACTGATTGAATCTGAATTAGGCGCGCTGGCAGGATCAAAGCCTGAACAAGACTTTTTACATTTAGGAGTTGAACTCAAAACGATCCCGATTGATCGCAAAGGCAAACCGCTTGAGACCACCTATGTCACCGTGGCACCGCTGACAAACATTCAGGGTATGACTTGGGAAAACAGTTTGGTTTATCATAAATTGCAGAGAGTGTTATGGGTTCCTATTGAAGGCGAACGTAGTATCCCAGTCGGTGATCGTCGTATAGGCACCCCCATATTGTGGCAACCGAATACGGCACAAGCCAGACAGTTGCAACAAGATTGGGAAGAGATAATGGAGTTAATTGCACTAGGTCAAGTTGATAAAATTACTGCTCGTCATGGTGAAGTACTGCAATTACGTCCAAAAGCAGCTAATAGCAAAATACTCACCGAAAGCATCGCCGAAGACGGCAGCATTCAGTTATCTAATCCCCGAGGCTTTTACCTTAAAATTGATTTTACTCAACAGATATTAACCAATGCCTTTTCATAATCTGCCATTGTTACATTGCTTGCTATCTAGGGTCTGTTGATCATTAACATCAATTTTTCAGTGGTACATGGCAATGTTTTACAAGGCAGAGCTAACGACATATCGTGATACAACATGAGTAAGCGATAACACACAGAAACAAACCAAAAATGCAGCTCAAACGAACCGGCTAAAAGGTATTTTTAATCTTTATCGAATAAATTGGTGACAAACCGTTAGCCTAATTGGAAGTTTCGTCTCTAATATTTATGCCGCCTTATTAAATAAATAACAAGCCGTTTATCTCGAACAAATTTCAGCCACTAAAGTTCAACAAGCCCTAGTAATGTTGAAAAAACTTTGCGTTAGTGCACATATTTCTTCACTTCTATTGATCTAAATCACAAATAAACTATCACATGTAAGCAAATTTTCTATAGACTACCCCTCTTATATACTAAGTCATTTGGGCAACCACATCCTCCGTGAAAGCACGCCGTCAAACTCAAAAATTATTGTTCGCTATTTTTGCCTGGTGTGTAGCAATGGCTTCTTTCGTTTTTTTTCGCTACTCACAATCATCGCAACTGCCTGAATGGGCTGTTGGCAATGCCGATCTCGCCACGCTTGCCATAATGATGGGTGTTGTATTTGGCGGCTTGCATTGGATGTCCAATCTCATTGCAGATTTTAGCGCCATCAGCCGTTTACCTTATTTATTTTCAGTGGTGTTTAAAGGATTGTTTTTGCTCCTTGGGGCAACAACCTTGGCGTATGTGACACAATTTTTAAACATGTGGGCCATAGAGAACCACATGGTGACATTACGACAAATGCTCACAGTGCAGATTATTTATAGCCCATCGTTTCAGGCATTAGTGGTTTATCTTGTTGTGGTAAGGGTCAGCTTAGCTTTTATCGAACAAATGTCGCTGTTGGTTGGCCCTAAAGTCTTGCTCAATATAGGCCTTGGCAAATACCACAAACCACGTTACGAGCAACAATTATTCTTATTTATCGATATGGTCTCATCAACAGCTCATGCAGAAACCTTAGGTGATTACCGCTTTAGCCGCCTAATTCAAGATAGCTTTAGCATGTTAGCGGACACAGTAACCGATAATGAAGCTGAAATTTATCGTTACATGGGTGATGCCGTACTTATCCACTGGCCATTAGAGCAAGGTATTAAACAAGACCGTTGTATGAATATCTATTTCGAATTTTGCCAGCAATTGCAGTGGCAAAGGCAATACTTTGAACAGCAATATGGTTTTGTGCCAAAATTCAAAGCTGCAGCGCATTGTGGCCAAGTTGTAGCTGCGGTAGTCGGCGTACATAAGCAAGAGATTAGTTTTTTCAGTGATGTATTAAATACCTTGGCACGGCTACAAGACCAATGTAATCCGCTCGGTCAACGAATGTTGCTGTCTGGAGATGTGGTACATCGACTTGAGCAACAAAATAGTCAATATGACCTGACTGATTTAGGCCCCATCATGCTTAAAGGTAAAAAACATCCGACTGAAGTGTATGGTGTTGCCCCAAGAAAATTGACCAACGCCTAAAACTGAGGTTAATTGAGTTTAGTTAAGCTCAATTTCAATCATAAACATGCCTGAAACGCACAGTGCTACGCGACAGATAACAAAAAGGCTATTGACGCTTCAATAGCCTTATTAACGACACTAATCGCACCTTTGATATTGCTAACCTGAAATAAACCATTTTATCGATTCATCCCATCTCTCATTTATCCCAAGTTGCGGTTAACCTGGTAACGATTGTGCTAGCAGCTTTTGTTGAATCGCTAAGCCTAAGGTTCTAAACGTTGAAATACGGCTGGTAGTTTGACGCCAAACTAAGCCAATATCACGATAAGGAGCTTCACCTGGCGGATCCATTGCAACAAGATCAGTATCAGTTAAAATACCGGTATCAATGGCCATTTGGGGTAAGAATGTGGTGCCTAATTTACTGTTTACCATCTGCACCAAGGTATGCAAACTGGTTGCAGCAAATGGATTGATTTTGGCACTATCACCCAATTGGCATGCTGTTATCGCGTGACCGGTAATGCAATGTTCAGCTTGGAGTAAAAAGATGCTTTCGTCTGGCATTTTTTGATAGTCAATAGGTTGCAAAAATTGTTGCGATACCTCTTTATGCATCACCATTTTAAACGGATCGATGCCGACTTTCATGCTATGAAAACCACTGGTGTCGACAGGTAACGCTAATATTAATAAATCCAACTCACCTTTTGCTAAGGCATCTAATAGACGCTCGGTCGTGTCTTCTTTTAATAACAAACTGAGTTTGGGGTAGTCTTGCTGGCATAACTTAACGACTCGGCTAAGTAAGAAAGGCGCGATAGTGGGAATACAGCCTAAACGAATTTCTCCGGTCATCGGTTCGCCTTGATTTTTCACTAATTCAACTAAGTCATCAACATTAGTTAAAATATTTCGAGCACGCTCAACCACTTCTTCACCGATAGCGGTAAACATAAATGATTTATGATCACGTTCAATCAACTGATAACCCAGTTGTTCTTCAAGGTTTTGGATACCACTAGATAAAGTCGATTGACTCACAAAGCACATCTTAGCAGCACGATTAAAATTTTGCTCTTGATGTAAATGAACCAAATAATAAAGGTTCTTGAGGCTAGGAAGATTTTTCATATAAACGATTACCCTTATCCATATTAATTCAAATAATGAATTAATTTAGCCAAAATAACAAGACACTGATGGTCAATATTGAACAAACGGCCATAAAAAATGCCTCTTCAAAAAAGAGGCATTTCAACAAACCGATTGTAGGCACTAATGTAGATGTTAATCTAAACTGATTATGCTGCCTACTCTACTCGTAATTACGCTTTCGCTTCTAAGTAAACTTTCAGTTGTTGTAAATCTTGTGCAGCATGCGCAACGATTTCAGCAAGCCATACTTTATGTTCTGTTTCCCATTTAGCTTCTTCACCGTGTTGTAGTAACTGTGAAAATTGCTGAATGCGTTTAAGGCCAACAGATCCTGCTGCACCTTTAAATTTATGAGCTTCTGCACATAACGTTTCTTTATCATTTGCATCGCCAGCTTTCACTAGGCTACTGACATACTCGGGCATTAACTGCTCGAATAACACTACGCTTTTCAATAACGTTCCAGCACCAATGGCACTGATATATTGCTCAAGCGTATTGAGATCCAATATTGAGTCTAACTGCGTTGTGGCCATAAAGGCACCTCTATCAAAATCTAACTCTATAAAATTACAAATATGATACCGAGTAAAATACCCTATGCAAGGCTTGCTAATATTTAGCCGCTATTTAATGGTAAAAAATCACATTTTTACAACATAACTACTCAACTGGTATTACCAATGTTTAAAAAACACTCACTTTGGTAATGTTTCGTCCAATTTATAACTAATAATAGCGATTAGTCTGATACATCTTCACAAAACCTAGCGCTATCTTTACTTTGTCCATATTCAACAGAGACATAATATATCTGCCTAAATACACCACACTAGGCCGTTTTACTTTGGCTAAACATTAATGCACTGCCTTGGCCACCGTATTCTTTAAGCTCATCCACAATGGCCACTAGTCCATCCCATCTAAATGCGCACCAATCAGGGGCGAGTAACATTGGTTTTTTGGCATAGGCGGTTACGCGGTGAAAGATAATCTCTTTTGGGGTGTGGCGGATAAGTTTTGCCGCCTCATAGGCATACTCTTCAAGACTTATTAGCGGCATAGGATGATAGCGCCATTGTTTCGCCATAATACTGCCTTCTACAATATGCAAAGGGTGCAGTTTTAGTCCGTCAACGCCAATTCCTAATACGGTTTGTAAACTATTAAAATAATCAGCAGATGTTTCACCCGGCAGCCCTAATATTAGATGGGTACACACCTTAATACCTTTAGCGCGAGCCTTTTTAACTGTCTGACGATACTCACACAATTGGTGACCACGATTAATCCGTTTTAACGTGTGATTATTGGCCGTTTGTAGGCCAAGTTCCAACCACACCTCAATACCTCTTTGTTGATACTCAACGAGTAAATCAAGTACTTCATCGGGTACACAGTCAGGACGAGTACCTATATGAAGCCCTACAATATCGGCATCTTCAAGTGCTTGATCATACTTTTGCTTTAGCACTTTATACTCGTCGTAAGTACTGGTATAAGCTTGAAAATAAGCGATATATTTAGCGGTAGGAATAGAATTAATATCCGCAGAGGTAGTACATTTTTTTGCAGATTGGGCGCGTACTTTACCTTCGGTTAACTGCATCGCAATCGGCTGTTCTCTACCTTGTTCGCCACTAAATGAAACAACATTACAAAAAGTACAACCGCCTACCCCTAACGTGCCATCTCGATTGGGACAGGTAAATTGGCCATCAATAGTTAATTTTTTTACTCTTTGGCCATATAAATGTTTGCAATGTGCCCCAAACGTATTAACGTAATCATCTAAACCCACAACTTACTCTCATCATCATTCCAAAGTTCGCCAGTGTAGTCAGACGATAAACATCTGTCTTGGTGCTAAATCAATAAATGCTCTATCAATTCAAGCGCTCGCTAAAGTTGTGCACAAACTCAAAAAACGTTTAAAACAATTTAAGTAATTTATACATCTCCTAAAATGAATATTTAGTCATTTAGAATAATTTTTTACCCAAAGACTGTATTTGAAATAAAATTCACTATTTTTATTTCAAAAATAATTCCCTGTTGTTGTTGCAAAAAGGTAAACAATTGTTTGAATATTTTCTAAAATACTTTTTATTCAGAACGTTATAGGTGATATATCACAGTTTACGTTAACGTAAGGTTGGTGGCTTATAACGTTTTTTTAGTAATAATATTTCAGTTTGTTGCATTTTTTTGGTTTGACCTTTATTCATTCTCAGTTTAATTTGAATGGTTCGGGTGCATATCTATGGATATTCTTCAAATTTACCCCGAGTCGTATCAAGTAGAGGTTTAGGGGGTTTTTTGTATGAGCTTGTATCATCCCAGTTTTGAGCGTGACAATTGCGGATTTGGTTTGATTGCACAAATGGACGGCGACGCGAGTCACCGCATTGTGCGTACCGCGATTCATGGTCTCGATCGAATGAAGCATCGTGGTGGTATTGCAGCTGACGGACGCACAGGTGATGGCTGTGGTTTATTAATGCAAATGCCTACAGATTTTTTTGAAGCTATTGCGGCAGAAAACGATTGGCATTTAAGCCGAAAGTTTGCCGTAGGTATGCTATTTCTCAGCCAAGATGAGCAACGCGCTGATGAAGCGAAGTTTATCTTAGAAAAAGAACTACAACGAGAAACACTCAGTGTCGCTGGCTGGCGTAAAGTACCGATTAATCCGGATGTCTTGGGGGAGATTGGCCGGGAAAGCTTGCCACAAATTTATCAAGTATTGATCAACGCGCCGGTAGGCTGGCGGGAAAAAGATCTTGAGCGTCGCCTATATATGGCTCGTCGCCGTCTTGAACAACAGATCACCGATGACAAAGACTTTTATGTCGCCAGCCTTTCTGGACAAGTCATTGTCTATAAAGGCTTAATGATGCCAGCAGATCTGCCATCATTTTATACCGACCTAGCAGATATTCGTTTGAAAAGTGCGATTTGCTTATTCCACCAGCGCTTTTCAACTAACACATCGCCAAAGTGGCCATTAGCTCAACCGTTTCGATACCTCGCTCATAACGGCGAAATCAATACCATTACCGGTAACCGCCAATGGGCAAGAGCGCGCGCCTATAAGTTTAATTCGCCTTTACTACCAGATTTACAACAAGCCGCCCCTTTTGTTAACGAAACAGGTTCAGACTCGTCTTCTTTAGACAATATGCTTGAAATGTTGTTATCTGGAGGGATGGATTTATATCGAGCCATGCGCTTGCTTATTCCACCTGCATGGCAATCAAATCCTGAAATGGATGACGAGTTAAAAGCCTTTTATGATTTTAACTCAATGCACATGGAGCCGTGGGACGGCCCTGCAGGCATTGTAATGACCAATGGTCGCCATGCTGCCTGTGCGGTAGATCGTAACGGTCTACGCCCTTCTCGTTACGTTATAACCAAGGATCGTATCCTCACCTTAGCGTCTGAAGTCGGTATTTGGGATTATTCCGCCGATGAAGTGATTGAAAAAGGCCGCGTTGGGCCCGGTGAGTTACTAGTACTCGATACCTTGAATGGTCGTTTGTATCATTCATTTGAAATTGATAATGACTTAAAGCGTCGTCATCCTTACAAAGAGTGGATGGCTAAAAACAGTCAGACATTGATCCCTGCTGAGGATATGGCTCCAACCAAACAAGGTTCAAGTGGTTTTGATAGTAAAACATTACTGCAATATCAAAAACAGTTTGGTTTTACCCGTGAAGAATTAGAACAAGTTATTTGGGTACTTGCGAGCAAAGGTGAAGAAGCCATTGGCTCAATGGGTGATGATACGCCTATGGCAGTATTGTCGAAAAAGTCGCGTTCACTATACGACTATTTCCGTCAAAAATTTGCTCAGGTAACCAACCCGCCTATTGATCCATTACGTGAAAAACACGTGATGTCGTTAGCCACTTGCGTCGGTCGCGAGCAAAATCTATTTAGCGAAACCACCGGTAATGCTTACCGAGTGATGTTCAATTCACCGATTTTGTTATTCAGTGATTTTAATCAGTTACTGGGATTAGACAGTACTAACTATCGCGCCAACACAGTTGATTTAAACTATGATGCCAATGAAACACTAGAGCAGGCTATTCGCCGTATTACCGACGAAGCTGAACGCTTAGCTCGCAGCGGCACAACATTGTTAGTATTGTCTGACCGTGCAGTAGCGAAAAGTGCTCAAGTTATCCCTGCCGCTATGGCTGTGGGTTCTGTGCAAACTCGATTAGTCGATAAAAGCCTACGTTGCGACACTAACATTATTGTTGAAACCGCTTCAGCACGCGATCCGCATCATTTTGCGGTATTAATTGGTTTTGGTGCCACGGCTATCTACCCTTACCTCGCCTATGAATCTATTTCAGCGATGGCAAAACTGCATCAAGTCGATGATGTAACCCATTTAATGCTTAACTTCCGTTACGGCATTGAAAAAGGCTTACGTAAAATCATGTCTAAAATGGGCATTAGTACCGTAGGTTCATATCGTTGTAGCCAACAATTTGAAGCTGTGGGTTTAGCCAGTGATGTGATTGAGTTATGTTTTAAAGGCGTCATCAGCCGTATTGAAGGTGTCAGTTTTAACCATATTGCCGATGACCAGAAAATACTCCATACCGCCGCCTATCGAGCCCATGTACCGTTACCACAAGGTGGTTTATTAAAGTACGTTGAAGGTGGTGAATATCACTGCTTTAATCCAGACGTGGTGAATACCTTACAAGCATCATTAAAAGACAAAAACTACGCTGAGTACAAAAAGTTTACTCACTTAGTTGATGATCGCCCAGTGGCCACTTTACGTGATTTAATTGGTATTAAAGGTCAACTTAACGCCATTGAAATAGACACGGTAGAAGGCGCTGAAAAGCTTTACTCTCGCTTTGATAGCGCAGCCATGAGTATCGGTGCATTAAGCCCTGAAGCTCATGAAGCGTTAGCGGTTGCGATGAACCGTCTTGGTGGACGCTCAAACTCAGGTGAAGGTGGCGAAGATGCACGTCGTTTCAATAGCGAACGTAACTCGGCCATCAAACAAATTGCATCGGGTCGCTTTGGCGTTACTGCACATTACTTAGTTAACGCTGATGTACTGCAAATTAAAGTAGCTCAAGGTGCAAAACCGGGTGAAGGTGGGCAATTACCTGGCCATAAAGTTAGCGTTGAAATCGCAGGACTTCGTCATGCTCGTCCTGGTGTGACCTTGATTTCACCGCCGCCGCACCACGATATTTATTCAATTGAAGATTTAGCTCAGCTGATTTTCGATTTAAAACAAATCAATCCAAAAGCCTTAGTGTCGGTCAAGCTAGTATCAGAACCCGGTGTTGGCACCATTGCAACAGGTGTTGCAAAAGCCTATGCCGATATGATCACCATATCAGGTTACGACGGTGGCACTGGCGCAAGCCCTATCACCTCGGTGAAATACGCCGGTTCTCCTTGGGAGCTTGGTTTAGCGGAAGTGCATCAGTCGCTAGTAGAAAATGGTTTACGTCATAAAATCCGCCTGCAAGTGGATGGCGGCTTAAAAACCGGTACCGATGTTATTAAAGCAGCCTTATTGGGTGCCGAAAGCTTTGGCTTTGGTACAGTGCCGATGATTGCGCTTGGGTGTAAATACTTACGTATTTGTCATCTTAATAACTGTGCAACAGGTGTCGCAACCCAAGATAAAAACTTACGCGAAAACCATTATCACGGCTTACCAGAACGTGTCATGACCTACTTTGAATTTGTGGCTCAAGAAGTGCGTGAATGGATGGCTGCATTAGGGGTAACTCAGTTCGAAGATTTAGTCGGACGAAGCGACTGGTTATATACACTTGAAGGTCAAACAGACAAGCAACGTGGTCTTGACCTTGCGCCAATTTTATATAAACCCAAAGTGCAGGCAAACTCGTCACTCACATGGAAAGAAATTAACCCTCCATCTGATATTGGCAAGTTAAACCAAACATTGGTTGCAGATTGCAGTGCTGCAGTTGATGCGGGTGAACCGTATTCAGGTCAATATGCAATCAACAATACCGACCGTTCAGTTGGCGCGGCATTATCTGGTTATATTGCAACTAAAATTGGTGTCGCAGGCGCAAAACAACCAATCAAACTTGGCTTTAGCGGTAGTGCAGGCCAAAGCTTTGGCGTATGGAATAGCCCTGGCCTTGAACTTAAGCTGTGCGGCGATGCTAATGATTATGTCGGCAAAGGTATGTCTGGCGGTAAGATCGTTATTCACCCACCTATTGGTAGCCCGTTCCAAAGTGAACGCAGTGCCATTATGGGGAACACCTGTTTGTATGGTGCTACTGGCGGCAAACTGTTTGCCGCGGGTCAAGCGGGTGAGCGTTTTGCTGTGCGTAACTCAGGGGCCATCGCGGTCGTTGAAGGAACGGGTGACAATGGTTGCGAATACATGACCAGTGGTATCGTGGTTATCCTAGGCAAAACGGGGGTCAACTTTGGTGCGGGGATGACTGGCGGATTTGCCTATGTATTTGATCAGTTTGGTCGCTTTAATCGCCGAGTAAACACCGAAATGGTCGATACTCAAAAATTAGAATCGACCATCCACCAGCAACACTTAAAAGGCCTGATTGAAACTCACTATGCTGAAACCGGCAGTGAACATGCTCATATGATTTTAAGTGATTTTGAAAACTGGTTGGATTGTTTCGTATTAGTTAAACCAAAGAATATTGCCGTTGCTGACCTGCTAAAAATTGAGCAGAAGAGTCCGGAATTAGTAGTAAAGGCAGGGTAATTATTATGAGCAATGACTTTCAATTTATAGAAGTGGGTCGAGTAGACCCCATTAAACTTGAAGCGAAAAAACGTGCTACACAATTTATTGAAATTTATCAGCCGTTTACGCAACCAGAAGTAAAACAACAAGCCGATCGCTGTCTTGACTGCGGTAACCCGTATTGCGAATGGAAGTGCCCACTGCATAACTACATTCCAAACTGGTTAAAACTGGCAGAAGAAGGTCGCATTATGGAAGCGGCAGACTTGGTGCATGAAACCAATACTCTGCCAGAAATATGTGGCCGGGTGTGCCCACAAGACCGTTTATGCGAAGGTGCTTGTACCTTAAACGACGACTTTGGTGCGGTCACCATTGGCAGTGTTGAAAAATACATTACCGATACTGCAATTGCCCAAGGCTGGCGCCCAAACATGAAGGATGTGACGCCACGTAAAGAGCGTGTTGCCATTATTGGAGCGGGTCCTGCGGGTCTTGGCTGTGCTGATGTGTTGGCTCGTAATGGTGTGCAAGCCGTGGTGTATGATAAATACCCACAAATTGGTGGTTTACTCACTTATGGCATCCCTTCTTTCAAGCTTGATAAAGATGTTATGGCCACTCGCCGTTCAGTGCTTGAAGGCATGGGCATTCAATTCAAAATGGGTGTGACTGTCGGCAAGGATGTGAGTTTTCAAAGCCTATTAGACGAGTACGATTCTGTCTTTCTGGGTATGGGTACTTACACGGCCATGAAAGCTAAACTGCCCAATGAAGACGCTCAAGGCGTGATTCAAGCGTTACCGTATCTTATTGGCAATACTCATCACATTATGGGTACTCACGACGATGCAACACCGTATTTAAGCCTTGAAGGTAAAGATGTGGTGGTGTTGGGCGGCGGTGATACTGCAATGGATTGTGTGCGTACAGCCATTCGTCAAGGCGCGAAGAGCGTGACATGTGCTTATCGTCGTGACGAAGCCAACATGCCGGGCTCTCGCCGTGAAGTGCAAAATGCGCGCGAAGAAGGCGTTAACTTCTTATTTAATCGTCAACCAGTGGCAATTAAAGCTGAAAACGGTCAAGTAGTCGGGATTGAATGTGTTGAAACTCAAATGGGTGAAGCTGATGCTAGTGGACGTCAACGCGCCGAAATCATTGCTGGTAGTGAGCAAGTATTAGCAACCGATGCGCTGATTATCGCCTTTGGTTTCCAAGCGAGCCCTGCTGCTTGGTTTAGTGATTTTGGCATTGAAACCAACGAATGGGGATTAGTTAAGGCCAAGAAAACCGACGACAACCCTTTTCAAACCACTAACCCTAAAGTGTTTGCCGGTGGTGATATGGTGCGAGGTTCTGATCTCGTTGTAACGGCTATAGCAGAAGGACGAGATGCTGCATTAGGCATTTTAAACTATTTAGATTAACAGCTTGCTAGCCTATATAGGGCTAAAGACAGGCTAAAGGTAGCTTACCTTTAGCCTACTTTCAGACTAACAATAAAAGCTGTAATACCGTGTTTGCTTGTGAATTTTCGCGCATCTTTTGATGCGTTTTTTTTTATCTTTTTTAAGGACGATAATTCACACTGATAGTCCACAACTAGGATTCACTTAGGGTCATGATTTTGTAGTTGAACTGACTAAAAAATAGCTGAAAATATTATCTTTTAATTGTGGATGCTCATCTGAAAATTTCACCCCAATATTCAATACACCTTCAATGTTTTGAACTTTGACCATGCTACCCGTTAAGATCCCTGAAAGATCAGTGTTAATAGAGATAGCCACATGTATCTCTTCGCCTTGTTCAATATTCACCGTTTTGGCGTCTACCGTCAGTAAACAGCCAGTAGAAGAAAAGTCGAGCATTTTTGCACTGATTTTATTGTCATTGTGCATAATAAACACTTCTTGCTCGATATTAACTCGCAACTGCTCTCTGACTTTTTTCTTGATGATGGTTTTAGGCACACTAAGGCACAGCATTCTAATCGGTTGATTAACCACAGAGAATATAGTCGACTTAAAAGCAATAATGTCTTTAAAACCACTATTCGTCATCGCCCTTACCACAATTTCAGCATTCACTAGCATATGTTGATAAGCCTCAGAAAAACCTTTATTGGGATACTCAATCAAGATAAACCGCCCAACCTGATAACCAATTAAGCTCGAACGTGACTGCACTGTTTTACCATTGGCAAAATGAATTTCAATAAACAATTCCATACCTATGTCAATTAGGCGAAGATCAGCATACAACGAAGCACTTACTGGCGTTGTCATTGGTTATTTACCATAGTGTTACTCATCATAATGGACCTCATTTCTATCAATCTATCGACTCCAATAACACTTAATAACATTAACATATCAGGTTTAGTTTGTTAGTAACTAGCGTAGTGCTAATCCTAGCTAACCTCAAGCCTGAGCAATCGATACAAAAATCATTAGCGGCCATGGATAATTATTTCGAGACTGGCTGATGTCGAAATTATGATAGCAAATTTGGCATGTATTTTATTAATAATACGTATTGGCACATCAATCGTTAACCTACAGTAAGTCCATAAAATGCAGATAACAGCACAAAGGCTGTTTCATAACCTTCAGTTATAAACATCTAAGGTCACTTATACCAAACAGCAATAATTAATACTGACTATTGTATATCAGCAAGGCACAAGGCTAATGCTTATATGGTACCAATATAAAAACTATCTAATTGTTATAAATAGAAAATATCTATTTAAATGCTGTCTCGACATAATTATCCATGGCCAACAATCTCACCTCAAACCGCTTTTTACACTGACAGTATTATCTAACAAGCCTTCAGAGTGATTGATTAGCCTCAAGCAAGAAAGTAGAATAGAAATCATTATCATTTATTTAATTTAGTTTAAAGAATAATTCCTTCATTCCTATTAAGGCAATACCTTGAATACTTTCTTAAGCAGCTTCACGTTATGGCGACAACAGCTCACATCTTCGGTCTTCAATAGATGCCTATTGATTGTCATTACTTCGGTGTTTTCAACTTCTTTATGGGCACAGAGCCCGGCAGTCTCGTCACAAGAGATATCACCAGAGACATCGCAAGATCTCTTAAAACAAACACGACAAATTCTTCAATTAGCTGAATACATTGGTGTTGATTACTCAGAAGCGGTGACCGAAGGTCGTATCTCTAATCCTGATGAATTTGCTGAAATGCAGCAATTTGCTAGCATCATTATCGAAAAAACTAACCTGCTCGCCAATGATGTGCCAAATTCATTAACAGCCGATGCATTGCAATTACAGCAAGCCATTGCAGAAAAAACATCACTGGATGTTATTCAAGGGCTTAGCCAAAAAATACGTAACCAGTTATTAAGCCAGTCTCCAGCATTAGTGTTACCAACACAGCTATTAGCCAAAGACCATGTTAAACAGCTGTTTATCGAAAATTGTTCGACCTGTCATGGTGATTTAGGCCAAGGCGATGGGCCTCTGGCAAAATCATTGTCACCAGAGCCAACCAATTTCACCGATCACGATCGAGCAATGAATCGTTCATTATTGGGACTTTACGATGCGATTTCCGACGGTTTAGATGGCAGTGCTATGCGTGCTTTTAGTGAGTTAAATGATCAACAGCGTTGGTCACTGGCTTTCTATGTAGGTAGTTTAGCTTTTGAGCCAACAGCTACTGCCACGGAGCACATCAAGCATGATGCGAATATTGAATTACAACAGTGGGTCAATAGCAATCCAACCCAGTTAATTCAGCAAAATGTCGGAATTGATAAAACCCAATTATCATTACTACGCTCACAACCTGAGCGACTGTTTCAACATGCTGACTCACCTATTTCAGTCGCGCGTACTAACTTGCAGGCTGCTGTAAAAGCATATAAAGCCAATGAGTTTGCTCAAGCACAAACCTTAGCAGTGAGCGCCTATCTCGACGGTTTTGAATTAATTGAAAACAATTTAGATGCTCATGACAGTAGTTTACGTAAATCAATCGAAAGCCAGCTGCTTAATTTTAGAAACATCCTAAAAACAGCAGGACAGGACAGCCAGGTAAATCAACAGTTGACCAGCATATTGGCTCAACTAGACCAAGCCGACACCCTATTAACAGGGCAATCACTATCGAATAACGCCATGTTTTCGGCTGCATTAATCATCCTGCTACGCGAAGGATTAGAAGCACTGCTCGTTATCATTGCTTTAATGACAGTGTTAATTAAAACCGAACGTCAAGATGCGATTAAATTTGTTCACTTTGGTTGGATATCAGCACTCGCTGCTGGCGTATTAACCTGGTGGGCAGCAGATAACCTAATTAGCATTAGCGGAGCCTCAAGGGAGTTAATGGAAGGCGGCGCGGCATTGCTAGCCGCTTTGGTGTTGTTTTATGTTGGTTATTGGATGCACAGTAAAACCCAAGGTTCTAAATGGCAAAGTTACATTAAAAATAATGTCGACCGCCATTTAAACACTGGCACCTTATGGGGTCTCACTGGGCTGGCATTTATTTCGGTCTATCGTGAAGTTTTTGAAACGATTTTGTTCTATCAATCATTACTGACACAAGCCATAGGCTCTGCCAGCAGCAATGAACAAGTCAGTTACTTGGTTTACGGCTTGCTAGCAGGTATGGCTATTTTAGCGGTGATTGCTTGGTTAATGATGCGCTACTCAGTTAAATTACCATTAGCCCGCTTCTTTGCGGTGAGTTCTTACTTCATGCTTATTTTAGCGTTTATCTTGGCAGGAAAAGGGATTTCAGCGCTACAAGAAGCAGCAGTAATTAGCCTTACTCCCTTCCCTATAGATGTGTCGATTAGCTGGTTAGGTATAGCATCAACATGGCAAGGCTTGAGTACGCAAATGGTGATTGTAGTGTTATTTAGCTTTTTGGTTATCCGTAATCGTGACACAAAATAATGTTTAGCTTTGACAACTAAACCTTGAGTGCTTAACGCTTAGCATTAGCGTTTAACATTGAGCGTCTAATAAAAAGGCCGGCTAAATATATTTAGCTGGCCTTTTTGTGTCGATAAATCGTTAGTAATTTATTTCACTGTAAACTTAGTGTCTTCATCTCTTAACATATACAACGCAAAACACGCGGCCCACATTGGCCATGCTGCAAAAAACAATAAATTATTAAATGCATCAAAATATAGATTAAATGCCGATAATGTTGAAGCGCCATGCATCAGAAAGATAACCCCGTAAGTAATACGCTTTTTAATACCTAATACAAACGCAAATACTAAGGCTAATTGCAGTGCGCCCATAACATAAGCAGCAACCTCACTCATTCCGCCGATGCCATAAAACTTTTCGAAAATCTTCATACTATGGCCAGGATTGACAAACTTATCTAATGTCCATACCAGCATCACCACAAACACGCCTAAGCGTAAAGAAAGTAACGACCACTGCAGTTTTTTCTGAGTATCATTGCTAATTGATGTTTGCATCTTAATTCCTTAAAAAATATATAAAATAACATCATCTAGGGTCTGTTGACCGTCTAAATAAGCTAAACTGACTATTACTGAAAATCATCAGCCGTTAATTGACCGAGTAAAACGCAACTATGTTGCACTAGCAGTTATGCCATTTAGATCTAACACAATGAAAATTGGCATAACATGATTGAAATAAACTTGTTAACAACAAGGTCTTTTTCACCAAGTTCATTACAGCAGAAAAAATTATGCCTATTTATCGTTATCCTAATCGTTCACTTACCGCACTCGCTATTAGCCTAGCCCTGTACTCATCAATAACGTCATCAATGGCTACAGCAGCCGAAAACCCTGAATCTATTGAAGTCATTCAAGTATCAGGTAAAGCGATTAACGATAAAGGCATGTCACCTAAAAACAGCAATGTTGATGGCCCATTTGGTGATGGAATAGCATTAAAAGATATCGCACGTTCGGTTACGCCTATCACCAGTGAAATGATTGAACAGCTCAACATCACTGATTTATCTGACATACAAAAAGTCAGCCCAAACAGTTATTCAGCCAGCGGCTTTGGCGCATCAAGCCTACCCACTATTCGTGGTCAGTTAGGTGAGTTATATCAAGACGGTGTGCGTCGCCAAGCGGGCAACAATGGCTTTGGTGTACCCATGTCATTTAACGCTGTCGAGCAAATTGATGTGGTAAAAGGTGCGCCGCCAGTGCTATTAGGCACCAGCCAACGTAACGGTGGATTTGTTAACATACATTCTAAAGTCGCGCCTACTGACGAGCAATTTAATAAGCTCACCCTATCTGGCGGCAGTTGGGATCATTACCGAGCTCAAATAGATGTTGGCACTGACATTGTCGCCAATCAAAGCGGTGTTCGCTTAAGTGCAGAACATATCGATAATGGCAGCTACTACGATTATTCAGGCTTTAAAAGCGACAGTATTTTTGTGGCATTTCGTTTACTGCCAGACGATGCCAGCACCTGGGACATTAATGTCGAATACTATGATGTTGAGTTTACCGACAACGCGGGGATTAACCGTCCAACTCAAGCATTAATCGACAACGGTTTATACGTTACAGGTCAAGGTGTACAACCTAACGGCAGTACTATTGCTGGCGCCAATGCTATCGTATCGCCAACAGGGTTAGTTGAGATAGATCGCAGCCAAGTATTAACCGACCCAGACAATATCAATAACGCCCAAACCTTCTTACTTCACAGTACTTATGTGCGTGAGTTAAGCGATAAAGCGACCTTTAAAAACATTACCTATTATCAGCATTTAGAATGTGAAGAAATTGCTCAAAATAGTTTTGTTGAAATTATTGATGGTGCAGATACTGCACAAAATAGAGTTGAATTAGCCTATACATGGAGCGATGCTCAAAGCACCATTACTGCGGTGGATATCCGCTACAACAAAGTGTTAGGTTACAGTCAATTTACCACCGAAGCTGACTTACCTATCGACTTAACTGGCCCCATTGAAAACCGCCGTATTCCACTTACTGCAGAGCAACAAGGTCGATTAGTTGAACTGCGCCCTGGTGTGTTTGTGTCACCCGGTGCCCAATACGATACCAATGCCGATGGCAGCGGCGATTTTTCATTATCTGACACCACTGACTCAACCAGTTGGCAAACCGGTCTAGCCATTCAACATAACAGCCAATGGACAGATAAGTTTTCCACCAGCGTAGGTTATCGTGCCGATTTTTATAATGTAGATGCGCGCGATGCTATTGCCCCACAAGGACAAGTTGCTGCTAGCGATTCGATAAGTGAAATGCTTGAATCTGGTCAAGTCAGTTTGAGCTATCGCCTTAGTGACGATATCACTACCTATGCCAGTGCCAGTTATAACGAATCAACCTCAAACAGTATGGCTGGCGGCACCACGTTAGGCGCCAACAACCAAATTAGTAGCCAAAACTTTGCCACCGAAAATACCTTAACCGAAGTGGGTATTAAATATTCACCCACGGACAGTGCTTGGTATGTTGACGCTGCCGTGTTTGACCAAAAACGCAGTCTACGTAACCGTGATGGCAGCAATACCGGCATTCGCACTAAAGGCTTTGAAGCCCAAGCTTTTTATGATGCCGATCCGTTTTGGTTAAGCGCGGGCTACAGTTATTTAGACGCTCGCTATGATGATTCAGCCAGTAGCCAAGATACGGTACAAGTTGCCGATACATTTGATAACTCAAGACCCGATATCATTCAAGGCACAGGTATTGGCGCACCAAACTTCGCTTCATTTGCACCGTCGGACCGCCGTGTACAAGGCTTACCTGAACAAACGTTCACAATTAATGGCGGAATGTCGATTACTGAGAAATGGAAAGCCGGTTTCTCCGGTCTATATACCAAGAGTTACCCATTGGACTATTTAGCGACTGTGTATATTCGCGATCAATACACGCTTAACATTAACACTCGCTATGATTTTACCGAGCAAACAAGTTTAAGGCTTGACGTCAATAACGTGACTAACCAAAAGAACTGGCGTCCGGTGTTTGAAGGCGGTTATTTCGGATCAACATTGGTTTTTCCTGAACTACCGGTTAGCGCTACCCTTACCTTACAGCACTCATTTTAAGGCTATAAATTATGTTTAAAAAAATTGTGTTATTACTGATTGCTGCATCATTAGTGGGATTATTTTTCCACTTTAACTTGCATCAATTACTGACCTTAGATGGCTTAAAAAGCTCGATGAATGACTTTAGTCAATTACGTGAAGAGTCACCTTTGTTGGTTATTGGCGGGTTCTTTTTATTGTATGTGGCAGTAACAGCATTGTCCTTACCTGGTGCCGCGATTCTTACCATTGCATCGGGTGCCTTATTTGGCATCGTCGAAGGATTAATTATTGCGTCGTTTGCCTCTAGTATCGGCGCAACACTAGCATTTTTAGTGTCGCGTTATTTATTGAGGGATTCAATTAAACAACGTTTTCCTGAGCGCTTAGCGGCTATTGATGCCGGCATTGAAAAAGAAGGTGGCTTTTACTTATTTACCTTACGTTTGGTACCAATATTCCCGTTCTTTTTAATCAACATGTTAATGGGTGTGACCGCCTTTAAATCGTGGACTTTTTACTGGGTAAGCCAAGTTGGTATGTTTTTAGGCACCTTTGTTTACGTTAATGCCGGTACCCAGCTGGCGCAAATTGACAGCTTATCGAACATTTTATCGTTTAACCTTATTGTGTCGTTTGCACTATTAGGTTTATTCCCCATTATTGCAAAAGGTATTGTTAACATGATCAAAAAACGTCGCGTATACAGCAAATGGACCAAGCCAGCTAAATTTGATCGCAACATGATTGTGATTGGTGCAGGTGCTGGTGGCCTAGTAACCAGTTATATTGCTGCCGCAGTAAAAGCTAAAGTGACCTTAATTGAAGCCGGCGAAATGGGCGGCGACTGTTTAAACTATGGCTGTGTGCCGAGTAAAGCGATTATTAAGAGCGCTAAAATTGCTCAGCAAATACGAAACGCCCATCATTACGGCTTAGAAGACAGCACTCCTGAATTTTCATTTAAAAAAGTCATGGCGCGCGTGCATCAAGTGGTTGCCGATATTGCTCCCCACGACAGTGTTGAGCGTTACACCAACTTAGGTGTCGACGTAGTTAAAGGCTATGCCAAATTAGTTGACCCATGGACAGTTGAAATTAGCCACCCAGACGGTCACACCAGCCGCTTAACCGCGCGCAGCATTGTTATCGCCACAGGTGCACGTCCGTTTGTGCCACCGTTACCAGGCATAGAAGAAGTCGGCTATGTTACCAGTGATACCTTGTGGGACGAGTTTGCAAAACTCGATACAGCACCACAAAAATTAGTGGTACTAGGCGGCGGCCCAATTGGCTCAGAACTGGCACAAAGCTTTGCCCGTTTAGGCTCACAAGTGACTCAAGTTGAAATGGCTGAGCGCATCATGATCAAAGAAGATCTTGAAGTGTCTGAGTTTGCGACCCAAGCCTTGCAAAAAAGTGGTGTGAATATTTTAACCTCACACCAAGCACTGCGCTGCGAACTGCGTGACGGTAAAAAATACCTTATCGTTAAACATCAAGAGCAAGAGTTAGCGTTAGAATACGACCAACTATTATGTGCAGTCGGTCGTAGTGCTCGCTTAAGCGGTTACGGCTTAGAAGAGTTAGGCATTGAAACAAACCGCACTATCGTCACCAATGAATACTTAGAAACCTTATACCCAAATATCTATGCGGCAGGTGACATTGTTGGGCCTTATCAATTTACTCACGTAGCAGCACATCAAGGCTGGTACGCAGCAGTCAATGGACTGTTTGGCCATTTGAAAAAGTTTAAAGTGGATTACCGCGTTATCCCATGGACTACGTTTATCGATCCAGAAGTGGCTCGTGTGGGTATTAATGAATATGAAGCCAAACAGCAAGGTATTGATTACGAAGTGACTCGCTTTGATTTTGCCGAGCTTGATCGTGCCATTACCGACAGTGCTACCGAAGGGTTTATTAAAGTGATTACCCCTAAAGGTAAAGATAAAATATTAGGTGTGACCGTGGTGTCTGAACACGCTGGTGATTTAATTGCTGAATTTGTGCTGGCGATGAAGCACGGCTTAGGGCTTAACAAGATTTTAGGCACCATACACAGTTACCCAACATGGGCTGAAGGTAACAAGTACGCTGCGGGTGAATGGAAGCGTAACCATGCACCAGAAACTGTGTTGCGCTGGTTAGAAAAATACCACACTTGGCGTCGTGGCTAACCCGACAGAGTAATCGCTAAGGCTCGTGAAAATGGGCCTTAGATTATTGCTCCTAAAAAGATGAAACTTAAGTAAATGCTCTTGATTATGACGCTTAGAAAATAACTCGAGATAACGGTTCTTACAAACTCAAAGTAGGTCTCAGATAATGAAAAAATTAACGCGATGTACTCAATCGTTTGTACTGACAGTCGGTCTATTGCTGAGCTTGCTTGGCAGTAATGCGGCTATTGCGGCTGTGGATGAGTCTGAAGCGCTTTCTGATGCGAATCATCTTGTGCAGAGCCAGACGAAAATGATGTTACATGATGAGTGGAACACCTTACTCAACCGTCATGTTAAACCGATTAATTCAGGTCACAGTAGCGCGATAGATTACGCAGCGACACAACAAGATCGAGCCATATTGACCAGGTATCTCAACCAACTGAGTCTGATAACCCAAGCAGAGTTTGATGCTTGGGATAAAGCATCGCAATTGGCATTTTTAATCAATGCTTACAACGCGTGGACCGTTGAACTTATCTTAACTAAATACCCTGATATAGACTCAATCAAAGAGTTAGGCGGTTTATTTAGCTCACCTTGGGATAAAAGTTTTATTCCATTATTAGGTAAAACCCGCAGCCTTAATGATATTGAGCACACACTCATTCGTGGTAGCGATCGTTACAACGACCCAAGGATCCACTTCGCGGTAAACTGTGCCAGCATTGGTTGCCCTGCACTGCGTGAAGAAGCCTACACAGGCGCTAAACTCGAACTGCAATTAACCGAGCAAACTGAACGTTTTCTTGCCGATAATAGCCGAAATTATGCCAAGGGAGACAGCTTGTATTTGTCTTCTATCTTTAAATGGTATGGCGATGACTTTACCAAAGGGTTTCGTAACACTCATTCGATTGAAGCGTTTTTACTGCTTTATTCTAATAGTAATAAAGGTGTTCTGACACTTACGCCAGCACAGCGTCAAGCGGCAGAAAAACAACAACTTGATATTGAATTTTTAGATTATGACTGGTCACTTAATGTTGCTGGCTAATTTACGCTGGCAGCATATCGTTAGCACAGCCTTTTACTGCAACCTTATAAAATCTAAGGTTGCAGTAAGCTTTGGGCTTAGTGCTTTTTTGCTTACTGCTAGTCTTTGGGCTGGTATGGCTAATGCATCTAGCAACGGTGTTGTAAATGTTGCAGACAAACCGTCAACACGAATTCAAACATCAACATCAATCCGTGAGTCTGCTCAAACATCACAAACATCACAAACATCACAGTCATCATGGCCAGAGGTTGAATCTCGAGGCGCTAATCAAGATGTGTACTTTCATGCTTGGGGTGGCGATCCGCAAATAAATCGTTATATTCAATGGGCCGCGAAACAAGTTAAGCGGCAATATCAGATCAATTTACACCATGTAAAACTCACTGACACCAGCGAAGCGGTCAGCCGAGTATTAGCCGAAAAATCAGCAAGCAATGATCATCAAGGCCAAGTCGATTTAGTGTGGATTAACGGTGAAAATTTTGCCGCCATGGCTAAGCATCAACTGCTAGCGCCAAATTGGGTTACGCAATTACCCAACTTTGGTTTAACCGATCCAGATAACAATCCCGCGATGACCCGTGACTTTGGCGTGCCAACACAAGGGATGGAAGCACCATGGGGTAAAGCTGCGCTGACGTTTTACTACGACAGCATAGTGACCACATCACCACCGCAAACTTTGCAACAACTAAGCCTATGGGCCAAACAACACCCAGGCAGATTCACCTACCCTAAGCCACCTGACTTTTTAGCCACCAGCTTTTTAAAGTACGCCTTAATTGTACTGAACAACTCACAACCTGAGGCGATTAAAAATCTGCTTTATCAACCCGCAACAACGCAAAGCCAGGCTTTGTTATTACCGGTATTGTGGCAATATTTAGATGAGCTACATCCGCATCTATGGCGCAAAGGTCAACACTTTATGTCCAGTGGCATGGAGCTACGTCGCTTAATCGGCGATGGTGAACTTGCCCTAGCGTTTACCTTTTCAGCCGCCGAAATTCCCGCGGCCGTTGCACGTTTTGAATTACCCGACAGCAGTCGTAGTTATCGTATGCAAGATGGCAGCTTGAGTAATATTCACTTTATCGCCATTCCCTATAATGCCACTCACCTGGACAGCGCTAAATTGGTAGTCAATTTTTTACTGAGTCCACAAGCTCAAGCACACAAACAGCAAGCGAATATATGGGGCGATACCAGCGTGTTAGCACTATCAAAGCTGACAGCCGAACAGCAAACTTGGTTTGAGCCAGCCGCTCAGTCACATCCCAGTGCCACTATTGCTAACCAAGCAATCAGCCCAGCGTTAAGTGAGCCAGATCCAAGTTGGAGTAAGGTTATTACAAAGCTATGGTTACAACGCTATGGAGTGATGCAATGAACACGGTAGCCAAGCTGTTTAATCCAATTGTGCGCTTCAGTCCATTTATGATGATGGCTTTGTTACTGATCCCGGTATTGGGTGGGTTAATTGGCGTTATTCTGCCTGCATTTGGTTGGATCCCAGCACTGGATCAAACCTATTTTAGCCTGAATGGTTTTAGCCAATTATGGCAAACACCAGGCATTGGCCACATGGCGTTATTGAGTATCACCACCAGCTTTGTTAGCACCTTGTTGGCCTTTTTAATCACAATATTGATCCTAGCAAGTTACTTTACCAGCCCGTGGCTGGGTTATATTCAACGCCTTTTAGGGCCAATTCTGGTTATCCCTCATGCTGCCGCGGCCATTGCTATTGGATTTCTGATTACCCCGTCGGGCATGTTGTCTCGCTTGGTATCGCCTTGGTTAAGTGGTTGGGATGCACCACCCGATTGGCTATATCCACACGATGCGATGGGACTGAGTATTATTCTAGGCGTGACCTTAAAAGAACTGCCTTTTTTATTGCTGATGGCGCTAGGCGTATTAGCACAACCCGACCTTGGGCAAACACTACGGGCGCAACATAAAGTGGCATTGAGTTTAGGTTATTGCCCAATGACAGCATTTTTAAAAGTGGTGTTGCCAAGCCTGTATCCTCACTTACGCTTGCCAATATTGGCAGTATTGGCCTACGCCAGTGCCAGTGTAGAAATCCCATTAATTTTAGGCCCCAACAATCCGCCGACATTGGCTGTAGCGATTATGCAGTGGTTTCATGACGTGGATTTAAGTTTACGGATCAAAGCGTCTGCGGGGGCGATATTACAAATTCAACTGACGTTATTCGTATTAGCCTGCTGGTGGTTACTGGAACGCTTGGTGAGTCGATTCGCTCAATCGATGTTAACCAATGGCCAGCGCGAATACGGCGGCGCTATCATCCAAAAGATAACCCATGTCATCACCGCCTTAATGTTGACCATCATAGGTTTGGCATTAGTGGGAATGCTGTTGTGGTCTTTTGCTGGCTTTTGGCATTTCCCTGATGCCTTGCCGCAACAATTTGTAATGCTGCACTGGCAAACGGCATTGCAACAAATGCACACGCCACTTATCGACACGGTACTGATTGCCCTCTGCGCAACCGCCCTAGCGATAACCTTAACCTTACTCACTTTAGAAGCGGAGCAGCACAGCGGAAAACCGCTATCGCTGCTGGGCAGTGTATTAATTTATCTGCCCTTGCTTATTCCAAGTATCGCGTTTTTATTTGGTTTGGTGTGGTTACTTGAGCAAGTAAACAGTCAACATACCTTTATCAATGTGGTACTGGCCCATTTGTTATTTGTATTACCCTATGTGTTTTTATCGTTGGCCAGTAGCTATCGTCGTTTAGACCCACGCTTTAGTATTGTTGCGGCCAGTCTTGGGGCCACCAAAGCAAAAATATTTTTCCGGATTAAACTGCCCATGCTAATTGGGCCGATATTCATTGCTTGCGCACTCGGTTTAGCCATTAGCTTTAGCCAATACTTACCAACCTTACTCACTGGTGGTGGACGCATCAACACCATTACCACTGAAGCTGTTTCGCTCGCCAATGGAGGAAGCCGCAGGATCAGTGCAGTATATGCGTTAATGCAAATGATCCTCCCAGCTTTAGGTTTTTTACTGGCTTGGCTATTGCCTAAAATGTTAGTCAAACACCACCAACAAGGATAATAATGCAAACATTCGCGAGTACAGCCAACGGCTCAAATACCACCTCAACATCAGAACTCACCATTGATGGGCTGATCTTGCGTCGTCAGCAACAAAACTTATTATCATTAAGCGCGACCATTCGTGGCGGTGAAATATTGACTATTATGGGCCCATCTGGCAGCGGCAAATCAACGCTATTAAACTGGTTAACAGGCATGTTGCCAGCGGGCTTTAGTGCTGAAGGTCAGCTGCATTTAAACGGCCAAAATATCACCACAACAGCCAGTCATTTACGCCATATTGGTTTGCTCTACCAAGACCCATTATTATTTCCGCATTTATCCGTGGCAGGAAACATCGGCTTTGCCATGCCGCCAAGCCCCAAAGCACAGCGACAAGCCGCAATTAGTGAAGCGTTAACCCAAGTGGGTCTGGGTGGATTAGAACAACGTGACCCGCAAAGTTTATCTGGCGGTCAGCAAGCTAGGGTGGCATTGCTGCGGGTATTGCTTAGCCAACCCAAAGCCATATTATTAGACGAGCCCTTTAGTAAGCTAGACAGTCAGTTACGTCAAGAAACCCGACAATTAGTATTTGATCAAATACGCCAGCATCAGCTACCTGCCATTATGGTGACTCACGATCAAACAGATGCCGATGCCGCTCAAGGTAAAGTCATCTCACTTTGAGTTGTGGTACTAAATGACTAAAACCCTACTCAAATAGAAAGTACTGTAATCAACTGTACTGATGTAGGTAATACACAGATAGCTAAAAAATAGATAAGTCGTGACATAACAAACTCGCGACTTTAAAAAATTGAACAGATAATCAAGAGATTAATTGGAATGACATCATGTTAGATAGATTTATCACCCCAGTAATAAAGCCACTGTTAGCCCCAGTTGTGCTGCTACTAGACAAAAAGAATGTCCATCCAGATCAGCTCACATTGGTCGGTTTCGGTTTAGGCATGTTGGCAGTACCGTTACTGGCATTACAACTTTGGTATGGCGCCTTGTTTTTTATCGCACTGAATCGGATTATCGACGGACTCGATGGCGCCCTTGCCCGTCACCAAAAACACACCAGTGCCGCAGGTGGCTATTTAGATATTTGTGTCGACTTTCTGTTTTATGCGGCCATTCCGCTAGGATTCGCCTTGGCCAACCCTAATGAAAATGCCTTAGCCGCGGCAGTATTGTTAACCGTATTCATTGGCACAGGCTCAAGCTTTTTAGCCTTTGCCATACCGGCCGAAAAGCTGAATCTGCCTCGACCACAATTTGCCAATAAGAGCTTTTACTTTTTAAACGGCTTAACTGAAGGCACCGAAACCATCGCCTTCTTTGTCGCATTTTGTTTGTGGCCGGCTTATTTCCCAGAACTTGCCTATAGCTTTGCATTTTTAGGCGCAATTACCATTTTCACCCGTATACATGGTGGCTATCACACTCTGAAAAATCATACGTTGAAAAAAAACACTTCAGTTAATCAATCTCAACGAGGTAAATCAACATGATGGACGATATTTCATCCATTCGACTCGGGGCATTTTTAACGATATTGATAATCATGCTTTTACTAGAGTTTTGGTTGCCTGCTAGGCATTTGCCCAATAGAGCCAACGCACCGAAACCAGCTACGCGTTGGGTAGGCAATATCGGTATATTGGTTATTTCAGCAATAGCAGCCCGAATGGTATTACCAATAGGATTAGCAGGTATTGCACTGTACTGTCAGCAACAACAATGGGGACTGTTCAATTATATTGCATTACCTGATTGGGCTAGCATCACCATAAGCTTATTGTTATTAGACCTGCTTATTTATTGGCAACACAGGCTGTTTCATCGTGTCCCATTATTGTGGCGATTACATAAAGTTCATCATGCTGACGTTCATGTCGACAGTACGACTGCGTTGCGATTTCACCCACTAGAAATTATCGCCAGCATTGGGGTTAAAGCATTAGCGATCATCCTACTAGGGGTACCAGCCAGTGCAGTGATCTTATTTGAGATTTTATTAAATGGTTTAGCCATATTTAACCATGCCAATATCCGACTATCACCAAGGCTAGAACGCGTCGTCAGAACCGTATTAGTAACTCAAATATTGCACCGAATTCATCACAGCCAAATAATGTGCGAAACCAACAGCAACTTTGGTTTTAGTATTGTGTGGTGGGATCGTCTATTTGGTACTTATTCTGCTAAGGCCAGTAAAGCAGACGAGGATATCGACATAGGATTAATTGAATACCAAAACGCGAAACAAAACGCTTGGTTAACAGGGTTGCTATGGATGCCGTTTACCCATAAAAAATAACAGTTTACGTTGTTCTTGACCAGCACTAATGATTAAGCAATAAACAGAATAATACTACGATCTTATTTAATTTATAAATAGGACTTGGTACGGTTAAAGGTCATAGATTAGAAGTATTTATTATGCATTTTTGTGATATGTGACTGCTGAAGCACTTGATTAATCGATGATAGTTTATCAAAATATTATTAATATATTGCTAAAGGATAAAGATACTATGATCGGTTTTACCCAAGGTTTGAAAACTAAAATAGCCGACTTAGAACACCAATTAGTCACTCATAAACAGCAACATTCAGATGAATTAAATCAATTACAACAGACTATTACGCAATTAAGCCAGCAGTTAAACCATTCTAATAGCCAATCTGAATACGATACCGCACGCGCTAATTTACAATTACTGGGCGCAACAATGCTCAATGATATTCGCGACACCACCTTGGCAAACTCAATTAAGTTAGACGAAGAAAAACAAATGCTATCTGAATTAGATAAGTTATTTAATCAAACACATGTCGCGATTGGCAACTTAAAAAAACGAGCTGGGCATCTAAATGACCATGCAGAAAAAAGCATGGCTACTGCCGCAGAATTAAGTCTTTCGGCTAATGGAATAAGTAGTTTAGTTTCATCTATCCAGCAAATTTCTGAACAAACCAATCTACTTGCTCTTAATGCAGCCATTGAAGCTGCACGAGCTGGTGATGCAGGCCGTGGCTTTGCAGTGGTGGCAAGCGAAGTGCGCCAACTGGCCAGTAATGCTCATGATGCCAGCGCTAATATTGAAAAATTAGTCGCCACAGTTATTGAACAAACTGAACAAATTAAGAATGTAGTCATTACCAACCAAACTTGCTCTAGGGATATTGCTGTATCTTCAGAACAAATTGATCAAGTGGTGACTGATGTATTACAAAGCTCAGGCGTGATGAAACGAGTCATTGGAGAAGCCTCTATGACCGCTTTCTTAACCACGGTAAAACTAGATCACAGCGTATGGAAAAGTAATGTATACAGCGTGTTGGCAAATAAAGATCTAAATGCCAGTGTTAACAGCCACACTGAATGCAGACTTGGTAAATGGTATTACAAAGGCGATGGTCAAAACTTTGCCAGTTTATCCAGTTTTAAAACTATCGAACAACCACATACAACCGTACACAGTGCAGGTAAAGCAGCTGTTATAGCCATGCAGTCGGGTAACGAGTCGACTATTTTGGCTCATCTTGAAACCATGGAACAGGCCAGTATCGATGTGGTTCGCGCAATCGATCATTTGCTCACGCAAAGCCAGCAGTAAAATTAACCTCACAACTTCATGAGTCTACAAAATAAATAATATCGTGTTGCATGATTTCCCCTCTAAATAACGTCAATGACACTTTAATCTGCAATCCTGAGGCTAGCGCCTTGGATTGAGGTTATTGTGCTGTCATTAATTAAGGTTAAAAAGAGCAATCACTTCCAATTACTATGGATTAAATTAGTCATAATAGAATAATATCAACACGAGGTTTAGCCACAAATAACCAATTAATGGGTCAATAAAATCACTGTCAGTTTTCACTAATTTATCGAGCTCATGGTATATTAGCGCCCATTCGAATTTGCTTATTCAGTTAAGGTTTACACATGAAAATCGGTATTATTGGCGCAATGGAGCCAGAAGTTGTTCATTTAGTTCAAGCTATTGTAGAACCAGTACATACAACAATTGCTGGCATCGAATTTATTAGCGGCACCATTGCCGGTAAAGACGTGGTTGTGACCCGCTCAGGTATCGGTAAAGTAGCAGCCAGTATTGCAACCACATTATTAATCGAAAAGTTTGCCGCAACCCATGTGATTAACACCGGTTCTGCTGGCGGTTTTGTCGATTCATTGGCAATTGGCGATATTGTCATTTCATCAGAAGTGCGTCATCACGATGTAGACGTCACAGCATTTGGTTATGAAATTGGCCAAATGGCTCAGCAACCTGCGGCATTTATGCCAGATAGCATCTTAGTCAATGCGGCCAAAAGTGCTGTCGCTGAATTAGGTGAAGTTAAGGCAATTGAAGGGTTAATTTGTACTGGCGACAGCTTTATTTGCGATCCTGTACGCACAAAAATTATGCGTGAAAACTTTCCAACGATGGCAGCTTGTGAGATGGAAGGCGCAGCGATTGCACAAGTATGTCACCAGTTTAACGTGCCATTTGTGGTTATTCGCTCGCTATCAGACAATGCAAACAATGACTCACCCGTTGATTTTGACTCGTACATTATCAAAGCAGGTATGCATTCAGCAATGATGGTTATCGCGCTATTACAACAGCTGTAATCGGTCTACACTTAGCTCGGGCCCGCTATGGGGACGAGCTAAGCAGGCTTCATAAACAATACAACAGCACATTATTGAGTCTCTATGGTCAATCAATTATTCAATCCTCAATTACTGAGCCAAGACGGCGGATTACTTCAGAGCTGTTGTATTTTATTTTGTGCCTTAATATTGGCTCGGTTTGCTCCTATTCCTAGAGAGCTGCAACCATTATTATGGTTTAACCGTTTAGCGGTATTAATTTCCAGTAAGGTTAACCACCCAGACCGAGCTGTGAGCCAACAACTTATCGCTGGGATTTTAGCCACACTTATTTTGATAGTACCTAGCGGGATTATCGTCAGTTTTTTACTCAGCCTTGCCGCCTACCCATGGTTTTTTGAGCTAATCATCTTGTATTTTTGTTTATGCGACTCAGCATTTAAACCCGTGGCTGAAAAGGTCGTTACAGCAATAAAAACCGGTAATAAGCAAGACGCAAAACAACTACTCACCCCATGGGTACGTCAGAATACTCAAGTGTTATCTGAAGTCGGTTTAAGTAAAACCACCATTGAAAAACTTTTTACCACTCCCATTTACGGCACCTTAGCGACTATATTGTTTTTTAGCTTAGGCGGCGCTTCCATGGCATTAGTAGTGCGGATGCTAAGACAACTAGAACATTGCTGGCCGCCATATCATCCACACTTTCATATTTTTTCGAGTTTTGTAGGCCAATTCAATCGGGTAATTTTTTTCATACCAACCTTATTATGGCATTGCTCGTTAGCGATTCAGTTTGGGCAACTGGGTATTAGGTCTATTTTTTCGCAGCCAATATCAGCTCAAACCAATAAAAATCAATTGAATAATCATTACAGCAGCTATGCATTAGCGGCTAAGTTATTGAAGATAGAGCTTGGTGGCCCCCAGCAATTTATCGAAAATGGTAAGACAATTCGGGTCGATTTACCGAAAGTAAAAGCGGGTCCCTTGCCAGATCATCGCTACATAAGCCAAGCAATCACAGTGACACAAACCGCGAACCTATTCTGGATAAGCTTAACGTTATTATTGCCATTAATATGGACAGGATTAAGATTACTTTAAACGTATAAATCTTGTTTTAAACAGGCTATTATTTAGCAATTATGAATCAATATTTGTCTATTTTGTCTGTGCGTCATATTCGCTTGTTAATATAAGAATATTACATCACAAGGTCATTGCATTTTTACAGCATATTAACCTTTTAAATAACAAAAAATTGATTATTGTCTGCTTAAAAACCTGTTTAGGAATATCGCTTTGTTGAACAACTTACATGTATCGTTAACGACTCCGGCATTATTATTCCCGGCAATTTCCTTATTGCTATTGGCCTACACAAATCGATTTTTTTCATTAGCGGCATTAATCCGCCAACTCAGTAACGACAAAAAACCAGTGCAAGGCGAGCAAATTAAAAATTTACGCCAACGCATCATTATCATCCGAAAAATGCAAGAAGCCGGTGTCAGCAGCTTTGCCCTATGTGTGTTTTGCATGATTTTGATTTATGTTGGTTTTAACC
The DNA here is from genome assembly GCF_040310065.1 of Shewanella sp. TB7-MNA-CIBAN-0143. Lineage (NCBI taxonomy): Bacteria > Pseudomonadati > Pseudomonadota > Gammaproteobacteria > Alteromonadales > Shewanellaceae > Shewanella > Shewanella sp. TB7-MNA-CIBAN-0143. Next base: position 137,467 of record NZ_JBEOPL010000012.1, read on the forward strand.
AAATTGGTTCGATAGTTTTTGGGTTAAGTTTGTTACTGTTATTGTATTCGTTAATTTTATCTGTAATCGAGATCCGTATTTCAGTAGATGCTCTGACCATTCACCTTGAAGAGTTAAGTAAATGAGTCAGTGGATTTACTTTTTTGATTTATGTGGTACTGCGGTATTTGCCCTTTCGGGAGCGTTAGCTGCGGGTAAGCATCGTATGGACCCCTTTGGCGTTATCGTGTTGGCTTCTGTTACTGCAATTGGTGGCGGCAGTATTCGCGATGCGTTAATAGGTGCCACGCCAGTTTTTTGGATCCGCGATCCTAACTATATTCTTGTCATTCTTGCGACCGTAATAACCTGCTTAGTGTTAGTGCGTAAACCGCATAAATTACCGCCACGCTCATTATCTATTGCCGATGCACTCGGTTTAGCACTATTTACCGTAATTGGTGCGGAAAAAGCCTTATTACTCGGGTTATCTGGTATGGTCGCGGTGGTAATGGGATTAATAACCGGTGTCGGTGGTGGTATTATCCGAGATTTGTTATGTAGGCAAATTCCAATGGTGTTGCGAACGGAAATTTACGCAACCGCTTCCATCGTTGGAGGGATCTGTTATACCTTAAGCATATTTGTCGGCATGGATAGCATGACATCGATGTTGATCGCTATGTTCAGCACGCTAATCATCCGTCTGAGTGCTATCCGCTGGCACTTATCTTTACCGGCTTTTGATTTGAAAACAAAGAGAATTTAATGTGCGAATAATCTTCATATTATGCTGTTTGCTATTGAGCTTTCCGAGCAAAGCCAATATTGGTGATATGCCACGAGAACAACAACTCGCGATGCAATACATGGAAGCGCTTACGGATCATGACTATACCGTCCTGCGTCGTTTCTACTCTCGCGACACGGTATTTTACGATAAAACAGCCAATACTACTTACACTGGCGGTCGGCATATTATTGCGTTTTTACAGCGGGCTCATGAAGGTGTATTAGAATACCGTTTAAACGTAGAACACATGTTTAATACCGGCTCTCTCGTGGTGATAATAGGCAGTTATCGATTACGAGGCCCCGGCGATCAATATGGTAAACCCGGTAAAATTATCGACCTTGCGGTACCAGGTGTCACCACACTAAAATTTGATAACAATACTGAGCGTTTAATTGAGCAAATGGACTTAATGGACTATCAAACCATGTCTGATCAACTTGAGTCTCAGTAGTGTTGCACGTATAAATTAGCCATAAATTAACCATGGTTCAGACATAAAAAAACGGCTTACATTATAAGCCGTTTTTTATTCGCTAACATCCGTGATTACTTTAAAATCACTTTAGCAAATTTGCGTTTACCCACTTGGAATACCGCTTCAAGACCTGCATTAAAAATTTGGCGACTGTCTTCAATCTTCTCGCCGTCCATTTTAACTGCGCCTTGCTTAATCATCCGCATACCGTCAGAGGTTGAACCCACAAGGCCTGCATCTTTAAGTAAGTTAGCAATAGCTAACCCGTCGCCCGCTTCTAATACCACTTCTTCGATGTCATCAGGGATGGCACCTTTTTGGAAACGGTCGATAAAAGCTTGATGAGCCGCTTGTGCTTGCTCTTCATCATGAAAACGAGCAATGATTTCTTTGGCCAACAAAATCTTGATGTCGCGTGGATTTGTGCCATTTTCAACGTCTAACTTGAATTGGGCTAACTCAGTTAACGGACGGAATGACAACAGTTCAAGATAACGCCACATTAAGTCATCAGAAATCGACATCAGTTTGCCAAACATTTCGTTGGCAGGCTCGCTCACACCAATATAATTATGCGCCGATTTAGACATTTTCTTAACGCCATCTAACCCTTCAAGCAATGGCATCATGATGACAGTCTGCGGCTTTTGGCCTTCAGATTTTTGCAGTTCACGACCCATAAGCAGGTTAAACTTTTGGTCTGTACCGCCTAATTCAACATCGGCTTTCAATGCAACCGAATCGTAACCTTGTAATAAAGGGTACATAAATTCATGAATCGCAATCGATTGACCTGATGCATAACGCTTTTTAAAGTCATCGCGTTCCATCATTCGGGCAACAGTTTGCTGTGATGCTAAGCGGATCATGCCAGCAGCGCCTAATGGCTCTAACCAGCTAGAATTAAATTCGATGCGGGTTTTTGCAGGGTCCAAAATTTTATAGACCTGCTCTTTATAGGTTTCGGCGTTAGCAAGCACTTGTTCACGAGTCAGTGGCGGACGGGTGCTGTTTTTACCACTAGGATCACCGACCATACCGGTAAAATCACCAATCAAGAAAATCACTTCGTGACCAAGCTCTTGAAAAGTAAGCATTTTATTCAAGATGACCGTGTGACCTAAGTGAATATCTGGAGCGGTAGGATCTGCACCTAACTTGATGCGTAAGGGACGCCCTTCTTTCAGTTTCTCAAGCAAATCCGCTTCAAGTAATATCTCATCGGTACCGCGCTTAATCTCTGCCAATACTTGATCTAAATTCGCCATCTCTACTGCAACTCCCAGGGCTTGCACAAAAAATAAAGAGGTCTATGTTACTTGTTAGCCACAGCAAATGAAAGAGTGTACACTTAGCCGATAATAACGAAAGAGAGAAATTGGTAACAGAGTCAATGGCAAAGCTTCTTACTTTATTCACATTGCTGCCAAAAGCACATCAAATCACATTATCTTTATTGGTGATTCTAACGACAATTATTCTGATGTTTCCATCGGAAGACGCTCAAGCATCTAAACAAACCCAACTGGTAAGTCAATCTGCTGACAAATCAGACATAGAAACCAATAAACGTTATGATATTCCATTAGCCTTTCGCAGCCCAACACCACCGGGTAATAATGACAGTGTCGCTGAAGATGAATCGATTGATTTCATATCAAATGATGCCCTTGCATCACGAGATAATAGCGAAGAGGTAAACAGCGGCGAAACCCCTGACGATGAAGCGTTTGCCCATCATCTTGCCATGTTGCAAACAAGTACCTCTGATATTGATGGCATGATCAATGATATCGATCAGCAAGTTGCCACTCAAAAAGCTAAATTAAAACAACAAGCGGCTAATGATGATTATAGCGTTGAATACTATGAAGTGGCTAAAGGCGATACCTTAGGCGGTTTATTTAGCCGTGCAGGACTCAGCGCGAAAGATGTTTATGACATTACCCAATTACCCTTAGCGAAAAAGAATCTACTAAAAATCATGCCGGGCGAAGAAATCGCCATCAGTAAAAATGCTCAAGGTGAATTACAAGAATTAACCTATCGCATGGATAAAGTGTCGACATTAATTATCAGTCAACACAATGAGCAATACAAAGAAACGGTTAACACTAAAGAAGTCGTTAATCGCACCTCGTTTATTAGCGCCAATATCAAAAGTAACTTTTGGAATGCCGCTGCCGATGCAGGCTTGTCTGGTAACCACATTATGGAATTGGCCAATATTTTTGGTTGGGATGTCGACTTTGCTCTAGATATTCGTAAAGGCGATCACTTTTCGTTGTTGTTTGAACAAGAATACGCCGACGGTCAATTTTTGCGTAATGGCAATATTCTCGCAGCAGAGTTTATTAACCAAGGTGAACGCTACACCGCAGTACGTTATACCGACGGTGAATACTATTCAGAAAATGGCAGTAGCATGCGCAAAGCTTTTTTGCGTTCGCCAGTAGACTTTAAATACGTCAGTTCTAATTTTAACCCCCGTCGCTTACATCCGGTAACAGGCCAAGTTAAAGCCCACCGCGGTGTCGATTATGTTGCTGCCATTGGCACGCCGATTAAAGCGGCAGGTAAAGGTAAAGTGGTTGAGGCCGGTTATAACCAGTTTAATGGCAACTATGTATTCATTAAGCACAACGAAACCTACACCACTAAGTATTTGCATTTAACTAAGCGCAAAGTAAACCGTGGTGAAACGGTTAAACAAGGCCAAATAATCGGTACTCTAGGTAAAACAGGCCGAGTCACTGGCGCTCACTTACATTACGAATTTATTGTAAATGGGGTTCATCGCAATCCACGAACCATCGATTTACCTAAATCAATGCCAATTGATAGCAGAGAGAAGAACAAATTCGCTGCACTCAGCAAGCAATTGATGACGCAACTAAAATCAAATCAACAACAGCAATTGGCAAGTAATTAATAAGCGGTTTTTTGCTGTTAACAGAGAGTCACTTCATGTCTAAGCCAGAGTATTTTATCGGTCTAATGTCAGGCACAAGCATGGATGGTGTAGATGCAGTATTGGTTGATTTTTCGGCCGAACATCCTGTGCTAATCGCCAGCCATACAGAAGCCATTCCAGCACATTTATTAAAAGGCTTACAGCGTTTATGTCAACCCGAAACAGATGAAATTAACCGCTTAGGTAGGCTCGATCGCAGTGTCGGCAAATTGTTTGCTCAGGCAGTAAATCACTTATTGGCAAAATCAACAGTGACTGCCGCTGAGGTGATCGCGATTGGTTCACATGGACAAACCGTGCGTCACATGCCCAATTTAGAAATGGGTTTTACCTTGCAAATTGGCGATCCAAACACCATTGCCATTGAAACCAATATCGATGTTATTGCTGATTTTAGACGTAAAGATATCGCCCTTGGCGGCCAAGGCGCACCGTTAGTTCCGGCGTTTCATCAACAAGTGTTTGCTCAGTCTGGTCATTCAAGAGTTATTTTAAACATTGGCGGCATTGCCAATGTTACTTATTTACCCGGCAATAGTGAGCAAGTATTAGGCTTTGATACTGGCCCAGGTAACAATTTAATCGATGCCTTTATTCAACAAAACTTAAACCAACCTTTTGATGAAGATGGTGCCTGGGCAGATTCTGGCACCACCCACCCAGACTTACTCAAGCAGCTATTATCACACTCTTATTTTTCACTAGCCTATCCAAAAAGCACTGGCAGAGAGTTATTTAATCAAGCTTGGCTTGAACAACAACTCGCTGACTATAGCCATTTAGATCAACAAGACATTCAATCCACTTTACTTGACCTTACCTGTCACAGTATTGCCAATGACATTAATAAATTGTCACCGACTGGCGAATTGTTTGTTTGCGGCGGTGGTGCGTTAAATAAAGCCTTAATGCAGCGACTAGCCACTTTAGTTCCCGGTTATAAAGTCGATACTACCAGCGCCTTAGGTGTTGATGCTAAGTGGGTTGAAGGGATTGCCTTTGCATGGCTAGCAATGCGTTATCACCATGATTTACCCGCCAACTTACCGGCCGTCACGGGTGCGTCACGCACGGCTATATTAGGTGGCCGCTTTAAAGCGAGATAAACACACCAATATGTACGGTTTACTTTTGCAATTGTGGCCTCAATGTTATGATGCCCACAAATTTGCCCAATCGTTTGAAATTGGGCAAAGCCGTAACTTAAGATGAGAGTCAATATGAGCAACAAAACCAAAAGTGTGTCTGAACTGATGAATCTAACGCCAGAAGGCCGTTACGATTATATGGTTGAGCAAATTAAAATAGAAAAAATCATTTGGACACTTCAAGATCAAGATGGTTGCGTCATGCTAACCACTGAAGATGAAGATTGCATTCCAATGTGGCCTTCTGAAGAAACAGCTGCACTTTGGGCAGTTGATGAATGGAAAGACTGTGAACCATTGGCCATTCCACTAGACGAGTTTCAAGAACGTTGGGTGAGCGGCATGGAAGATGATGATTTATTTATCGCTGTATTCCCGGTACAAGAAGACTTAGGTGTCGTTGTACCACCGTTTGAAATGGACGAACGTATTTCGCCAAAGAAACAACAAAAGCATTAATGTGTTATGACAATAATCAGCTCGGAATCAAACCAAATAGATAAAGTAACGGTCAAACCACGTTTACCAAAACGACTTATTGCCTTAATGGTTATCTATACATTATCGTCTGTCAGTGGATTAATGGCCGCCAGCTCACTATCAGAGTTAAGTGCAATGTTATGCATTTTGACCTTGATGATGGTATTGGCAATTATCGGTCGCCAGAAAGCGGGCTTATATCTTCTGCGGGTTTATTGTCTGTTGCAACTGCTGTTGTATAGCCTATTACCGATCATAATGTATGACCCAGATAATTTGGTTGCCGGACCAACGACATTTGATTTTGGTTTATTTCAAGCCGTAGTGCCTGATTGGCTTATATACTCAGTGCTGATTACGCTAGGTATTATACAAGTGTGGATTAGCTTTAATGCCAAAGTGAAAGCGTGGTTTAAACCGCGGATGAACCTCAACATTATGAGTAGCTAATAAGCGGTTGTATTATTTAGAGATGTTGTCCATAAATCAAAAAAGCCGTCAAAAGACGGCTTTTTATTATATAAATCCATTCTACAGTGAGATTGTTATCTCATTTATCGCGTGGTTTATCGCTGCTGTAAGACTCATTACACCGAGAAACTAGCCCCGCAGCCACATGTGGTGGTCGCATTAGGGTTTTTAACAAAAAAGCGTGAACCTTCAAGACCCGATGTATAATCCACTTCACCACCAACAAGGTACTGAAGACTCATTGGATCAACAACCAACTGCACACCTTGCTTTTCAATGGTGAAATCACCTTCGTTGACTTTTTCATCGAATGTAAAGCCATACTGGAAACCAGAGCAACCGCCACCTGTTACATATACACGTAGCTTTAATTCAGGATTCTGTTCTTCTTCTAACAGACCTTTTACTTTTATCGCCGCCGCATCGGTAAATTGGATCGGCATTGTTGCATCAACTTGTTCAGTCATTACTACCTCTTACTTCGGTGTCTACTGAGAATTATCCTTTACCTGACTATTTTGTTCAAGTATTACCCGCAGTTCTTTTTCACCCATCAACAGCTCTGGCACATTAAAGACTTGTTCAATCTCCCCGCCTTTCACCCCACGACTCGCAGCGACCTTCACTTTAACCATAATTCGTTGTAAATTAAAACCACTTGGCAGCACAAAATCGCTGTCCATTATTTGAAAATAATTAAACTCAAAATCCAGCTTTTTATTAATTAACTCGCTCAAAGACAGTTCGGCTGGCCCGCCATTTAGTGTGCCGAGCAACAATACTGTGGCGTTGGTTTTCACTTTCACTTTGCGTTTTTGCAACTGAGTTAAGATTAATCGTAACTGATATTGCTCGGGAGCTACACCTTGAGATAATTCCACCCCATGAATTGCCACCCCTTCAACATCAGCATCGGTAACCATAACACTGCGATAAAATGCTAATTCTTTTTCTAACGCTTTCTGTGCAGATAATTGCTGACTAAACATTTCTTGCATTTCTTTATTGGCATTATCAGCAATACTTAAGGCTAAATTTCGACTGGCAAGCGCTTGCGCTTGAGTCTCTAGTTCTTGCAATAATTTACGCTTACCACTGGCGCTATTTGGTGTAGCCTCTGGTGCAAATGAAAGCCATAGGTTAAAACTTATCGCTCCCAGCAAAAAACACACTACCATTAACCCTATTAAGTATATGCTTGATGTCCGGTTTTTGCGTTCTAAAACTTGCAGTCTGTCTAACCAGCGGTGATAATTTAACATTACGTTACAACCTTTTAATAAAATACAGTATGCTTGATGAAGCTTATTTGCTTAGGGCTTATATTTCTGTAGAGCTTAACATCTTGTTCAAATCCTATGCATTGTAAATAAGGTTCTAATGATAATAATTTGCTTGCCAAATAAAGCTTTACCAGCCAACGTAAAGAGCTAAAAAACATGCGCAGGCAGTACTTTGACCTGTTAAAAGGCGTTAGTGCAAATTGATGGAGAGTCATAACATGACACATACGCGTTATCGGTCAATCAATAAAAAATTGTCAAACACAACCCTAAAATATCAACAGACTTTAGAGTCAAACCGTGCAATTTAAGATAAATAAAGCCGCTATTATTCACGCCAAAAGAACTACGCGCAAATATCTACGTAACGAATTTAGAGATAAGTTATCTCAGGCTAAAATTAGTGTACAACTTTGTGCACTCGCACTGTTATTTGCCATCATCGCCTCATTAGTGATTATCTTATTCCGGTTAAGCTTGGTGTGGGCAGAACAATACCTGCATGCAGATTCCATGAGCCTTAGCTCAACCTTAAGCGATTGGCGCTCTTACTTACCTTTAATCGGCGCGCTGCTTATTTGGTTGCTGTCATTGTTGGGGTCAAAGCGTTACCGACGCATGGGCATTGCTTATGTATTGCATCGATTTAAATTGCACTACGGTAAGGTACCGCTTCAATCAGCTGCTGGACAGTTTTTTCAAGCATTAATCGCACTGATGACCAATTTTTCTGTCGGAAAAGAAGGCCCAGCGATTCACTTAGGTGCGGTGAGCGCAAGTGTTATGGCTGAGAAGTTCTCGCTACCAGACAATAGCGTGCGCATTATGTGTGCTAGCGGTATTGCCGCGGGTATTGCTGCCACCTTTAACGCACCGCTGGCTGCGGTTTTGTTTGTATTTGAAGTCATTGTACGAGAGTACAAAATTCATTACTTTTTCCCTATTATGCTATCTGCTATTTGCGGCGCGGTATCAAGCCAACTTGTATTTGGTAATATTCACGAATACGATTTGATCAATGTGATCCACATTCCACTCGATCATTATCCTATTTTACTCATTGGCGGGCTTGCGCTGGGATGTGTCGCTGCCCTGTTTAACTTTTCACTGATGAAAGTCACTGCCACTGGCCAGCACTGGCCATTAATTTATCGTCTGCTCATTGCTGCAGCAGTCACCACTCTAGTTGGTTTAGTCATGCCACAGGCATTAGGCTCAGGCGATTTTGCCATCAATGAAGCCATTAGTGAGCATCCTAGTTTGTTGTTTTTAATCGCGCTGTTATTAGCAAAAATGTTGGCGACCATTGCTGCTATTGGCTTTGGCGTACCAGGCGGACTTATCGGTCCGCTCTATGGTATTGGCGCCTTAATTGGGGCAATTCTAGCGTTAATCAGTAGCCTAATATTCCCGTCAATTGCGCCATATGTTGGCTTATATACCGTGATTGGGATGACGGCGATGATGGGGGTTTGCCTGAGTGCGCCCCTAGCAGCATTAGTTGCATTACTTGAATTAACCAACGATGCTTCGATTATTTTACCGGCCATGTTTGTCACCATCCCAGCATTTTTGGTGGCGTATCAGGGATTTAATACCAATTCTATCTTGCTAAAACAACTTGATATTATGGGGCTTGGTTACAAAATTGCTCCGCTTAACCAAGGGCTACAAAAGAAAGGTGTGAGGGTACTGATGGATAAACGCTTTGTCATTGTTAATGATGATGACGAACTGCTACTTGAAGTACTCAAACGGGCAGCAGGTCGCCCAGTACTAGTGCGTAATGCAGAGGGAGAAATTGAAATGCTGCGTCTTGAAATGCAGTCATTTGAAGATTCAACCACGCTATCACGCCTTCCTATGCCAGGGTTACCAGACACGGCCACCTTAAATGAAGCCTATGAAGCGCTGGTCGCGAAACGCTCCGGTGAAGTGTATATCTATCGAGGCACTAATCAGAAAGTGGTTGGGGTAATAAGTTGGGCTAATTTACTTCAAGAAATCCGCTCCGGGCAGGTATAGTCCCAGCCTATCCTCGGTATAAGCTCTCACCGAGTGAAAAAGGAATATACCTATCCAATCAACCTATTTTCAAAATAGGTCTATTGGCTAACAAGACGTATTAACACCTTGAAAGCGGTCCTTTTATTAGGAAATTAGACAACTTAAATAGTGAGGCGAAATGCTTTAACAAATATTCATTAACCCATACAGGGGCTGCTATAGCACAATGAAATTTGAGGTAGCTCGGTCAGTATGCCGCTCATTCAGTGCTGAATGAGTCATAAAGGCGCGCAACTTAATTCCATTAAAAAGTAAACTAAAGCCCTGCGAATGTTCTTCATAGCAGCAAGTGAATCTCAAAGTTCAGCACGGTTATTATATTTATCTGGCAGTTCTTTTCTGCTACAATTTTGCCTCAGCCACCCTACACATAACCTATATAACACTCTATATAATGCCCTATATAATAATACGGTAAAATAGCATGCTGTTCTGGTGAATATTTTGCCCCTAAACTTTGGAAATCAGGCTGATGACACAGTTCGAAGGTTCACATATCCTTTCAGTAAGCCAGTTAGATCTGGATTCGATTAACACTATTTTTAATGTTGCTAACAAAATGACCCCTTATGCTTTGCGTGAAAAACGCACCAAAGTGTTGGAAGGTGCTATTTTAGGCAATCTTTTTTTTGAACCTAGCACCCGTACTCGTGTCAGCTTTGGCTGCGCTTTCAATTTGCTTGGCGGACATGTACGAGAAACCACAGGAATGGCATCATCGTCATTATCAAAAGGCGAGTCCTTGTATGACACGGCTAGAGTACTATCAACTTACTCAGATGTGATTGCCATGCGTCACCCAGATGCCTACTCCGTCAAAGAGTTTGCTGAAGGCAGCCGAGTGCCAGTGATCAATGGCGGTGATGGACCAAATGAACATCCAACTCAAGCCTTGCTGGACTTATTTACCATCAAAAAAGAATTAAGCCATTCAGGTATGGGTATCGATGGTATGCATATTGCCATGGTAGGTGACTTAAAATATGGTCGCACTGTGCATTCACTTTCGCGCTTACTTTGTATGCATAAGGACATTAAGTTCACATTGATATCGCCAAGTGAGCTAGCAATGCCTGACTATGTGATCGCCGACATTGAAAATGCTGGCCATAAGATCACAATAACCGAACAACTTGAAGGTAATTTACATAACGCGGATATTTTATATCTTACCCGTATTCAAGAAGAGCGCTTTCCGTCACAGGAAGAAGCCAATAAATACCGGGGTAAGTTTCGCTTAAATCACAATATTTATACGCAACATTGCAAATCAAATACGGTGATTATGCATCCATTACCTCGAGATTCACGCGCGCAAGCAAATGAACTCGACAATGATTTAAACAGCCATCCAAGTTTGGCTATTTTTAGACAAGCCGACAACGGCTTACTTATACGTATGGCACTTTTTGCATTAACACTTGGAGTTGAAAACCAACTCGAAAAGTATGAGTGCCCAGTAAACTGGTATTCACGTAAAGCCGATAGATAATTGGCACACAATATTAAGGATTAGACATGACCCGTTCCGAAGTTTTATTTGAACAGGCTAAAAAAACCATTCCTGGTGGCGTTAACTCACCTGTACGTGCCTTTAATGGTGTCGGTGGTTCACCTTTGTTCATTGAAAAAGCTGATGGCGCTTATATTTTTGATGCCGATGGCAAAAAGTATGTCGACTATGTGGGTTCATGGGGACCGATGATTTTAGGCCATAATCATCCTAAAATTCGTCAAGCAGTGTTAGCTGCTGTCGAAAACGGCTTATCATTTGGCGCACCGACTGAACTTGAAGTAAAAATGGCTGAAAAAGTCATTTCAATGGTGCCATCGATGGAACAAGTTCGTATGGTAAGTTCGGGCACCGAAGCTACCATGAGTGCAATCCGTTTAGCCCGTGGATTTACTAACCGTGATGATATTTTAAAGTTTGAAGGTTGCTACCACGGTCATGCTGACTGCTTGTTGGTTAAAGCGGGATCAGGCGCATTAACGTTAGGCCAGCCAAGTTCACCTGGTATTCCAGAAGACTTTGCCAAGCACACTTTAACCGCGACGTATAACGACCTTGATTCTGTACGCGCTATATTTGAACAGAACCCAGACAATATCGCTTGTATCATCCTTGAACCCGTTGCGGGCAACATGAACTGTATCCCGCCAGTAGAAGGTTTTTTACAAGGCTTACGTACAATTTGTGACGAATTCGGTGCGTTATTGATTATCGATGAAGTGATGACAGGCTTTCGTGTCTCTATGAGTGGCGCACAAGGTCACTATGGCGTAACGCCAGACTTAACCACACTTGGTAAGGTCATTGGTGGTGGCATGCCTGTAGGCGCATTTGGTGGCCGTAAAGACGTTATGCAATTTATCGCACCAACAGGTCCAGTCTATCAAGCGGGTACATTATCCGGTAACCCAATTGCAATGACTGCCGGTTTAGCGCAAATGGACGCTTTGTGTGAACCCGGTTTGTATGACGCCCTTGCAGACAAAACTAAACGTGTTGCTGAAGGCTTTAAAGCCGCAGCAGACAAACATGGTATTCCATTAAATATTACTTATGTGGGCGGCATGTTTGGTTTCTTCTTTACTGAAGATAACACGCCAATGACGTCATTTGCCCAAGTCACAAAATGCAACATGGAGCATTTCCGTCATTTCTATCATGCCATGTTAGATGAAGGTATTTATTTAGCGCCAAGTGCTTATGAAGCAGGCTTCATGTCTATGGCTCATGGTGATGCTGAAATTGAATATACTTTAGCTGCTGTTGATCGCGTTTTTGCGGCAATGAAATAGCTCAACTTCATCAGTTAACCTCTTTTTAGGTTAAGCAAACTGTTGGTAACAAAAATAGGATAAATAACTACGTTGTTTATCCTATTTTTATTTATGTTAACAAATTCCTATTACCTTTCTCTGTGTTAATTATTTTATCCACGACTTTGGTCGATAATTGACGAAAAAACTGTGATCTATATTGCGAAAATGCCCGTGGTGTGATGTGATCGCCCCGCCAAACGGAAAGCTTAATTGAACCTTAAAAAAAAGGCTGAATTAGGTTAGCAAAAATTCATGGTAATGATGTTGATTACCTACAACACAAAGTTGGAATTGCAGTCATGCTACATACCTTTCTTATCTCACTTGCAGTGCTTGCGCTGTTAAGTATCGTGCTCGAAGAAGTTACCCATATTAATAAAGCCAAAACCACCCTGTTCCTTGGCTGTATTGCTTGGATCACCTTATTTATTGCCTCTGGTAGCCCAGAGAAAAGTAAACTGGTCGGTGAAGAACTCAATGAAAACTTATTAGAAATTGCCACCTTATGGCTGTTTTTAATGTCTACTATGACCTTTGTTGCTTACCTTAACGCTAAAGGTATGATCCAAGTACTGGTGCAAAAAATATTTCCGCAGCAAGTGTCTGTTCGCATGTTGATGATACAAGTTGGGATGTTTTCATTAGTACTGTCGACTTTTTGTGACAACGTGACAGCCACACTGGTGTCGTTAGGTTTACTGACCACCTTTAATTTAGACAAACAAATGCGTCGCCGTATGGCAGTGCTCATTATCTTTGCAGTAAACTCTGGTGGGGTTGCATTAATCACCGGCGATGTAACGACTCTGATGATTTTCCTTGCCGGTAAAGTGCATATTTCTGAATTATTAATTCTGTTCATTCCTGCCAGCATCAGCGTTATGATCCTAGCAATATTGTTCTCACTCAAAGCCGAAGGGCATGTGAGCACATCGCCAATTGAGCAAAACTACAATACCGTTGATATCGTCATTGGCTTGATTTTCTTCACCACCATCGTATTAACCATGGTACTTAACGTGCTGTTTGGTATTCCACCGGTATTGACCTTTTTATTCGGTTTATCAGTAATGTTCTTAGTCGGTACTACCCATAAGAGTAAAACAGAAGAAGTTCAGGTATTAGAATACATTCGCCAAGTTGAGTTCGATACCCTGCTGTTCTTCTTAGGTATCTTGTTACTGGTTGGTATGCTTAAAGAGATTGGTACGCTTAACCTATTAACAGAAGTCTATGGCATGTATAACCCAAGCATTTCTAACTTCTTTACCGGTGTCGGTTCTGCATTATTAGACAACGTGCCACTAACTGCAGCATTATTAAAAGCAGATCCCGTACTGACAACAGCACAATGGTTAGGCTTAACTTATTCGGTTGGTGTAGGCGGATCGTTATTAATCATCGGTTCGGCATCTGGCATTATCGCGATGAGTAAAGTTGAAGAGCTGACATTCGTAAGCTACTTAAAATATGTTCCAGCATTACTATTATGCTACTGCATAGGTTATGGATTAACGCTGTTTTTAGCCAATAACATTCACGGCTAATATTTAGTACGAGAGTTTTTCAGATAAAACAAAGGCGCTAATAGCGCCTTTGTTTTATGCCTAACATCCCAACATCGCCTTAAATTGCTGGCACTCTAAATTGCTCACCATCAATTTCTAATACGATATCTCGAGGACGAATTTCTACAATCGTCAGCTTATTCTTGATCATATCGCCCTGTTGTAATTCAACCCCATCGACATTTAACCAACGGTTACTTGGTTCTGTCGAATACACATGAGCATTAATATTAAACTCCGGTACTTGCAACTGCACACTCGCGGGTAAGTCACCATACTTAGGAATTTGCTGATTGGAAGGTCGAGGGATAGGATCTAATTTTGCTGAGGTCACTTGCTGATTCGCCGACTGTTCATATTCAACGTCTTTAAGCGCAGTTTCAAACGCAGCAATCAAATTACTCTGCTCTTTAATTGATGGTGCTTTAACAGAGGCAAAATCGACGTCTTCTGCGGCAGCATTTACTTGCAAGCGCAATGCCTCAAGCTCTGCTAAACCTCGGCGATTAGCCTTAGCACCCAATGCAATAGCTTCTTGCTGCTGCGCCTGTTGACGATTGCTCTCTTGTGTCTGATATTCATCAACGCTGCTATCTTGCCCGCTTTGATAATTATCCTGTTCATAACCTGCTTGCTGCTGATAGCTTGGTTGCTGAAAATTGGCTTGTTGGGCGTTGGTTTGTTGAGAGCTAAATTGTTGAGGGTTGAATTGCTGGGAGTTAACTTGTTGAAAATTGCGCTGGCCATCATTTGCTTGCAGATATAATTCATTCACACCAGAAGACTCAGCGTAACCATTGTTATTATAACTTGCCGCTTGCGTGTTCATTGCATTCGTATTGAAAGGTTTGGCAATAGGTAATGCCACCTTACCCGCTAAACGAATATCATCGTTATTTTGTACCGCAGATTCATTTTTGTTACCGGCTAATGCTTCAGGTGTTTTATGTGGTGTAACAACAGCAACTGGCGCCGTGACAGTTTGTTGTGCATTAACGCCATTATGCTGGATAGTTGATAACGATGCAGACGGTGACTGTAATAGCACACTCATGCCCCATGCAGCGCCAATGCCCAAAGCAATGGCTACAGCCAATACACTATACTTATTCAACTTATTTGAGCTGTTAGATTGCGATGTATATTGAGGCTGCTGCGTCGACATAATATCGACAACATCACCTTGTTGCTGCTTTTTACGGTTAACCGCATCCAATAGAATTGACATTAACTGCGCACCTCAGAGGTACTTAAACGAGGGCCTTGCTGGCTCAGATATAAGTTAAGCTGCACCAAAGTCTGATTGCCTGCTATACCGTCTGGCTTTAACCCATGCTGACGTTGAAAATTCATTAATTGTTGTTCTAAATCACTATCAAACTGCGTCAGTAGCCGTGCACGTCGCTTGTTGACTAACGCTAAGCTATTTTCGAGCCATTGCACTTGTGCCAAGCTAGAGGACTGACCAATCTCACGCGGCAAGACACTGTCTGGTTGCCACAAAATTTCAAAAGTGCCGCTAAAGTGGCGGTCAAACCAATCTTTATTCACCCAAAATTGTTGCTCGCCCAGTTGCAATAAAATCTGTTCGGCTTGACGCTCAACAATTACGCCATAAAACACGTTCGTTTGCGTATCTTGCAAGTAAACAACTGCGGGGTAATTAAGACGCATAATACTGTGCCAATTACCTTGTTGCTGATAACAGGCTAAATCTTGTTGCTGCGCAGCTTGGCAGGCAGACAAGCCGATAATAGGCTGTTTATTCCACAAGCCAAATAATCCGGCAAAGGCATTATCAATGCTACTGCTTTGTAGCATTGCTTGGCGCATAATTTGTTGTTGTGCATTGGCAACTGGAGTTGCTGCTTGTACTTGTTGAGTTTGTGCTGCTTGGTTTATCTGGCTAGGCATAACTGCAGGCGTTTGATTGGCTAAGCTAGATTGCGCTTGAACATCTGCTATCGCCGCATTCGCATTCATATTGTTTTCAATGGCTGAACGATTAAACAGATAAAATGATAAACCAAAAGCGAGCACCAACGCAGTAGCGGCAATAAATGGCCAGCGTTTATCGCCTGGTACATCAATATCACCCAATACTTCGACCGCAGCTTGATTAACCATTTTGTGATCAATCGGAACCTTAGCTTGTCCATAACCAGCCATTAATGCACGTTCACATAATAAGTTGGTTAAACGCGGAATACCGCCAGAATGTTTATGTAACGCGGTTATCGCCTTACGTGTAAATAGCGGCTCATGCCTACCGGCAACCTGCAAACGGTGCAACACATATAGAGCAATTTCATCTTTATTTAGCGGTAATAAATGATAGCGAGCGGTGATCCGCTGTGCTAACTGACGTAAGTCTTGACGTTTTAGCAGTTGTTGTAATTCTGGCTGGCCAATCAAAATCACTTGCAGCAGTTTTTTGGTGTTGGTTTCTAGATTGGTCAATAAACGCAGCTGCTCTAATACTTCCGAACGCAAATGCTGTGCTTCATCAATAATCAGCACCGTATTACGACCATTTTTGTGATTATTCAGTAAGTACATGCTGATTAAATCAGTCAACTGCTTTAACGTCGGATTTTCACCGTATTTAATTTCCAGCTCATCACATAGGGTGGCTAAGAGTTCAAGCTCTGTTAACGATGGGTTTAGAATAAACGCGGTGTCGGTATTATCGGGTATTTGTTGTAATAGACAGCGAGAAACAGTGGTTTTTCCAGTGCCGACTTCACCCGTTAATAATACAAAGCCACCGGTTTCACCTAGGCCGTAGGTTAAATGAGCCAACGCCTCACGATGACGGTCACTTAAGAACATATAATGAGGGTTAGGCGCGATAGAAAATGGATTATCGTTTAATCCATAGAAGGCTTTATACATTCGACCAAAAATCCTTATTTGAAACTGACGGCTCACGTTAATGCTTGTATGACAGCTTGTCAAAAGTTAGCCGTAAAAATCTAACTCTGATAAGATTTAAGCAACTTATTATTACACGTTGTGGTACGCCATGAAGATTTATTTAGTAGGCGGGGCCGTACGCGATACCCTTCTTAAACAAACTGTCGTTGATAAAGATTATGTGGTTGTTGGCAGCAGCGTAGAAGAAATGCTCACATTGGGTTATCAGCAAGTCGGTAAAGACTTTCCTGTTTTTTTACACCCTAAAACTCAGCAAGAATATGCGTTAGCCAGAACAGAACGAAAAACCGGTAAGGGTTATCAAGGTTTCAGTTGTGATGCCAATAAAGATGTCACTCTCGTCGAAGACTTATTGCGCCGTGATTTAACCATTAATGCCATCGCGCAAGATGAGCACGGCACACTGACGGACCCGTTCCACGGTATTGCAGACATTAACGCTAAAATACTTCGCCATGTGTCAGATGCCTTTGTTGAAGATCCTTTACGCGTGTTACGAGTGGCTCGTTTTGCCGCTCGATTTCACCACTTAGGGTTTACTATTGCACCTGAAACCTTACAGTTAATGACCGACATAGCTAATAGCGGTGAATTAGATCACCTCACCCCAGAACGCGTATGGCAAGAATGTGATAAAGCATTAAGCAGCCAAAGTCCGCAGGTTTTTTTCAATGTATTAAAGCAATGCCAAGCATTAACAGTGTTATTTCCTGAAATTGATGCGTTGTTTGGCGTGCCACAACCTGAAAAGTGGCATCCTGAAATAGACACTGGCATTCATACCCTCATGGTTCTCGAGCAAACGAGTCTATTAAGTGACAATAAAGCAGTACGTTTTGCCGCTCTAGTTC
Source organism: Shewanella sp. TB7-MNA-CIBAN-0143 (assembly GCF_040310065.1). Lineage (NCBI taxonomy): Bacteria > Pseudomonadati > Pseudomonadota > Gammaproteobacteria > Alteromonadales > Shewanellaceae > Shewanella > Shewanella sp. TB7-MNA-CIBAN-0143. The sequence continues at coordinate 155,325 of NZ_JBEOPL010000012.1, forward strand.
ACGATCTAGGTAAAGCGTTGACCCCAAAACAAGATTGGCCGAAGCATTATGGCCACGGGCAGAAAGGTTTGCCGGTCATTAAAAAGCTTTGTGAACGAATTAGAGTGCCAAACGAATACCGTGATTTAGCATTATTAGTCAGCGATCAACACCAAAACATTCATAACGCGTTTGAACTAAGAGCAGAAACCATCGTCAAATTATTTGATAAAGGTGATTTTTGGCGAAAACCTCAACGCTTAACAGAGCTACTATTATGTTGTCATGGCGACTTAAGAGGACGAACTGGATTTGAACAATCTTCCTATCCACAAGCCGAATATTTACTACATTGCTATGAGTTAGCGAGCAACGTCGATGTGCAATCGATTATTGCCGCGGGTTACCAAGGATCGCAAATTAAAAGTCAACTTCAGCTAAATCGAGCCGAAACGATTAATAACTATAAAATACAATACATTGAAAGCAAGCAGCTACATTAGCTATTGCCTATTTAGGGTTTTATGAAAAAAAGCGGAAAAAAGCATTTTTTAACAGGGAATAAGCAATAAATCACTAAGATTTATATAAATTCGGCAATTAATGATGCTTTTGGCCCGGTAGACTTGCAATTTTCATTTATTTCGCTATTTTAAATGAACAATCTTATATTTGCCTATAGCAAATAAAAAAATCTGTGACATAATTACGCCGTTGCAAAGGCACATGCCGTTGCACTATTTAACAACCTATATATTAAGGGATTTACCCATGAACAAGAAAGTACTGATGATTGCTGGTGTTGCGATGACTGCTTTATTAGGTGGTTGTGCTAACACTACTGCTTTAGAAGAAAGCGTAGCAAACCTAGGTAACAAAGTTGATCAACTATCAGCACAAGTTGGTTCTTTAAAGTCTGAGCAAAGCAAGCTATCTGCTGATGTTAAAGGCGCTAAAGCTGCTTCTATGGACGCACAAGCTGAAGCTAAACGTGCTAACGACCGTTTAGACAACATGGCTTCTTCTTACAAAAAGTAAGAATAGTTATTAAAAATTAGCTTATTTACATAGGTTGATTATTAGGGCTTGATTGTTGATACCACTACTCTAAGTAGTACTTCAACATCAAGCCTTAATTATTTGTGCTTCGCGTAGAAAAGTAATAGTAAGCGGTATCAAGCGGTATCAAGCGGTATCAAGCGGTATCAAGCGGTATCAAGCGGTATCAAGCGGTATCAAGCGGTATCAAGCGGT